>NZ_JBYBHH010000011.1:0-220395 GCF_059025405.1 Pseudomonas sp. 5.2
CCAGGCCTAAACACCGGCGGGAACCTGCAGTTGCACACCGGTCAATAGTCGCCTCCCACATTTTGAGCCAGATCACTAGAATAGAGCCCACGCATCCATTCAGAAGCTCGATATGCCCAACCCTGTCGAACCCGAAGCACTGGCCAAATTGCCGCTGGACGAACTCGTTGCTTGCCACGAATGCGACCTGTTGATGCGCAAACCCGTGCTGCAGCATGACGAAAAGGCCCAATGCCCGCGCTGCGGCTATGAGCTTTACGCCCACCGGCACAACGTGGTCAACCGTAGCCTAGCTCTCGTGCTCACCGCCCTCTTGCTGTTCGTGCCGGCCAATTTTCTGCCGATCATGCAGCTGCACCTGCTTGGCCAGACGTCCGACGATACGGTGTGGAGTGGCGTCTTAGGCCTCTACAACTCCGAAATGCGTGGCGTGGCCGTCGTGGTTTTCCTGTGCAGCATGGCCATTCCCCTGGCAAAACTGCTGTGCCAGCTGGCGGTGCTGCTGAGTATTCGCCTGGATGTAGGGCGCAGCTATGGCCTGTTGTGCTATCGCATCTATCACCATCTGCGCGACTGGGGCATGCTCGAGGTCTACTTCATGGGCGTGCTGGTTGCGATCGTCAAACTGGTAGACCTGGCCGAGTTGACCATCGGGTTGGGCCTATTCTGCTTCATCAGTTTGTTATTGATTCAGGTGTGGCTTGAAGTGGTGATGTCACCGCATCAGATCTGGAGTGCGCTTTCCGGGGAGGATCTCCATGCGGGCGATTGATGCAGGCATCCTTGTCTGCAATGAGTGTCACGAACTGAACAGGCAGGAGGCCGACAGCGCCTCGCAGACATGCACGCGCTGTGGCGCCATCGTGCATGGCCGTCGACCCAACAGCATCGTGCGTACCTGGGCGCTGTTGATTGCGGCTTCCATTCTGTACATCCCTGCCAATCTGTTGCCGATCATGACCGTCAGCACGCTCGGCCAGGGCAGCCCCGATACCATCATGTCGGGCGTCATCACCCTGCTCAAGCACGGCATGGTGCCCATTGCGGCGGTGGTCTTCATTGCCAGTATCCTGGTGCCCACCTTCAAGCTGGTGGGCATAGGCTTGCTGTTGTACTCCGTTCAACGCCGACAGCCGCTTTCTGCGCGCCAGCGGATCCTGATGTACCGCTTCATCGAATTCATCGGACGCTGGTCCATGCTCGATATTTTCGTCATCGCCATTCTGGTGGCGGTAGTGAATTTCGGCCGAATAGCCAGTGTCGAAGCCAACCTGGGTGCTGTCGCCTTTGCCACTGTGGTGATCCTGACGATGCTCGCTGCTTTAACTTTCGATCCCCGACTGATTTGGGATAACACGGAGTCGGATGACGACCATGAGTGACCTGCCTACGGCAAAAACCCGCCCAGCCTCGAACTGGTCGGCCATCTGGATTCTGCCGCTGATTGCGTTGATGATCGGCGGTTGGTTGGCATGGCAGGCGTATCGGGATGCGGGTGTAGAAATCGAAGTTCGTTTCACCACCGGTGAAGGGATCGTCGCCAACAAGACCGAAGTTATCTACAAGGGCATGCCGGTCGGTAAGGTGACGTCCCTGGTGCTGGACGCCAAGGGTGACAACCAGGGGGTGATCGCCACCATTGAGATGAACAAGGCGGCAGAACCACACCTGACAACCGGTACGCGCTTCTGGCTGGTCAAGCCAAGCGTCAGCCTGGCGGGTATTTCTGGCCTGGAAACCTTGGTCTCGGGTAACTACATCGCCGTCAGCCCTGGCGAAGGGGAGAAGGCCAAGCGCTTTACCGCCTTGTCCACGGCGCCGCCCTTGTCCGACAGTGAGCCCGGCTTGCACCTGACGCTCAAGGCCGATCGATTGGGGTCGCTCAACCGCGACAGCCCGGTCTTCTACAAGCAGATTCAGGTCGGCCGGGTGAAGAGCTATCGGCTTTCCGATGACCAGGATACGGTCGAGGTCAAGGTATTCATCCAGCCCGCCTACGCCAGCCTGGTGCGCAAACACACGCGTTTCTGGAATGCCAGCGGCATCAGTATCGATGCCAGCCTGTCGGGCGTGAAAGTGCGCAGCGAGTCGCTCTCGAGCATCGTCGCCGGCGGTATTGCTTTCGCGACACCGGAATACCGCAAGGACAGCCCGCCAACCGACCCCAGCCTGCCGTTCCGCCTGTACGAAGACTTCGATGCTGCCCAGGCCGGCATTCGCATCAAGGTCAAGCTGAGTGACTACGAAGGCCTGCAGGCTGGTCGCACGCCGGTGATGTACAAAGGCATACAGGTCGGCTCGCTGAAAGCACTGAAGATGGAGGATAACCTCGGCAGCGCCATGGCCGAGCTCACCCTCGACCCGCTGACCGAGGACTACCTGGTCGAAGGGACACAGTTCTGGGTGGTCAAACCGTCCATCTCGCTGGCGGGTATCACGGGCCTGGAGGCTTTGGTAAAAGGTAACTACATTGCCATTCGCCCCGGCGAGAAGGGCGCCAAGCCGCTGCGTGAGTTCGAAGCTCGGCCCAAGGCGCCGCCGCTGGACCTCAAGGCACCGGGCCTGCACATGGTGCTGTTCGCCGATACCCTGGGTTCGTTGGAAGTCGGGAGCCCGGTGATGTATCGCCAGGTGAAAGTGGGTAGCGTGCAGAGCTACCAGTTCGCCCGCAACAGCAACCGCATCCTGATCGGTGTGCACATCGAGAAGGAGTACGAGAAGCTGGTCAACGGCTCGTCGCGCTTCTGGAATGTCAGTGGTATTACCCTGACCGGTGGGTTGTCGGGCATCAAGATCAAAAGTGAATCACTGCAAACGCTGATGGCGGGCGGTATCGCCTTCGACACGCCAAGGCCTGATGTGGCGCTCAAGCGTCATATTCCACGCTTCCGCCTGCATGACAGCGAGGAGGCGGTCAATCGTGCGGGTACCTTGATCACCATTCGTGTCGACCGCGCCGATGGCTTGAAGCCAGGTACACCGATCCGCTTCCGTGGCTTGGACGTTGGCAGTATTGAGAGCGTCGACCTGACCGCAGACTTGCAGGCGGTGCTGTTGCGGGCACGCATTACTGAAGCGGCGGAGCGTATTGCCCGGGTCGGCACCCAGTTCTGGGTGGTCAAGCCTGCGCTGGGCCTGGTGCGCACTGAAAACCTCGACACCTTGATTGGAGGGCAATACCTGGAAGTGCAGCCGGCGGCCAAAGACAGAGGCACGCAGCGTGATTTCATTGCCCTGGCAGATGCCCCAGAGGTGGCTGGCCCTGAGGTGGGCTTGCCGTTGACGCTCAGTGCACCGCGGCGTGGCTCGATCAAGCCGGGTGTGCCGGTGACCTACCGTGAAGTTGCAGTCGGCAAGGTGACAGGCTTCGAGCTGGGCCAGAGCGCCGACCGCGTGCTGATCCATATCCTTATCGAGCCGCGCTATGCCGCATTGGTGCGCAGCGGCAGCCGCTTCTGGAACAGCAGTGGCTTTGGTTTCGATTGGGGGCTGTTGAAGGGCGCTACGGTGCGTACCGAGTCGCTGGAGACACTGATCGATGGCGGTATTGCCTTTGCCACCCCGGATGGTGAGCAGATGGGCAACCCGGCGCGGCCGCAACAAACCTTTGCCCTGTTCGACAAGGCAGAGGATCAATGGCTGCAGTGGGCGCCGAAGATCCAGATAGCCAAGTGATGCATGCCAGGGCCGCCTAATGCGGCCCTAGCTTTGTGTAGGAGCAGCCTTGTGCTGCGAAGAGGCCGGTGCAGGCACCCTTGATGTCAGGTGCTTACACCGGCCTCTTCGCAGCACAAGGCTGCTCCTACACAAAGCCCATGCAATTAAAAATCGCAGGCAACAAAAAACCGACCCTAGGGTCGGTTTTTTGACAAGCATGTCGCTTAGGCAGCTGCAGCTTCTTTCAGCGCCTTGATGTGGCCATTCAGACGGCCTTTGTGGCGAGCAGCTTTGTTCTTGTGGATGATGCCTTTATCGGCCATACGGTCGATTACAGGCACAGCCAGAACGTAAGCGGCTTGCGCTTTTTCAGCGTCTTTTGCGTCGATGGCTTTAACTACATTCTTGATGTAGGTGCGGACCATGGAACGCAGGCTGGCGTTGTGGCTGCGACGCTTCTCAGCCTGTTTTGCACGTTTCTTGGCGGAAGGTGTGTTGGCCACCGTCGAGCTCCTCGAAAGACTTTAGGTAAATAGCAAACAAAATAGGCCGCGAATCATGCCGATCAGTCGAACGGATGTCAAGGCCACCTGCAAGGTTCCGCCGAGCGGTGCGCCAACAAGAGGGAAAGATTCCTTTCTGCTGCGCGACCTGTAAACTCGGGAATTTTTGGCTCCCCTGCGAAGGCGCGGGAGTATCGCACATTCGAACGCTGTCTGCAGCGTCCTCTGTCTCTGACGTGAATCTTTTCGATGAATCTGCTCAAATCCCTGGCCGCAGTCAGCTCAATCACCATGATTTCCAGGGTGTTGGGCTTTGTGCGCGACACCATCCTGGCGCGTGTATTTGGTGCCGGCATCGCCACTGATGCCTTTTTCATCGCGTTCAAGCTGCCCAACCTGCTGCGGCGAATTTTTGCCGAGGGGGCGTTTTCGCAAGCGTTCGTGCCGATTCTGGCCGAATACAAGACCCAGCAGGGCGAGGAAGCGACCCGTACCTTTATTGCCTATGTCAGCGGCCTGCTGACGCTGGTCCTGGCCCTGGTCACGGCCGTTGGCATCCTCGCAGCACCCTGGGTGGTGTGGGCGACAGCGCCTGGGTTCGTCGACAGCGCCGAAAAATACGCGCTTACCACCGACCTGTTGCGGGTGACCTTTCCTTATATATTGCTGATTTCGCTGTCGTCGCTGGCGGGGGCGATCCTCAATACCTGGAACCGATTCTCGGTCCCGGCGTTTACCCCGACCCTGCTGAACGTGGCGATGATCTTCTTCGCCGTGGTGCTCACGCCGTATTTCGACCCGCCAATCATGGCGTTGGCCTGGGGTGTACTGGCCGGCGGCCTGGCGCAACTGCTGTACCAGCTGCCGGCACTGAAGAAGATCGGCATGCTCGTACTGCCACGCCTGAACCTGCGCGACACCGGTGTATGGCGCGTGCTCAAGCAGATGCTGCCGGCAATCCTCGGCGTTTCGGTCAGCCAGATATCGCTGATCATCAACACCATCTTCGCCTCGTTCCTGGTGGCCGGCTCGGTGTCGTGGATGTATTACGCCGATCGCCTGATGGAGCTGCCGTCCGGCGTGCTCGGCGTGGCCCTGGGCACCATCCTGCTGCCGACGTTGGCCAAGACCTACGCCAACAAGGACCGCGAAGAATACTCGCGCATCCTCGACTGGGGCCTGCGCCTGTGCTTCCTGCTGGTGTTGCCTTGCACACTGGCCATGGCCATTCTCGCCGAGCCGCTGACTGTGGCGCTGTTCCAGTACGGCAAGTTCAGCGCGTTCGATGCGGCCATGACCCAACGTGCGTTGATGGCCTATTCTGTGGGCCTGTTGGCGATCATTCTGGTCAAGGTACTGGCACCAGGCTTCTATGCGCAGCAGAATATCCGGACACCCGTGAAGATCGCGGTGTTCACGCTGGTCTGTACTCAGCTGTTGAACCTGGTCCTGGTCGGCCCGCTTGCGCATGCTGGCCTGGCCCTGGCGATCAGCCTGGGTGCCTGCCTCAATGCCGGCCTGCTGTTCTGGAAGCTGCGCAGCCAAGGGCTGTTCGAGCCGCAAGCGGGCTGGGCACGCTTTCTGTTCAAGCTGGTATTGGCAGTTACATTGATGTCGGCGGTTTTGCTGGCGGGCATGCACGTCATGCCGGCCTGGGAGCAGGGCGGCATGCTCGAGCGCTTCGTGCGTCTCGGGGCGCTGATCCTGGCGGGCATCGTGACGTATTTCGGCTGCCTGTACCTGTGCGGCTTCCGGCCTCGGCATTTTGCCCGCAAGGCCCTGCACTGAGGCCTAGCGCACGTCAGGCGTCGGTTTTTCGCATTCCACGCCACCCCTGGGCGCTGCTGCCTGTCACCGGCGCCCGGGTGTGGTTATAATCGGCCACTTTATGAGCAAGAAGCGCGTTATGCAGCTGGTTCGAGGTCTTCACAACCTGCGCCCCGAGCACCGGGGCTGTGTCGCCACCATTGGCAACTTCGACGGGGTTCACCGCGGCCACCAGGCAATCCTGGCGCGTCTGCGCGAGCGCGGCCAAGCACTTGGCCTGCCGACCTGCGTGGTGATCTTCGAGCCACAGCCGCGCGAATACTTTGCCCCCGATACTGCCCCGGCGCGTCTGGCTCGGCTGCGCGACAAGGTCGAGCTGCTGGCCGCCGAAGGCATCGACCGCGTGCTGTGCCTGGCATTCAACCAGCGCCTGAGCAAGCTCAGCGCCGATGAGTTCGTCAAGGCCATCCTGGTCGACGGCCTGGGCGTGCGGCACCTTGAAGTGGGCGACGACTTCCGCTTTGGCTGCGACCGCGCAGGCGATTTTGCCTTCCTGGTCGAGGCTGGCGACAAGTACGGGTTCACCGTCGAAGCCGCCAACACGGTTATCCAGGATGGTTTGCGGGTCAGCAGCACCGAAGTGCGCAAGGCGTTGTCCGAAGGCGACTTCGAACTGGCCGAGCACCTGCTGGGCCGCCCGTACCGCATCACTGGCCGGGTCTTGCACGGCCAAAAACTCGCGCGCCAACTTGGCACGCCCACCGCCAACATCCAGCTCAAGCGCCGCCGCGTGCCGTTGTCCGGGGTTTACCTGGCCAGCATCGAAATCGACGGCAAGGCCTGGCCGGGTGTCGGCAATATCGGCGTGCGCCCCACCGTTGCCGGTGATGGGCGCCCGCACCTGGAGATTCATCTTCTGGATTATGCCGGCGACCTGTATGGCCGGCGTCTGACGGTGGAGTTCCACCACAAGCTGCGTGAAGAGCAGCGATTCGCCTCCCTTGAGGCGCTGAAGTCGGCGATCGACGCGGACATCGCCGCCGCACGTGCACATTGGCACGCTCAACCGCTAACGAAGAGCCTGAAATGACCGACTACAAAGCCACGCTAAACCTTCCGGACACCGCCTTCCCGATGAAGGCCGGCCTGCCTCAGCGCGAACCGCAGATTCTGCAGCGCTGGGACAGCATTGGCCTGTACCAGAAGCTGCGCGAAATTGGCAAGGATCGTCCGAAGTTCGTCCTGCACGACGGCCCGCCCTATGCCAACGGCAAGATCCACATCGGTCATGCGCTGAACAAGATCCTCAAGGACATGATCGTCCGTTCCAAGACCCTGGCGGGCTTTGACGCGCCCTACGTGCCGGGCTGGGACTGCCATGGCCTGCCGATCGAACACAAGGTAGAAGTCACCCACGGTAAGCACCTGTCCGCCGACCGCACCCGCGAGCTGTGCCGCGAGTACGCCGCCGAGCAGATCGAAGGGCAGAAGACCGAGTTCATCCGCCTGGGTGTGCTGGGCGACTGGGACAACCCTTACAAGACCATGAACTTCGCCAACGAGGCCGGTGAAATCCGTGCCCTGGCCGAGATGGTCAAGCAAGGTTTCGTGTTCAAGGGCCTCAAGCCTGTGAACTGGTGCTTCGATTGCGGTTCGGCACTGGCCGAAGCCGAAGTCGAATACGCCGACAAGAAGTCGCAGACCATCGACGTGGCCTTCCCGGTCGCCGACGCCGACAAGCTGGCCGCCGCCTTTGGCCTGGCCTCGCTGGCCAAGCCTGCCGCCATCGTGATCTGGACCACCACCCCGTGGACCATCCCTGCCAACCAGGCGCTGAACATCCACCCGGAGTTCAAGTACGCCCTGGTCGACACTGGCGAGCGCCTGCTGGTGCTGGCTGAAGAGTTGGTCGAGTCGTGCCTCAAGCGTTACAACCTGGAAGGCTCGGTGGTTGCGACCGCCCAAGGCTCGGCCCTGGAGCTGATCAACTTCCGCCACCCGTTCTACGATCGCCTGTCGCCACTCTACCTGGCTGACTACGTCGAGCTGGGCGCCGGTACTGGTGTGGTCCACTCCGCACCTGCCTACGGTGAAGACGACTTCGTCACCTGCAAGCGCTACGGCATGGTCAACGACGACATCCTCACGCCGGTGCAAAGCAACGGCGTGTATGTCGAGTCGCTGGAGTTCTTTGGCGGCCAGTTCATCTGGAAGGCCAACCCGGCCATCGTCGAGAAGCTGGGCGAAGTCGGCGCGCTGATGCACTCCGAAACCATCAGCCACAGCTACATGCACTGCTGGCGCCACAAAACCCCGCTGATCTACCGCGCCACCGCGCAGTGGTTCGTCGGCATGGACAAGCAGCCAACCACCGGCGAGCCGCTGCGTGAGCGCGCGCTCAAGGCCATCGAAGAAACCAAGTTCGTCCCGGCCTGGGGCCAGGCGCGCCTGCACTCGATGATCGCCAACCGCCCGGACTGGTGCATCTCGCGTCAGCGCAACTGGGGTGTGCCGATCCCGTTCTTCCTGCACAAGCAGACCGGCGAGCTGCACCCGCGTACCGTCGAGCTGATGGAAGCCGTGGCCAAGCGCGTCGAGCAAGAAGGCATCGAGGCCTGGTTCAAGCTGGACGCCGCCGAACTGCTCGGTGACGAAGCCGGCCAGTACGACAAGATCACCGACACCCTGGACGTGTGGTTCGACTCCGGCACCACCCACTGGCACGTGCTGCGTGGCTCGCACGACATCGGCCACGCTACCGGCCCGGTCGCCGACCTGTACCTGGAAGGCTCCGACCAGCACCGCGGCTGGTTCCACTCGTCCTTGCTGACCGGTTGCGCCATTGACAACCACGCGCCGTACCGCGAGTTGTTGACCCACGGCTTCACCGTGGACGAGAACGGCCGCAAGATGTCCAAGTCGCTGGGCAACACCATCGAGCCGGAAAAGGTCAACAACACCCTGGGTGCCGACATCCTGCGCCTGTGGGTTTCGGCCACCGACTACTCCGGTGAGATGGCGGTTTCCGAGCAGATCCTGCAGCGTAGTGCCGACGCCTACCGCCGTATCCGCAACACCGCGCGCTTCCTGCTGTCCAACCTGTCGGGCTTCGACCCGTCCCGCGACCTGCTGGCCCCAGAGGACATGCTGGCCCTGGACCGTTGGGCAGTGGACCGCACGCTGCTGCTGCAGCGCGAGCTGGAAGAGCACTACAGCGAGTACCGTTTCTGGAACGTCTACTCGAAGATCCACAACTTCTGCGTGCAGGAGCTGGGTGGCTTCTACCTCGACATCATCAAGGACCGCCAGTACACCACCGGCGCCAACAGTGTCGCGCGCCGTTCGTGCCAGTCTGCGCTGTACCACATCAGCGAAGCGCTGGTGCGCTGGATCGCGCCGATCCTGGCCTTCACCGCCGACGAAATCTGGCAGTACCTGCCGGGCGAGCGCAACGAGTCGGTGATGCTCAACGGCTGGTACCAGGGCCTGAGCGAGCTGCCGGAAGGCACCGAGCTGGACCGTGCCTATTGGGACCGCGTCATGGCGGTCAAGGCATCGGTCAACAAGGAGCTGGAAAATCAGCGTACCGCCAAGGTCATCGGTGGCAACCTGCAAGCCGAAGTTACCCTGTACGCCGAAGAAGGCCTGAGCGCCGACCTGAGCAAGCTGGGCGACGAACTGCGCTTCGTGCTGATCACCTCAGCTGCCAGCGTGGTGCCGTTCGTGCAGGCACCGGCTGATGCCGTGGCGACCGACGTCGAAGGCCTCAAGTTGAAAGTGGTCAAGTCTGGCCACGCCAAGTGCGGCCGCTGCTGGCACTTCCGCGCCGACGTTGGCAGCCACCCGGAGCACCCGGAAATCTGCAGCCGTTGTGTCGACAACCTGAGCGGTTCGGGCGAGGTGCGCCACTATGCCTAACCCTGTTGCGGGGCGCTTCGGGCGCCTTGCCTGGCTCTGGCTGAGCCTGGTGGTCCTGGTCCTTGACCAGGTCACCAAGGTCTATTTCGAAGGCAAGTTGAGCCTGTACCAGCAGATCGTGGTCATTCCTGACTACTTCAGCTGGACCTTGGCCTACAACACCGGCGCGGCGTTCAGCTTCCTCGCCGACAGCTCCGGCTGGCAGCGTTGGCTGTTCGCCCTGATCGCCCTGGTGGTCAGTGCGGTGCTGGTGGTCTGGCTCAAGCGCCTGGGGCGCAGCGAGACCTGGCTGGCCGTCGCCTTGGCATTGGTGCTGGGTGGTGCGCTGGGTAACCTGTATGACCGCATCGTGCTTGGCCACGTGGTCGACTTCATCCTGGTGCACTGGCAGAACCGCCATTATTTCCCGGCCTTCAACCTGGCCGACAGTGCCATCACCGTTGGTGCGGTGATGCTGGCGCTGGATATGTTCAAGAGCAAGAAGTCCGAGGAGCCTGTCCATGACTGACACCCGTATTGGCCAGAACACCGAAGTCACCTTGCACTTCGCCCTGCACCTTGAAAACGGCGACACGGTCGACAGCACGTTCGACAAGTCGCCCGCCATGTTCAAGGTCGGTGACGGCAACCTGCTGCCCGGTTTCGAAGCCGCGCTGTTCGGCTTCAAGGCCGGCGACAAGCGCACCGTCACCGTGGCCCCGGAGAACGCCTTCGGCCAACCGAACCCGCAGAATGTGCAAGTGATGCCGCGCTCGCAGTTCACCGACATGGAGTTGTCCGAAGGCCTGCTGGTGATCTTCAACGACGCCGCCAACGCCGAGCTGCCGGGCGTGGTCAAAGCCTTCGATGACGCGCAGGTGACCATCGACTTCAACCACCCACTGGCTGGCAAGACCCTGAGCTTCGAGGTGGAGATCCTCGATGTGAAGGCCTTGTAAGCCTGGAGCCGAGCATGCAAATCAAACTCGCCAACCCTCGCGGCTTTTGCGCGGGGGTCGACCGGGCGATCGAGATCGTCAACCGTGCCCTGGAAGTCTTCGGCCCGCCGATTTACGTACGCCACGAAGTGGTGCACAACAAGTTCGTGGTCGAAGACCTGCGCAACCGCGGTGCCATCTTCGTCGAAGAGCTGGAGCAGGTGCCTGACGACGTCATCGTCATCTTCAGCGCCCATGGCGTTTCCCAGGCCGTGCGCCAGGAAGCGGCCGGGCGTGGCCTGAAGGTGTTCGATGCCACGTGCCCCCTGGTCACCAAGGTGCACATCGAGGTGGCCAAGTACAGCCGCGACGGCCGTGAGTGCATTCTCATCGGCCACGCCGGGCACCCGGAAGTGGAGGGCACCATGGGGCAGTATGACGCCAGCAACGGCGGCGCCATCTACCTCGTCGAAGACGAGGAGGATGTTGCCAAGCTGCAGGTGCGCGACCCGGACCACCTGGCCTTCGTGACCCAGACCACGCTGTCGATGGATGACACCAGCCGTGTCATCGATGCCCTGCGTGCGCGCTTCCCGAACATCGGTGGCCCGCGCAAGGATGACATCTGCTACGCCACCCAGAACCGCCAGGATGCAGTCAAGCAACTGGCCGACGAATGTGACGTGGTACTGGTGGTCGGCAGCCCGAACAGCTCCAACTCCAACCGCCTGCGTGAGCTGGCCGAGCGCATGGGCACCCCGGCCTACCTGATCGATGGTGCCGAGGACCTGCAGCGCAGCTGGTTTGGCGACGCCGCCCGCATCGGCATCACGGCGGGTGCTTCTGCCCCAGAGGTGCTGGTGCGTGGTGTGATCGAGCAGCTCAAGGCGTGGGGCGCTTCTGGCGCCGAAGAGCTCGATGGGCGTGAAGAGAACATCACGTTCTCGATGCCCAAAGAGCTGCGGGTTCGTTCGCTGATCTGATCAAGAGCGTGCGCACAGAGAGCCCCGCTCGGGCTCCCCTGTGCGCACGCTGATTCTGCCGCTGGTCGACAGCACGACGTGATGCTGGCCGGTGGGGGAGGCGCGCTCGCAGATCTCCAGTGTTGAATTGCTACGCCCCAGCGGAACACCTACTGCACTGAACCTCACCTGCCCCGGGGTGTTGTGGGCAATTCTCAGCGGCCGCGACAAGCGGTGTTCACGCAGCACCTGCTGATTGTGTTCAAGCACCACACGCCAACCCTTACCCCAATCGCCCTCCATCGGCTGCACCCGCACTGTCTGGCCTTGCAGCAAGGCGTGGCTGCGCGCGCTGCGCAGTGCCTGGGCCAAGTCCCGCGCTGCGGCTGCGCTATGTAAGTCATCAGAAAGCCCGGTGTAGGCCGGCATCCCCAGCTGTGTCAGAACGGCCGCCATGGCCAGCGCCAACATCATTTGTATCAGTGTTGCACCCTGTTGCCGCACCGTGCATTTCTCCCTGGACGTGCTTCGCTTCAGCTTCAACGTCGCAGGGCAATTGATCCAGTCGCCCAGTGATTAAACAGCTGCAGGAAAAGTCGCAGGGGGCGCAGGGATGCGAACGATGGAAGGGGGCATGACGCTTCTCGAGGTACTGCTGGCCATGGTGGTCGTGGCAGTGGGCCTGTTTGCCGCTGCTGCGCTGCAGGTGCGCGCACTGCAGGCAACCGACAGCGCACGGCACGACGCGCAGGCCGCCTTGTTGAAACACACGCAGCTAGAGCGGAGCAGGGCAGCTGATGCGCGGAAGGTGCAGCGGTGAAGCGCGCACAAGGCGGCTTCAGCCTGCTTGAAGGGGTACTGGCGCTCGCCATCGGTTTGGGGCTGCTGGCAGCGGCTAGCCAGCTGTTCGTGTCTGCCCATCAAACCTGGCGGCTGCAAGGTATGGCCGCACGCCTGCAGGATGATGCCCGGCTGGCCTTGCAGCGCATGGCCCAGGATATTCGCATGGCCGGCATGTTCGGTTGCCTGCGCTTGCAGCCCGGCGATTTCAACGACCCGGAAGCACTTCAGGCGTTCGCCCGACCGCTGCACGTGAGCCCCACTAGCCTGAGCCTGGTGGTCGCCGAGCTGCCAGGGCATAGCGGTGCTCCAGGTTGGACGCTGCTGACCAACTGCACCGACGAGGCCCACGTGTACAAGGGCCGAGCTGAAAGCCGCGGTCAGCTATTGGCGTTCCCTATCAGCCGGCACGTGTATGCGCTGGAGGACGGTACGTTGAAGTTCCGGCGACGAGGCACTCCGCAACCGCTGGTCGACCATGTGCGCCAGATGCGCGTGGCATTCGTCGAAACACCGCAGGGCGGGCGGGTAGATGTGCACCTGACCCTGTACGAGCCCACCCTGCGCATCGAACAGCAGCATGCGCTGAGTGTGGCGCTGCGTAACCCGGTGCCCGAACTGTGAAGCGCCAACGCGGCGTGGTGTTGCTGTTGGCGCTGGTGCTGAGCTTGCTGCTTGGTCTGATCGCGGCCTCGGCGCTGCGAGATGCGCTGGTTGAAACACGCATGGCCGGCTACTGGCGTGATGGGCTCAAGGCACTTGAGGAAGCCGAACAGACACTGCTGCTGGCTGTTGACCAGCTAAAGCTGGTTACGCCCCCGCTGTGCAAGCCCTGCCAGCCGCCACAACGCCCGCACGACTTGCAAGGCAGCTGGCAGCGCATCGAAAGCGGCTATTTTCAGGTGCAAAACCTTGGCACAAGCGACCGCGTCGCCCACTTGCCCGAGGGCCAACAGGCCACCTTGTTCAGGGTGACTGCCGTCAGCCGACAGGTCGAGTCGCGCCATGTACTTGAAGCGGTGTATGCCCTGTCAGGTGATGAGGTGCGGCGCATCCTCTGGCGACAACGATTGGGGGAACCTTGACATGCAGCAAGGCCTGACCCTGATCGAATTGTTGATTGTCGTGGCCGTGACCGGCATTCTGGCAGCCATTGCCTACCCCAGTTACAGCGACCAGCTTCGGCGAGCCGCACGCAGTGAAGTGGTTGGCCTGCTGCATGACGCTGCCTTGCGCCTGGAGCGCCACCGCGTGCGCACGGGCCAATACGCCGAAGGCGAGCTGGCCTTGCCCACTGCCAACCGTCATTACAGCCTGCAGGCCCAGCGCAGCAGCGATACCTTTACGCTGAGCGCAAGGCGGCTGCCGAATGGCCTGATGGCCGATGACCGCTGTGGTGATTTTCAGCTCGACCAAAGCGGCGTGCAGAGCAACCCGGGCAGCCTGGAAGGCCGCGAGCGATGCTGGGGAAGCTGAAGAATGAATGATGCCCGGCGCATCGCGGTTTTACTTCAGGTGTTTGGATCGACAGATGAGCAAGCAAGTAGTGGTGGTCGGCGGCGGGGTTATCGGCCTGCTGACGGCATTCAACCTGGCGGCGAGCGTCGGGCAGGTCGTGGTCTGCGATCAGGGGGAGGTCGGCCGCGAGTCGTCCTGGGCCGGCGGCGGTATCGTCTCGCCGCTGTACCCATGGCGCTACAGCCCGGCGGTAACCGCTTTGGCGCATTGGTCCCAGGATTTTTATCCACAACTGGGCGAGCACCTGTTCGCTACCACGGGCATTGATCCTCAGGTGCATTCCACCGGGTTGTATTGGTTGGACCTGGATGATGAAGCCGAGGCATTGGCCTGGGCCGAGCGCGAGCGACGCCCGCTCAGTGCTGTGGATATCTCGGCGGCCTATGACGCCGTACCGGTGCTGGGCCCTGGCTTCAAGCGCGCCATCTACATGGCGGGTGTGGCCAACGTGCGTAATCCACGCTTGGTGAAGTCGCTCAAGGCGGCATTGCTGGCGCTACCGAACGTGAGCTTGCGTGAGCACTGCCAGGTGACAGGCTTCCGGCATGAGGGTGAGCGCGTTACCGGTGTGCAGACGGCGGACGGCGTGATCGATGCCGATGAAGTGGTACTGAGCGCAGGCGCCTGGAGCGGCGACCTGCTGCGCACGCTGGGCCTGGAACTGCCGGTAGAGCCGGTGAAGGGCCAGATGATCCTGTTCAAGTGTGCCGAAGACTTCTTGCCAAGCATGGTGTTGGCCAAGGGGCGCTACGCCATTCCGCGCCGTGACGGGCATATTCTGGTGGGCAGCACGCTGGAGCATGCTGGTTACGACAAAACCCCGACCGAGCAGGCGCTGGAAAGCCTCAAGGCTTCGGCGGTCGAGTTGCTGCCGGAACTGGCAGAGGCCACGGTGGTGGGGCATTGGGCAGGGCTGCGGCCGGGGTCGCCGGAAGGTATCCCGTATATCGGGCCGGTGCCTGGGCATGATGGGTTGTGGCTCAATTGCGGGCATTACCGCAATGGGCTGGTGCTGGCGCCCGCGTCTTGCCAGCTGTTCGTCGATTTGCTGACCGGAGCTGAGCCGATCATCGACCCGGCGCCGTATGCGCCGGTAGGGCGCTTGGGCTGAGAGTGCCGGGCCCGCTTTGCGGGCCTTTCGCTGGCAAGCCAGCTCCCACAGGTGCCGCGCTGGCCTTGAGCGCTGCGCAGTCCCTGTGGGAGCCGGCTTGCCGGCGATGGGGCCTATGGGGTTTGAGGCTTATCCCTGCCGCCCAGGCCCCTGCTCAAGGTGCGCCTGGCTGCAATACCACTCCTTGCCCAGCTGCAACGCCCGGTCATTGGGCAGGTGCACGCCACAATGGGCGCAGCGCACCATTTTCAGCGGGTCGTCGAGTTTGGGCTCAGGGTGGGATTGCTGGCTGATCTTGAACTTGCGCCACAGCCAGAACGCGGCGGCGATCAGGGCGATCCAGAAAAGTAGGCGAACCATGGTGTCCAGCTTGTCGAATGAAGAAGCCGACAGTCTAGGACGCAGCCAATAAAAAAGGGAGGCCCAAGGCCTCCCTTTCTTGTGTTGCGATCAATCAGTCGAACAGACCAAAGGTCATGTAGCTGAACCACGAGCGGTCCTGCTCGGCTTCTTTCGGGCCGGGCGGCAGAATCACGTCGCCGTTTTCGTCTTTCGGCAACAGTTCTTGCGGCATCTCGGAGCGCGCGTCCTGGAACTGCTTGACCACGTCCTGGTTGGCGCGGGTTTCGCCCGGCGGCAGCGGGGCGTCGGTTTCGATCAGGCCCAGGGTCGCCTTGGACAACCAGCCACGGCCGTCAGACTCGGTCTGCTTGGGCTGGAACTCGCCATCGACCAGGCTCGGGTGGTCAGGGTAGTTGAGCTTGAGGGTTTCCAGGCTGGTGGCAGCCAGTTCGTCCAGGTGCATCTTCTGGTACGCCTCGACCATGATTGCCAGGCCGTCACCGACCGATGGCGTTTCCTGGAAGTTCTCGACCACGTAGCGGCCACGGTTGGCGGCAGCCACATACGCCTGGCGGCCCAGGTAGTAGTCGGCCACGTGGATCTCGTAGGAGGCCAGCAGGTTGCGCAGGTAGATCATGCGCTGCTTGGCGTCCGGCGCGTAGCGGCTGTTCGGGAAGCGGCTGGTCAGCTGGGCGAATTCGTTGTACGAGTCACGGGCGGCACCTGGGTCACGCTTGGTCATGTCCAGCGGCAGGAAGCGCGCCAGCAGGCCACGGTCCTGGTCGAACGACGTCAGGCCCTTGAGGTAGTAGGCGTAGTCGACGTTCGGGTGCTGCGGGTGCAGGCGGATGAAACGCTCGGCGGCGGACTTGGCGGCCTCCGGCTCGGTGTTCTTGTAGTTGGCGTAGATCAGTTCGAGCTGCGCCTGGTCGGCGTAACGGCCGAACGGGTAACGCGACTCCAGGGCCTTGAGCTTGTTCACGGCGCTGGTGTAGCTGGAATTGTCCAGGTCAGCCTGGGCCTGCTGGTACAGCTCGGCTTCGCTGAGGTTCTCGTCAATGACTTCCTTGTTAGAGGAACAGGCCGCGGTAAGCCCGAGGATGGCGATCAGCAGCAGGTGTTTCACTTGCATGGCGGCTTGCGTCCCTTTGACGGCCGCTGTCTTGGGCGGTGCCGTCCTGTTATGATGAGCGCCCCGGCCAACCCCGGGACAAAAGAAGCCGTATTTAACCACAAGCTCGCAGCCGAAACCAAAGGCTGTGCGCCCGCCGAATCGAGCATGTCCGAGATCATTCAACTTAGCGCAGAGGTACCGTCCAATCTGGGCGGTCAACGCCTCGACCAGGTCGCCGCCCAATTGTTCGCCGAGTACTCGCGTTCGCGGCTTACTACGTGGATCAAAGAGGGCCGCCTGACGGTCGATGGTGTCGTCGTGCGCCCTCGAGACACCGTCTATGGTGGCTCTTTGCTTGCCCTACAGGCCGAACAAGAGGCCCAGGGCGAGTGGATCGCAGAAGACATCGAGCTGGATATCGTCTACGAAGACGACCATATCATGGTGATCAACAAGCCTGCCGGGCTGGTTGTGCACCCGGCCGCGGGCCATGCCAGCGGTACCCTGCTCAATGCCTTGCTGCACCACGTGCCAGACATCATCAACGTGCCGCGCGCCGGTATCGTCCACCGTCTGGACAAGGACACCACCGGTCTGATGGTGGTGGCCAAGACCCTGCAGGCGCAGACCCGGCTGGTCGAGCAAATGCAAAGCCGCAAGGTCAGCCGCATCTATGAGTGCATCGTGATTGGTGTGGTGACCTCCGGCGGCAAGATCGACGCCCCGATCGGTCGCCACGGCGGCATGCGCCAGCGCATGGCGGTAACCGACGGCGGCAAGCCGGCGGTCAGCCACTACCGTGTGCTCAAGCGCTTCCGCTCCCACACTCACGTGCGGGTCAAGCTGGAAACCGGCCGGACCCACCAGATCCGTGTGCACATGGCCCATGTGGGCTTCCCACTGGTCGGCGACCAGACGTACGGTGGGCGCTTCCGCATTCCGCCGGCTGCCAGCCCAACCATGGTCGAGGCGGTCAAGACCTTCCCGCGTCAGGCGCTGCATGCGCGTTTCCTCGCGCTGGCCCACCCGATTACCGGTGAAATCATGAAGTGGGAATCGCCGTTGCCGGATGATTTCCTCTGGTTGCTGACACTGCTGAACGAAGACCGCGAGAGCTTTATCGGATGAACGGTCTGACGCAGGCGCTGCTGTTTCCTGACTGGCCGGCCCCGGCCTCGGTTCGCGCTTGTGTCACTACGCGTCAGGGCGGCGTCAGCCTGCCGCCCTATGAAGCGTTCAACCTGGGTGATCACGTGGGTGATGACCCAGTCGCAGTCGCCGAAAACCGCCGCCGTCTGAGCGATGAATTTGCTATCCAGCCTGCCTGGCTCAAACAAGTGCATGGCTTGGTGGTGGCGGATGCCGACCCGGCCGTGGTGGCCGAGGCCGACGCCAGCTGGACTGATCAGCCCGGTATCGCCTGCACCGTAATGACTGCCGATTGCCTGCCCGCACTGTTCTGTGACCGTGCGGGTACCCGCGTGGCAGCAGCCCATGCTGGCTGGCGCGGGTTGGCGGGCGGGGTACTGGAAGCGACCCTCGACCGTTTGGCCCTGCCGCCTGAAGACGTGCTGGTGTGGCTGGGCCCGGCCATTGGCCCGCAGGCCTTCGAAGTGGGGCTGGAAGTGCGCGATGCCTTTACTGCCGTGCACCCGGAGGCTGCCAAGGCCTTTGTCGACGGCGAGCGGCCGGGCAAGCTGATGGCCGACATCTATGCGCTGGCGCGTATTCGCCTGGCGGCGCGTGGCGTGACAGCGGTGTATGGCGGTGGTTTCTGCACGGTCAGCGACTCACGGTTCTTCTCGTATCGCCGCACGCCCCAAGGTGGGCGGTTTGCCTCGTTGGTCTGGCTAGCCCCTCGCTGACGTATCACGCCTCTACGCGGGCAAGCCCTCAACGCTGCCACCACTAATCCATCAGGTTGACTTCGGTCAACCCCGCTACGCTTGAATCTTCCAGAATCACCCATATCTATTGGTCATCTCTGGCAGGTTTCTTCATTAAAGGCGCTGTCCATCGCTCCGACCTGCCCTAACAGGAAGGTACTCCCATGCGAATAGACCGTTTGACCAGCAAGCTTCAATTAGCAATATCCGACGCTCAGTCCCTCGCCGTAGGCATGGACCACCCTGCCATCGAGCCCCTGCACCTGGTGCAGGCCCTGATCGAACAGCAGGGCGGGTCGATCAAGCCGCTGCTGATGCAGGTCGGCTTCGACATCAACAGCCTGCGTCAGGCACTGGTGAAAGAACTCGACCAACTGCCGAAAATCCAGAACCCCACGGGCGACGTGAACATGTCCCAGGACCTGGCGCGCCTGCTCAACCAGGCCGACCGCCTGGCCCAGCAAAAGGGCGACCAGTTCATCTCCAGCGAGCTGGTGCTGTTGGCCGCCATGGACGAGAACAGCAAGCTCGGCAAGCTGCTGTTGAGCCAGGGCGTGACCAAGAAGGCCCTGGAAAACGCCATCAATAACCTGCGTGGCGGCGCGGCAGTCAACGACGCCAACGCCGAAGAGTCGCGCCAGGCTCTGGACAAGTACACGGTCGACCTGACCAAGCGTGCCGAAGAGGGCAAGCTGGACCCGGTGATCGGCCGCGATGACGAAATCCGCCGTACCGTGCAGGTGCTGCAACGGCGTACCAAGAACAACCCGGTGCTGATCGGTGAGCCTGGCGTGGGTAAAACCGCCATCGCCGAAGGCCTGGCCCAGCGCATCATCAACGGCGAAGTGCCCGATGGCCTCAAAGGCAAGCGCCTGCTGGCGCTGGACATGGGGGCGCTGATCGCCGGTGCCAAGTACCGCGGCGAGTTCGAAGAGCGCCTGAAGTCGCTGCTTAACGAGCTGTCCAAACAGGAAGGCCAGATCATCCTGTTCATCGACGAACTGCACACCATGGTCGGCGCCGGTAAAGGTGAGGGCGCCATGGACGCGGGCAACATGCTCAAACCGGCCCTGGCCCGTGGCGAGCTGCATTGCGTTGGCGCCACCACGCTCAACGAGTACCGCCAGTACATCGAAAAGGACGCCGCCCTGGAGCGTCGCTTCCAGAAGGTACTGGTAGAAGAGCCGAGCGAGGAAGACACCATTGCCATCCTGCGCGGCCTGAAAGAACGCTACGAAGTGCACCACAAGGTGGCCATCACCGACGGCGCGATCATTGCGGCGGCCAAGCTCAGCCATCGCTACATCACAGACCGCCAGCTGCCGGACAAAGCCATCGACCTGATCGACGAAGCGGCCAGCCGCATTCGCATGGAGATCGACTCCAAGCCTGAAGTGCTCGACCGTCTGGACCGTCGTCTGATTCAGCTGAAGGTGGAATCCCAGGCGCTGAAGAAAGAAGAAGACGAAGCCGCGAAAAAACGCCTGGAAAAACTGCACGAGGAAATCGAGCGGCTGGAGCGTGAGTATTCCGACCTCGAAGAGATCTGGGCCTCCGAGAAAGCTGAAGTGCAAGGCTCGGCGCAGATCCAGCAAAAGATCGAGCAGGCTCGCCAAGAGCTTGAAAGCGCCCGTCGTAAAGGCGACCTGAGCCGCATGGCCGAGCTGCAGTACGGGGTGATCCCGGACCTGGAGCGCAGCCTGCAGATGGTCGACCAGCACGGCAAGTCGGAAAACCAGCTGCTGCGTAACAAGGTCACCGAGGA
Source organism: Pseudomonas sp. 5.2 (assembly GCF_059025405.1). Classification (NCBI taxonomy): domain Bacteria; kingdom Pseudomonadati; phylum Pseudomonadota; class Gammaproteobacteria; order Pseudomonadales; family Pseudomonadaceae; genus Pseudomonas; species Pseudomonas sp. 5.2. Next base: position 20,301 of record NZ_JBYBHH010000011.1, read on the forward strand.
AGAAATTGCAGAAGTGGTGTCCAAGTGGACCGGCATCCCGGTTGCCAAGATGCTCGAAGGCGAGCGCGAAAAGCTGCTGAAGATGGAAGAACTGCTGCACCAGCGCGTGATCGGTCAGCACGAAGCCGTTACCGCCGTGGCCAACGCAGTACGCCGCTCCCGCGCCGGGTTGTCCGACCCGAACCGGCCAAGTGGGTCGTTCATGTTCCTCGGCCCGACCGGTGTGGGTAAGACCGAGCTGTGCAAGGCCCTGGCCGAGTTCCTGTTCGACACGGAAGAGGCGATGGTGCGCATCGACATGTCCGAGTTCATGGAGAAACATTCCGTGGCTCGTCTGATCGGCGCTCCACCAGGCTATGTAGGGTATGAGGAGGGCGGTTACCTGACCGAAGCGGTACGGCGCAAGCCTTATTCGGTGGTGCTGCTCGACGAGGTGGAGAAGGCGCACCCGGATGTGTTCAACGTGTTGCTGCAGGTGCTTGAGGATGGCCGGCTGACGGACAGCCACGGCCGTACTGTGGACTTCCGCAACACCGTGATCGTGATGACCTCCAACCTGGGCTCTGCACAGATCCAGGAACTGGTCGGTGACCGTGAGGCGCAGCGTGCTGCGGTGATGGATGCGGTGGGTTCGCACTTCCGTCCGGAGTTCATTAACCGGATCGACGAAGTGGTGGTATTCGAGCCCCTGGGCCGCGACCAGATCGCCGGCATCACCGAAATCCAGCTGGGCCGCCTGCGCAGCCGTCTGCTGGAGCGTGAACTGTCGCTCAGCCTGAGCCCTGAGGCGTTGGACAAGCTGATCGCAGTGGGTTACGACCCGGTGTATGGCGCACGGCCACTGAAGCGTGCGATCCAGCGCTGGATCGAAAACCCGCTGGCGCAGTTGATCCTCTCTGGCAAATTCCTGCCAGGGTCGGCGATTACCGCCAAGGTGGAAGGCGACGAAATCGTCTTTGCCTGATCCAGCTGAAAAAAATAGCCCCGCACCTGCGGGGCTTTTTTATGCCCCTGATGCCACTGCAGGAGCGGGCTTGCCCGCGAATAGGCCCGGCAAACACCGTAAAATCGGGGCCTCGCCGGTTTTTTTGATAACTTGCTGAAAATTTTGAAATTTCTGCTTGCATCTAAAATCGAGTGCCCCTAATATACGCCGCGTTGTCAGGCACTAAGCGAATCACCAGGAACATCGGTGTTAGCAAAACAACTTAGAAATCAGTAAGTTGAATGAAAAAAAGTGGTTGACAAGCAAAACGAAGAATGTAGAATAGCCGGCCTCAGCAGCGACAAAGCGAAAGCAGAGAAGCTGAAGAGATCGAAGCTAACACAGACTTCGAAGTAGTAAAGATGTACCGAAGTTCAGTTCCGCGATAGCTCAGTCGGTAGAGCAAATGACTGTTAATCATTGGGTCCCTGGTTCGAGTCCAGGTCGCGGAGCCAATCTCGGGGTGTAGCGCAGTCCGGTAGCGCGCCTGCTTTGGGAGCAGGATGTCAGGAGTTCGAATCCCCTCACCCCGACCATTTTCAGGGTCGTTAGCTCAGTTGGTAGAGCAGTTGGCTTTTAACCAATTGGTCGTAGGTTCGAATCCTACACGACCCACCATGTAAAAAGGGCATCTCGACTGAGATGCCCTTTTTCTTTTGCCTCGAATTTAACCCACGAAAAAAGCACCCGTTAAGATTTCTGTTTAAGCGGGGCCCTTTAAGAGCAACTGTCTTGCGCAATTTCTAAAAATTGACGCATTGTGGGAGCGGGCTTGCCCCGCGAACACCGGCGAAGCCGGTGCCATGCACCGCGGCGCCTGCATCGCCGGCAAGCCGGCTCCCACAGGTTTTGGTAGCCGCTTGCCGCAGCCCAAAGGGCTGGGTGATCTGCCACAAAAAAGCCCAGCCTGAGGGGCTGGGCTTAGCTGTCAGTGCAGCTTCAACCGCGGCTCTGTCCCGCGCCCAATCTTGCTACCCAACATCATCATCGCCGTACGGAAGAACCCGTACAGCGCCATCTGGTGCATGCGGTACAGCGACACATAGAACATCCGCGCCAGCCAGCCCTCCAGCTTCACGCTGCCCATCAGGTTGCCCATCAGGTTACCCACCGCCGAGAAGCGCGACAGCGATACCAACGAACCGTAGTCCTTGTACTCATAAGTCGGCAGCGCCTTGTTCTCCAACCGCGCCTTCAGGCTTTGCGCCAGCATCGAAGCCTGCTGGTGTGCGGCCTGGGCCCGTGGCGGCACATTGCGGTCGCTACCCGGTTGCGGGCACGCGGCGCAGTCACCGAAGGCGAAGATGTTGTCATCGCGCGTGGTCTGCAGGGTAGGGCGTACCACCAGCTGGTTGATGCGGTTGGTTTCCAGCCCATCGATGTCCTTGAGGAACCCCGGCGCACGGATACCGGCCGCCCACACCTTGAGGCTGGCCTGGATCACTTCGCCGTCCTTGGTTTTCAGGCCATCCGCGGTCACTTCGCTGACCGCGGCATTGGTCATCACCTTCACCCCCAGTTTTTCCAGGGTCTTGTGCACCGGCACACTGATGCGCTCGGGCAACGCAGGTAAAACCCGTGGGCCAGCCTCGATCAAAGTGATGTGCATGTCCTTGGGCTGGATGCGGTCCAGGCCATAGGCTGCCAGCTCGTGCGCCGCGTGGTGCAGCTCGGCCGCCAGCTCTACGCCAGTGGCACCGGCGCCGACGATGGCCACGCTGATTTGTTCGCTGGCCACATCACCGGCGTGGGCGCGCAGGTAGTGGTTGAGCAGTTGCTGGTGGAAACGCTCGGCCTGCTTGCGGGTGTCCAGGAACAGGCAGTGCTGCGCCGCGCCCAAGGTGCCGAAGTCGTTGGTGTTGCTGCCCACGGCGATGACCAATGTGTCGTAGCTCAGCGTGCGCGCAGGCACCAGCTCGCGGCCCTCTTCATCGAGGGTTGCGGCCAGTTGGATCTGCTTGCCTTCACGGTCCAGGCCGCTCATGCGCCCCAGCTGGAAGTTGAAGTGGTTCCACTTGGCCTGGGCCACGTAGTTCAGTTCATCTTCCGAGGAGTTCAGCGAGCCGGCTGCCACTTCGTGCAGCAGCGGCTTCCAGATGTGCGTCAGGTTGGCGTCGACCAGGGTGATGTCGGCTTGCTTGCGCTTGCCCAGGCTTTTACCCAGGCGGGTCGCCAGTTCCAGGCCGCCGGCGCCGCCGCCGACAATCACGATGCGATGAGTCATGGGGATATCTCATAAGGTTTACGGAATTCGTGGCCCTGGGGGCCGGCCGCAAACTGCACGAGGGGAGGGCGAGCGCGAGGCAGCTCATAGCACCAGTCCACTCAACAGGCGGCTTATGAGGCCCAGACCAATGGTCACGGCCACCACCAGTACAAGGAGCAGCCATGGCCGGAAGGGCCTGCGCTCGACTTGGTGCTGGGGGGCGCGTAGATACTCATCGACACGACGCTGATCTTCAGGATTCAGGCGGCTGGTCATGGTGGGCCTCGTCAGATAGACGTTTGTGACTGCGCAAACGCTACAGCGTTCAGGCAAGCGCTTGAAACAAATGATAATGCTTTCTATCTCTGGCGCCGAGTGTACGCCATCGCAAAGACTCTCGGCACTGGATCAAAGACTGATCCCCACATCGAACACAATGCTGCGCCCCAGGTTGCCGCGCAAAAAGTCTGGCGCATCCGGGTGGGCGAACAACACACGGGCGAACGTTGGCCCGACCAGTGACAACGAGCGCCAACCCTGGCGCAGGTATTCAGTGGGCGGCGGGAAGTGAGTGTTGAGGTCGAGCACTTCGCGCTTGAGGCTGGCGAAGGCGATGATGTCCAGCTCGTTCAGTTCCAGCCCACGTTCACGGTAGTTGTGCGCCTTCTTGCGCAAGGTCGGGGCCAACCGCCCCAGCAGTTCAGTCGCGCTGATACGCCGCGGGCGTGCTTCACGGCGCACCAGTTGCGCCAGGGAAAACGCACTGCGCCGGCGTTGCAGCTCTTCGCGCCACTCATCGTTGAGGCGGCGGCCTTCGTCCAGCACGAAAAACACCTCGAATGCCGCATCGCGGAACAGCACGTCTGGCGGCTCCTGGCCGGCTGGCGTGAAGTCCTCGCTGCGGTAGGGAATGTTCAGCCCTTGCAGCAGGCGTTGGCATACCCAACGCTCACGCTCCCATTTGCGTGCATTGGAGAGAAAAGCATTGGCTTGTTCGGCCTGGATGGTAAGCAGGCGCAGGTAGTCTGAGTCATCCATGCAGACAAGCTTAGTCGCTAATCGATGACGGTAAGATGCTGTTTGTGCGTAGAAATCAGCTCAGGACCGGCCACTGCTGCACGATACCTAGCAGATGCACCACGCCAAACCCCAGGCAAAAGCATCCGCAAGCAGAAAGGGCGGCCGCCAGATCAGGCCAGATTAAGCGCGTGGAGGCGCCAGCCTACAGCAGCCGGAGGAAACGGAGAATGGGTGTAGACTCAGCTTTATCCACAAGGGAGAGAGGGGTATTCGTCCGGTGATCAGTGCACAGGTGTTGTCGGGCACCAGCCTCACGTTGGGCTGGCTGGGTTACGTGCCACTGTTGCTCTGGGCCGCCAGCCGCGCTCGCTGGGTGGAACTGTTCACCGACCGGCGCCGCCAGCACCTGCTGTTTGGCACGGTGTTCTGCCTGTTTGCCCTGTGGCTGGTCAGGCGCGATTTCGATACGGGCGTGTCGTATCACTTCATTGGCATGACGGCTGTGACCCTGCTGCTGGACTGGCCACTGGCTGTGCTGGGGGGCTTTTTTGCGCAGTTGGGGTTGCTGGCGCTGGGGCGTCAGGACCTGGCGGCACTCGGCGTCAACGGCCTGCTGTTGATTGGCTTGCCGGTGCTGATTACCGAGCTGTGCGCCATCGCGGTCGAACGCGCGCAACCGCGTAACCTGTTCGTGTATATCTTTTGTTCAGGGTTCTTTCCGGCGGCGTTGACGGTGCTGGTGTGCCTGTTGGCCGGGCTGGGTATCTTGTGGCTGGACGGGCGTTTTGCCATGCCGGAGTGGCTGAGTGACTTTGTGGGCTACCTGTGGCTGATGATGTTCCCCGAGGCGTTCATCAACGGCATGGTGATCAGTGCGCTGGTGGTGTTTTGCCCGGAGTGGCTGGAAACCTTCAACCGCACGCGGTACCTGCAGGCGCCGTGGAAGGATGACCAGTGAGTGGTGGTGGGCCCCCTGTGGCAGTAACTGGTTTTCTGTTGCTTGTTCCGGCCTCATCGCCGGCAAGCCAGCTCCCACTGGTGTGGCGCTGACTTTTGAGTCTGCGCAAATCATGTGGGAGCGGGCTTGCCCGCGAAAGGGCCTCACAGCAACCCAGGGATCAGCTTAGTGCCGCGGCTCCAGGTCCCCGGAATACAGCTCATCTTCGGACTCTTCCGAACCCGCGATCTTGTGTTCCTCAGCCGCCCAAGCCCCCAGGTCGATCAGCTTGCAACGGTCAGAGCAAAACGGCCGGAACGCGCTTTTCTCGTTCCATTCCACAGGTGCGCCACAGGTCGGGCAATCGACGGTCAATGGCTGGCTCATGGCTGGCCTCCTCGTAAAGTCAGGTAAAAGTGGTGCAGACGGTCGATCTGCTCGTGCAGCGCCGCGAGGTCGCGGTCATTGACCACCACATCGTCGGCATGGCGCAGGCGCTCTTCGCGGGCCAGCTGGGCCTGCAAAATGGCTTGCACCTGCTCAGGGCTGGTGTTGTCCCGCTGCAGGGTGCGTTGCACCTGCAACGCCTGCGGGGCATCGATCACCAACACGCGTTGGGTCTTGCGATGCTGGCCAGACTCGATCAGCAAGGGTGACACATACACCGCATACGGCGACTGCGCCTTGGCCAGGTAGCTAAAAATCTCCTGCCCGATCAGCGGGTGCAGCAGGGCTTCTAGCCATTGGCGCTGGGCTGGGTCGGCGAAAATCAGCTGGCGCAAGGCGCCGCGGTCGAGCTGGCCGTCGTCCAGCAGCACGCCTGGGCCGAAGCGCTCGACGATACTGGCCAGCGCCGGGCGACCAGGCTCAACCACCCAGCGCGCGGCCTGGTCGGCATCGACCAGGTGCACGCCAAGCTCGATGAAACGCTCGGCGGCGGCACTCTTGCCGCTGCCGATGCCACCGGTCAGGCCGAGAATCCAGGGGGTGAAAGCTGCAGTGGTCATCAGAATCCAAGCAGTTGCAGGTAAGAGGCGTATATTTCATCACCCCAGAGCACAGCAATCCACCCCGCAATTGCCAGATAGGGGCCAAACGGCATGGCCATGCCGATGGAATGCTTGCGCATCCGCAGCAGGAACACGCCCACCAACGCCCCCACCACCGACGACAGCAGCAAGGTCAGCGGCAGCACCTGCCACCCACCCCAGGCACCGATCAGTGCCAGCAGCTTGAAGTCGCCATAGCCCATGCCTTCCTTGCCGGTCACCAGTTTGAACAGCCAGTACACCGTCCACAGGGTGAGGTACCCGACCACGGCACCGCACACCGCATCGGGCAAGGGCACCAATACGCCGAAGTAATTGACGATCAACCCAAGCCACAGCCCCGGCAGCACGATGGCGTCAGGCAGCAATTGTTGGTCATGGTCGATCAAGCTCAGGGCCAGCAAACCCCACGTCAGCGGCAGAAGCACCAGTGCCTCGACACTGGCCCCGCAGCGCCAGGCCACCGCCATCGACAGCAGCGCACAGCCCAGTTCGACCAATGGATAACGCGCGCTGATGCGCTGCTTGCAGGCAGAGCAACGCCCGCGCAACGCCAGGTAACTGAGGATGGGGACGTTTTCCCATGCCCGAATCCGATGCCCACACTGGGTGCACTGCGAGGCCGGAAGGCACAGGTCGAAACGCGCATGCTCGGCCACCGGCAACCCCAGCACTTCCTGTGCCTCACGCTGCCATTGGCGGTCCAGCATGATCGGCAGGCGGTACACCACCACATTGATAAAACTGCCCACCAACAGCCCCAGCAAGGTCGCCAAGATGATGAAGTAAGCCGGCTGCAAAGCCAGGAAGGTCCATAAAGTCATGTTCAGATCAAGCTACCCAGCTGGAAGATCGGCAAGTACATCGCCACCACCAGGCCGCCAACCAGCAGGCCCAGGACCAGCACGATGGCGGGCTCCAGCAGGCTGGTCAACTGCTCCAGCGCCTGGCTGACCTGTTCCTCGTAGTGGCTGGCAGCTTTTTCCAGCATCGTGTCCAGCGTGCCACTGGATTCACCAATGGCCACCAACTGCACCAGCAGGGGCGGGAACAGCGGCTCGGTGGCCATCGCCTGGTTCAGCCCCTGCCCATTGGCCATGCTCTGGCGTAAGCGCAAAATCGCGTGTTCATGCAACTCACCACCACTCACCTTGGCCACCGTCCCCATGGCTTCCAGCAGCGGCACCCCAGCGGCGTACGACGTTGCCAAGCTACGCGCAAAACGCGCCATCGCCGCCTGCCTCAGCAGCGCGCCGAACACCGGCAGGCCCAGCACACGCTGAGATATCCACAAGCGCGCTGGCGCATGCTGCCGGTAAAGCTGGCGCCCAGCCAAACCCAGCATCGCCATACCGACCAGCAACAGCGGCGCATAACGCCCCAGCCCTGTGGACAAGTCGATCACCCACTGCGTAAAAGCCGGCAGCGCAGTATCAAACCCCGCGAACAGGCTCTGAAACTGCGGGATCACTTCCAGCAACAAAACCGCCGACACCCCCAACCCCGTCAGCAGCAGCAACAGCGGGTAAATCATCGCCTTGCGCACCTTCTTGTGCAGGGCCAGGCGCTGTTCCAGCATGCCCGCCAGTTGCTCGAGCTGCCGGTCCAGCGTGCCGGATTGCTCACCCACCCGCACCAGGTTGCAGTACAACGTATCGAACCACCCCGGGTGGCGCTGCAGCGCATCCGCCAGCCCCAGCCCCGACGCCACATCCTGTTTCAATCGCACCAGCAACGCCGCCTGCGCCGCATCACACCCACTTCGCCCCATCACCTCGAACGCCTGCAGCAGCGGCACCCCGGCTTTCAGCAAGGTCGCCAGCTGCCGGCTGAAGCCCGCCGGGTCGCCTTTTTCCGGCCGCTTCGGCCACCGCCACGCCAGCCCACCAGCCGGCCGCAAACTGGCCACCAGAATGCCCTGGCGCAGCAACCCCGCGCGCACATAAGCCGGGCTGCGCCCAGGTGTTTGCCCGCTGACGGCCAGGCCATTGGCGTCGGTGCCCTGCCAGGCGTAGAGGCGTATCGAATGGTTCATGCAAAGGTCCTTTTTTGCCCGAGCGACAAGCTTGGAAACAGCTTGCCGTGTCCATGAGAGGGCGTGCTTCCCTGATGCTCACTAGAGTAGTTCAGCGAAGGTGACGCCCAGGCGGGCAGGGGTGACAAAAGGTGTCTGTTCAGGCCTACTGCGCCGCTGCCAGCCTGGGGTCGAGAGTGACCCCAAATGTGTATGCGTATAAACAAGGAAAACGTTCATGAAAGGGCAACGCGGTATCACCCTGATCGAACTGATGATCGTCGTCGCGATCATCGGCATTCTGGCGACCATCGCCATCCCGATGTACACCAACTACCAGTCCCGCGCCAAGGCGGCGGTCGGGCTGTTGGAGATCACGTCACTCAAGCCCCCCATGGACCTGCGCTTGAACGAAGGCAAGGACGTGCTGGATGTAGGGTCGCTAGGCGGCCAGCCAGCGACGGCGCATTGCGCGATCAAAGCTGAAGGCAAGGCTGCTGATGGCACCGGGATCATCGAATGCACCCTGGTCGATGCCCCGGCCACCGTGGTTGGCAAGGCCATCACCCTGACCCGCTCCGCGACCGGATGGACCTGCACCACCAACATCGAGGAAGACCTGGCGCCGAAGGGTTGCAAAGGGGCGTGAGGGTAGGGCAATAAACGAAGGGAAACAGGGGTTTGCGTAACGGCTGCGGCAGTGGTACGTTGCGCTACACGCCGGTGTAGCTCAGTCGGTAGAGCAGCGCACTCGTAACGCGAAGGTCGCAGGTTCGATTCCTGTCTCCGGCACCATATAGATTGGCCAGCGGGCGATTTCTCGCTTGCAGGCACCACAGAGAAGCCCGCCTTGTGCGGGTTTTTTTGTGCCTGTTTTTTACCCCGCTCATCTGCGTGCTTTTGACTTAAAGGAACGAGGTTTTCCACTTAAGGTTGCGCGGTTTTCTAGATAGTGGTTATCTGTTGATTCGGTTTTGGCTAACGTTTACGGGGGGAAAGCCAAAATTTTTCTAGATAATGATTTCTCCGTTTAGAGATAATTTTCAGATGCCCCAATTCTCACACTACGACCTGCAGCTGCTGAACCCATCCTTCGACTCGCCCCTGGTTGACGTCCTGGCCGAGCTCGAGTTTCTTCGCCGGCTGAGGTTGGAGGGTGACACGCCACCCCAGGTGTTCTTTCAGCTCAAGGCGCTGTTCCACACGCTGGAGAGCTTGGGGTCTGCTCGAATCGAAGGCAACCACACCACGCTGGCCGACTACATCGACAGCAAGGTCGAAGGCAAAGCCGAGAGCACCGACCAACTGCTCGAAATTGCCAACATCGAGAAGGCAATGGACTACATCGAAGCGGTGATGAAGCCCGGAGAAGACCTGACAGAGCATACGATTCGAGAGCTGCATGCCCTGACCGTGCAGGGGTTGCGTCGCGAAGGCGACAAAACGCCTGGCGCCTACCGGGAAGGCGCGGTCAAGATCGCTCAGGCGGAGCATCTTCCACCGGAAGGTGTGCTGGTGCCGCAGTACATGCAGGAGCTGGTGAGCTTCATCAACCGTGACGACTCGCCTAAATACGCGCTGATGAAGGTTGCCCTGGCGCACCACCGTTTCGGTTGGATTCACCCATTCGGCAATGGCAATGGGCGGGTGGTAAGGCTGCTTACTTATGCACTGCTGATGAAGTACGGCTTCAACGTGAATACAGGTGGCAGGGTGCTCAACCCCACGGCTGTGTTCTGCAATGACCGAGACAAGTACTACACCATGCTTGGCGTAGCTGATACCGGCACCACTGCAGGGTTGGAGGCATGGTGTACTTATGTGCTGCAAGGCATTCGCGACGAGCTGGAGAAAGTCGACAAGCTCACCGACTATAGCTACCTCACGAAGTGCATTCTGCAGCCAGCGGTGAGCTTTGCACGCAGCCGGGAGTGGATTACCGAGACCGAGGAACAGATCCTCATCTGCGTGATAAAGATGAAGGTAATGAAGTCGAGCGATATCGCTCAGGCGCTTCCTGCGCTTACCCCCAACCAACGGACGTATCAGATTAAAAATTTGGTAGAGCAAGGCATGCTTTTGCCGGTCAACCCAGGTTCGAGGCAGTACACGCTTGGCTTCTCCAATAATTACCTTGTGCGCGGGGTCATCAAGGCGCTGAGAGAGCAGGGCTTCATTCCTGAACCCCTCGACAAGCCATGAAAAATTGCAGGGTCGTGTTGGATTCAGCTTGATGTTGCCTTCCATCGTAAATGACGCTGAAAGCCGAAATGAAAGTGCGCTGCAAGAGGCTTCTACATCGAGGGTAGTGGTGGCCTTGGCGGAGCGACGCGCCGGTCGCAAAGGGCCGGAACGCGGCCCCTGCATTTTTTGACCTGCCGTAATCATGCGCCCTGCTATCCAATCCAATCTCGCTAGGACCGTCTTTCAAGGTATCTCGGAGCAGCGTCGATCCTGGCCTGCCAAGTCAGTCAATTACATGTGCGAACAAATTGCACCGTACCTGCTAGAGCAGCCGCCTTGCACGAATTTCCGGCGCTTGCGCGACCCCTATGGCAGGAACCGTCTTCCACAAACTTCTAAAACAGGCGTGATCCCTGTGGGTGACCACCCAGCCCTTTGGGCTGCGCTTTCGCGCAGAGAATAACGATCGCAAGCGAGATGCTTACCCTGTGGGAGCGGGCTTGCCCGCGAAACGGGCGAAGCCCGTGCCATCCAATGAGTACTGCGGCGCATTACCCGGCCCTCGCGCGCCAGACGACCCTTCCTGCTTCGCAGTCCTGCGGCAACCTGTCCGTTTGGACGAATTTTGAGCCAACGTGTGCTCGTCTCTTTCTCCTGTGTTTAAAGGGGCGTCCCAACCACTTCTGCAGCCCTGAACGCACAGGGCTTTGCGGCAACTTCTCTCGTAAAAATCGGCGTGACAAACGCCGATGTCACCAGCAACAGCCATGTAGATGATGGTGCCGCAGACCAAGGAATGGACTGCACCTGACTGACAGTCAGGCATGCCCCGGTCATCGCATTGCTGCTTGCACTTGGCTCAGGATCTCGCGGCACTGGTCTCCTCAGCCAATGCGGCCTCCACCCGCCCACCGGTAACGGTGCTCAGGAGGCCAGATCATGAGATGCCCTTGCTCTTGGTCGTAAGGAGCCGCCAGTCCCGCGTTAGAGGACATCCCCACAAGTCGCAGGGGCCTTGATCCCTGATAACACTCAGCATTGTTGGCGGGCTGACGTGGGGCGAGGATCGGAGAACGGCATATGAGGTGACTGATATGGCATTGGTGGGTAGACGCGATGGCCGCAATTTCGGCTACGGCAGACAGTTGAGCTACGCGGGGCCGTAAGAGCTGAAAGACATGTTTGGCCGCGGCCACTACGGCACGATGAAGGCACACAGTGATCGATGGTTGGCATTCGTGAAATGGTGCCGCTCCGAATAGGGTCCCGGTATCAATGATGCGCGGCAGGTTGATCGAGAGATGTTGGCAGATTACGCAGCGCACCTACGCGACTTAGTTCGATGCGATGACCTTGCTATAAGCACCGCATAAAACCGGCTATCCAGCGTCAACAGGACCATGGCAGCGCTTTGCGGTGCTCGTGAAATGGCCAAGCCCGAGCAAGGCGTTGGGTATGCGGCGTTACCGGGGTTTGACATTCAGTGCCGCAGGGCCAGGACCGCGAACAGGTTAAGCATATCGTCGATGCGCTTTGCCGCCATCATCAGCTACGGGCCGCCGCTATCGTAATTTTGGCGCGAGCCAGCGGCATGCGCTTACGTGAGGCCATCTTGGCTGATCTGCAACGGCTAAGCCGTGAGGCTAACGATCTAGGCAGGATTAGCATTCAGGAGGGCACTAAAGGCGGTCGTTCCGGTGCCTCGGCATCACGTTGGATTGAGGTGACCACCATATTCGAGGTGCACTTGAGTTTGCACGGAAGGTGTCGCCTAGAGGTAGCCGCAACCTAATTGCGCCACACGAAAGTTACCTGAGCTTTCTGCGAGGATAATTCGCCCCGTCCGGGTCATCCTTCAAGCACATAGCCTAAAAGGCTTCCATGAGCTACGAGCGGCGTAGGCATGTGAGCGCTATCAGCAGCTTACTCGGCATCATGCACCTGTGAACGGAGGGCTTTGTCATCGATTGGATCGTCGCCTTGATCTTGAGGCTAGGGCGCAGATCAGTCATGAGCTAGGCCCTGCCGCTGCGTCATGGCAGGCAGCGGCTACGTGCATCGCCTGTGCACTTCACTGACCTGCAAGACACAACTCTAAACGTTCACACGAATGGTAACTTGATGATGTCACTTTGATTCCGCGCAATGAATGTGGCAGTTTAAGCTCTGTCATACGTGATCAATCGGAGAAGGTAAATGCCAGGGAAAAATTGGTTTCATGCGGCAGGTATTATATGGCCTCTGCTTGTAGAGGCTGCACTGAAGCGTCAAACCCCGACCTACGGCGATCTATCGCCTATGGTTCAGACCAACCCGCTTTCAATGCGTTGGGCCCTTGATCCAATACAAATCTATTGTCTTCAAGCAGGCCTACCACCCCTCTCCGCCATCGTGATTGGATCGGTCACAGGTGTTCCTGGTCCTGGTTTCATTGGCTGGCCGCTAGACGATATCGACACGGCACACGAGCTCGTTTTCAACCATGACTGGAGCAAGGTTGCTAACCCATATAAGGCATTTGGCTTGCTCGATACGCCAGAGTCTTTGGCACGTTCCTTGGTTGAAAATCCAGAAAGCCGGGATGAGGTCTATGCCAAAGTCAAGGTTCGTGGAGTTGCACAAACTGTTTTCAAAAATGCTTTGATGCTGGCTTACGGGGAGCAATGCGCGATGTGCAGGCTCAGCTTCAGGCAAGCTCTTGATGCCGCTCATATTGTCCCTTGGTCGATTGCTACTGGCAGCCAACGGATCGATCCTAGGAATGGACTCCTCCTCTGCTCACTGCACCACCGCTTGTTTGATAACGGAGTAATTACTATCACTCCCGATGATCGAGTTCATTTCTGCGATCCTCAGATGGCTGATGGGCCATATTCTCTCTCAGACGAAAACATGACGGCAAGCTTGCATGGAAAAACGGAAAATTTGCCTATCAATCCCGCCTTACGTCCCAGTCGAGAAGCCTTTAAGTATCACTATCGACAGCATGGCTGGAATGACATGTTAGAAGAGTTATGTGAACTACCGATGAGTAAAATATTGGATTCTCAAGGCGTATCCTGGGTTTAAGAGGTAACTCCCCTGTAGCCAATGACTCTCCTGGAATCGTCCGACCCGTGATTGAAAGAAATAATAGTTATTGATCTCGGCTAGAACACAGCGTTAGTGCTTGAAAGATGATGTGAAAGTTATCGATAAGGGAGTTCTGTGTGGCGGTGAATTCGTGATGGTGGTTGGACTCTGCTCCTCTTATAAGTTGTGATGATGCTGGGTGCCTATTGGTCATAGTCTAATAAGGTATATTGAATGTTAAGGGTGTAAGGAGTGAAAGTGTCGAAACGTATTATGGATAAAGAAAAGAAACTGGATGAGCAGATTTTTTTTGAGGAACACTCTCGGGATGTTAGGTTCTCTATTTGCTATTTCGTTCCTCATCATCGCAACTACACCGAGACATCATTTTTTCTTGCTTACTGGGCTGAGGTGGTGAAGTCGCTTGAGATTTTCGAGTTTCTAGTTAGCCTCCCGTTTGACGTGCGTGAAATAAAAGCTAGTCGTGAAGATATTGCCAGGTCTAGACTGCTTGGTATAACAAGCCTTGTTGCCTTGCCAGTTAACATCGAGTCTATGCGGGGTGAGGATGAGGATGGCACAGTTATCAAGGTTATATTGTCCGATGACAATGTATATGAGTCCGTGAAAGAATTTTTAAGTTCGAAATTTGGGGGTGGTTATCTTCATATTTCAATAGCTAAATCGGCATCTGGGAGTGAGCGGGATTATTCGTCTAGTCGCTTTGAGAAGTATATAAAGCAGAGAGCTCTGGATTTATATTCTAAAAGAAAAGTGCCGTCTGAATACGTCGACGCAGTTCGTGAAGTTCTGGCGCCCAATAAGAGAAAATGGAAAAATATAAAGTTTCCAGGTTATCTGCATGGGGTTACTCTTGCTAATGATGTTGTGGCTCGAAGTCTTAAGTTGCAATTTCGAGTTGTGGGGAAATTAGTTCCTGCGAAATACCAAAATTATGTGCCTGCTGTAGTTAACAGTTGCTCTTCTTTGTGGGGAATCAGGTCTGATCTAACTAAGGGGGTTGCGAGGGAGAATTGTATTTGTTTGTATTCTGAGCCTGTTCTTTGGTATGTATATAAGGCAGATGTCGAAAGAGATATCTTCTCTGGTGAGGACCGTTCAAATAGAACGGTTGCGTCACTGGCTGCTTACATTAAGTCAGTTAAGCTATCAGAGAAGTATATCAGGGAGTCGTTTGGAAAGGATGTAAAGAACATTGCATTGATAGCATCGGACCCTGTGGCGCAAAATTTTGTTTATCACCATCGGCGAGAGTTGGAGTTATTCAATGTCTCAATAGGTTTAATGGGAGCAGCGAATTTATGCCCGTCACTACGTTTTGAACCAAGGATTAATAAGATAAAAGGAGATCTTATTAACATTGCTGCGTGTGCAAGGGGGAGTGGGCCGCACTCAAATTTCAAGTTGAACAAGATGTCTCATAGACTGCAGCGTCGCATGCTCTCATTTGTTCACCCGTCTTACACATCGTTGCTAGAGAAAAAGATTCCCGAGTTTTCAGGAGTGTCTTTAGTAAGTGATTTGCCACTTGAGTGGTTGCCTTTGCGGGGGCTGCCATTAACATTGCGGTGTGATGTTAGTCGAATTCCTGCAACGCCAGGTAATGCAAGTCTTTTCCAATTGTTGAAGAATAGATATATTACAATTTCTGTTGCTCAGTTCAACGAAATCCTCATTGTTCGTTCATTTAAAAGTAACGATAAAATCAAATCAACTCTTGAGGATGTGCTCGCAAGATGGTCCGGTCTTCACGAAAATTATCCAAAGTATAGGATTGTTGATGTGGATACCGCTGAAGGTTTTATGCAGGCCGTGAATGATTTCAAGGGGGCGCTGATGATATTTGATGGGCACGGCGCCCTAAATACTCAGTCTGAAGTCGGTTCTATTATAGTTGGTGGGAAGGAACTTGATGTCTGGGCTCTTCAGAGCCGACTCCGAATGCCACCAATTGTACTGTTAAGTGCGTGCGACACCATCCCAATTGATGGTGCCCATGGAGCAACAGCAAACGCTATGCTTGCGCTCGGTGCCACAACAGTACTCGGAACATTACTGCCTGTAAATGCTTTGAGTTCGGCTTCATTCATCGCGAGGCTTCTTTTCAGGATGTCTATGCTGCTTCCACTTGTAGTGAATAACGTCAGCTATATGCCATGGCGCGGATTTATGAGTGGGATGTTAAGGATGACCTTCTGCAGTGAGTTAATTGACAATTTGATATCTGAAGCGAGAGTTATTTCAAAGGCCGATGGGGTGGAACTTCAGATTTTTGCAAACGAAGTAATCAATTCGATGGAGCCAGATTGGTACGAGCAAGTGCTTGATAAAATATGTGAAAGGTCAGAGTTTTCACGTGCAGAAGTGATAGGTAAATGCGAGTTTTGGGGGAGCTTAGTAGATTCTCTAAAGTATGTTCAGTTGGGACGTCCAGAAAGAATAAACTTGCGTCGAAAGAATATCGATGAAGTTATGTCGGTTATGTTGTCAGAAGTATAATAGCCTATAGTTCCGGCGGATAGCTTGCAGAAGCTAAAAGCTATGTTGGGTGTCGGTATTTCGTCAAATGGACAAGTTAATATTGGGTCAGGGTTAGCGGATCCTGACAAGTGTAGGCGGAGTTGAGAATGATCATACTTAAGTAGTGAACGAGGAGTAAAGTGGAATTACTCTAAATTCTGCTATAGAGTGAACTGGCACTCAGGCTAGTGCGTGCACTGGAGAAGTGGAGCTGGCTAAACCCCTCCACTGTCATCGCTTGTGTCTCGTAGTAAAGTTGCGGCCCACTCTGTTGGGCGCTAAAGTCAGTCAACAAGGCTGAATGTCGGCTATAGGTCGTTTTCAGCTGTTCCCACCTAGCATTTGAAGTGGGTAATCGCAGTTCCCACTGGAGCCCAAAAATTCCCGATTCGATTCCACTGAAAGCCATAACTAGCTGATTTTTTCATAGATATTCTTTGAGGTACGCCAACAATTCCACCAAATTCCAGTTCCGCGAAAACCGGGCCCTCGCGGCCAACGACCGTCCGTCTGTCTCCGCACCAGTTCAGGGTCCAGCGAAGGCTACCAAAATCTCTGGAGTCCCCGTAAAACCCGCCTTGTGGCAGGTTTTTTTGTTATGGCAACTTAATTTACAGTATTCGAAAGCTGCCCAAGCCGAGCTTGTAGACGCCCAAAGTGACCAGATTCTTCTCCCGCTGAGCCGCAGGACAATAAATATGCCCACTTTTTTGTCGGTGAGGGGTGATGTGTACGAGCTTGATCAGGATGTCAGCCAGAATACTCATAGCCGTTGTGCGGAAAGTGGCCAGTGGAGGTGGGTTTGGGTGATTCGTCACGCTCAAGGCCAAGGCCTGCCCGCAGACACCGGCCAAAGCTTCCCATCGGTCTTTGGGCTGCTCAGCGACGTAACCCGAAGTGCTTTGATACCACTCGCCTAAGGTCGATGTGGCAGGCGTTTCTGTGCTCGCCTATGCTCGTGGTCGCCGACAGAGATGGCGCAAAGCCACTTAACACTCAGGAGTCAGGTTGTGATCACGGAATTGAACATTGATGGCGTTACTAGCTACAAATCCAAATCTACCCTCTCACCTACCAACAAAACGTCCCTGATTTATGGGCTGAACGGTGCAGGAAAGAGCACCATCTCTGAGTATTTGTACAATCAAACTGATCCTCGGTTCGCTAAATGCAGCCTGAAAATTAGCCAGCCATGTGAAATTTTGGTCTACAACCAAAGCTTCCTGAATGACTACTTTTACGAGGAGGATAATTTAAGAGGCATTTTCACCCTCTCGAAAGAGAACAAGGTTGCACTCCAGCAAATCGAAGTTGAAACCAAAGAGCTGGAGAAGCATCTGGCTGCTCAGCAGGCCAACTCAGATCTTGCGACTCAAAATTCCACCGCACTCGAACAAGAAAAATCCAAGGCGAGCAAAAAAGTCTGGGAAATTAAAACGAATTTCGCAGGTGGTGACCGTGTTCTGGAATTCTGTTTGGATGGTTTGAAAAAGACGGAACCTCTATTTCAGCATATTATTGGTCTGCCGTTACCGGAGGCCGCACCTGGTTATACGGCCGATGATTTGAAGGCCGAGGCCTCGTCAATCGAGGGTGAGGGTGCAACTCCGTTCGCAAAAATCCCACTACTTTCGGCTGGCTGGTTTGGAATTGAAGAGGATTCGCTCTGGTCCAAGATCATCGTTGGTAGTCAGGAGGGTTCAGTTGCTCAGTTCATATCCAAGGCCGGAAACTCGGACTGGGTAAAGCAAGGGCTTCGGTACATTGAAGATGATCAGGATCGTCAAGCCTGCCCGTTTTGTCAGCAGGAGACGATTACTCAAAAAGTCATAGACTCGATCAGACAAGTGTTCGATGAGGCCTATGAACTGGATGTTAATCAGCTGGAGTCATACAAGACACGATATGAATCGCTAACCTCCAGCCTGAACCTTCAGGATATTTCAAACTCTCCGCTTGCCAGCAAAGAGCTTGTGGACGCTTGGAGCATCGCATGCGAAGCTCTGAAGGCGTCAATCCGCGAAAACGTTCTTCTCATCGACAATAAGCTCAAAAGTCCAAGCACGCAGGTTGCTCTCACAGATACTCAGTCTACCGTCAACACGATCAATGAATTGATCGGCGGTCTGAACGAACTGATCGATGCCCATAACGTCAAACTGGCGAACAAGAAAAAGACTCTGGATGACATCAGTTCGCGTTTTTGGGCTATGATGCGATGGGATTATGACCAAACAATTTCTGCTTATTCGCAGGCAGCTTCTGAACTTAGCGTCAAGGCAAAAGAAATCCGTCAAGATGGCATTAAGATAAACTCAGATGTGGCGGTGACTAATAGTAATCTTGCCGCTCTTAGGAAGCAAACGGTCAATATTGAAGAGTCGATTGAGAACATCAACGCTGGGTTAGTAGAGATTGGCATTGATGGCTTTTCTGTCGTGCCATACGGGGATGATTTCTATCGAGTTTCAAGGGCAACTGATCAGGCGAATGCGTTTCACTCGCTGAGCGAGGGCGAGAAAACGGTCATTAGCTTTCTATACTTTATGGAACTTTGCAAAGGGCAGAAGACAGCTGAAGCGGTGCCTCAAGCCAAAGTCGTAGTAATTGACGACCCAATTTCCAGTCTTTCTCATCTCTATGTGTTCAATATCGGTCAATTGATTAAAAAGTACTTTATTAACGATAATCTCTACAAGCAAGTCTTCGTATTGACTCACAGCTTGTATTTCTTCTATGAGTTAACGCATACCAATAAGGAGAATCGTGCGAAAACTCAACATCTCTTTAGGGTCTTCAAAAATGCGAATGGAAGCTCCGTGATTCCGATGAAGTACGAGGAAATTCAGAACGATTATCAATCGTACTGGTCAATCGTAAAGGATCAAGCCTCACCACCCGCGCTGATTGCGAACTGTATGCGGAATATTGTCGAGTACTTCTTCAATTTTGTTCAGAAGAAGGATTTTAACAACGTTTTCCAGAAGCCAGCCTTGTCGACGGATAAGTTTACGACGTTCTACAGGTATATGAACCGAGAGTCTCATTCCTTGGGCCAGAATATTTTTGACATAAAGGAATTTGATCATGACGTGTTCAAAGACGGCCTCAGGCTGATTTTTGAGGAGTGTGGATATGCTGAACACTACCAGGCTATGAGCAAGTAAATCTGTCCTGGGCCTGGCATTCGCAAATGAGGCGAATGCTCGGTCCCATGGCTATTCGCGCAAGTTCTGAGCGAGTGCCAGTCCAACCTGCATCATTCCTGAACTGTTTTGAGAGCAGCGCAGTCGCTGAATGTTGCCACTGGGGTATTGGTGGAGGGGAGTCTTGCTATTAGGCTTGTGCCGCCCGGTGATGCCAGATAGGGCGCGTTATGCATGACTTTTGTAGACACCCATGTCCGCTTCTGGCCATTTTCTGCCGTTCCTCACCTAGCATTTGAAGAGGGTGAGCTCAGCTCTCACCGGATCGTCACAAGCCCTGATTTGATTCCACCGAAAGCCATAACTAGCTGATTTGTTTATAGACACTCTATGAGGTACATCAAAAATCCACCAAATTCCAGCCCTGTTGAAACCGGGCCCTCACGGCCAACAACCGTCCGTCTGTCTCCGCATCAGTAAAGCATTTGGTAGCAGTCCATGACTGTTGCGAAACACCCTCACCAAAGCCCGCCTATCGCGGGCTTTGCTGTTTCTGCTTGGCTCGTTCTGTCTCAGTACCTAAAACGTAAGTACTGGGGTTGATGCAATAGGAAGCGGATGATTCACTCATCCCATTCAAGAAAAGGAAAACACCATGGCCAAACCACACGACTGGAACGACTGGGCTGGCGGACTGACACTGGTCCTTCAGACAATCGTTTATGTTCCACTGCTTTACGTCATCCTCATGCCATGGCTCTGCCTTGTGCTTGTGAAGCTTGAGAAGACGCCACTCTTCCCTGGGTTTTTCCACGCGATGGCCTCAACGGGCTGGCTGGTCGCCTCTGGGATCGTGGGCTCGGTAATACTGTTTGTGGTGATTCGTAGCTTGCTCCGCTGAAAAGCGCCGGGACGTATCGGAAACTGGATGCGCCACGCTGCCCAGAATTGATCGTTCAGCCTCGCCAGTAGAGTCCTTGGCCAGCGCCGAGAAACCTACATTTCTCAGCGAAGATTCACACACCCCCTAACCTTGCAATACAAAGCCCACCCAGATAACTTGCTCAAGTCGCGGACCATTCCGCGACCGGGTTTGGCGACCCGTACGAAAAGGCGCAACGGCGCCCCGATCACGATTGCAGGCGCTTTTTTTTGCGTCCGCAGTTTCGTGTAATGGCGGCTGTGCGTGGGAGACCTTCGGGTCTGCCGGGTTCCTTTTCCTCGGTTCGCCAACCCGCGTACAGCTGCCACCCTAATCGTTTGGCGACGGTCAGCGTGGTGCTTCAACCGAAAAGGACCTCATGCATGCTCACTTTAAGTCCGTTAAGGATCCTCGCATCCGCTCTCCGCCGCCGCGCTTCGCCGGCTGCCACCCCCCACCGTTTCTACCCCCTCAACACCCAATCCCACCCCACCTCCAAACCCCAGGAGGCCCCCCATGACTGACCACGAACGCCTCTCCACCATTCAAAGCTACGCCTGGACCCTAGAACTGCTCGGTGAAGCCTTGGTCCAGCACGACGAAATGCTGGAATGCGAACACAACCCGCGCCTGAGCTTCCGCAACACGGCTGGCATCCATCAAGCGATCCAGATCATCAGCCGCCTGGCCAGTGAGCAGTGCGGGAAGGTGATGTCACAGCGCGAGCAGAGCCTGGCCGATTAACCGGCGTAGTGCCTGAAAGCCAACTGTCCCCCTCTAAAACGACCACTGGCCACCTCAGGGTGGCCTTTGGGCATTAGCAGGCAATACTTCTCTCTATACGCAGGCGTGTT
This sequence comes from Pseudomonas sp. 5.2, assembly GCF_059025405.1. Classification (NCBI taxonomy): domain Bacteria; kingdom Pseudomonadati; phylum Pseudomonadota; class Gammaproteobacteria; order Pseudomonadales; family Pseudomonadaceae; genus Pseudomonas; species Pseudomonas sp. 5.2. Next base: position 41,231 of record NZ_JBYBHH010000011.1, read on the forward strand.
CCTAGTGGCACGCGCCGCTGGGAGGTGTCAGGTGAACAAGCTATCAATCGTGGGTGCCGGGATGGTGGGCGAGGCGGCGGCTCAGATCATCGCCCGGGATGAGTTTTGCCGTGAGCTGGCGTTGATCGATGTGCAGGGTGAGTTGGCGCAGGGCAAGGCGCTGGATGTGTGGCAGGCGGCGGTCGAGGCTGGGTCCGATACGCGGGTTTACGGCGGGGCCAAGGCCGACATGCTGGAGGGGTCTGAGCTGGTGGTGATCACGGCAGGCGTGCCGCGCAAGCCGGGGCAGTCGCGGCAGGATGTGCTGAGTATCAACCTGCCGATTCTCGATGGCGTCATGCGGGATATCAAACGCCATGCGCCAGCGGCGACGGTGCTGGTGGTGTCGAACCCTGTCGACGTGCTGACTTATCGCGCCTGGTCGCTCAGCGGGCAGGGCCGCAACAAGGTGTTCGGGCAGGCGGGGGTGCTGGATACCGCGCGCATGAAGTGCTTCATTGCCGAGGAGACGGGGTTTTCTGCTCGGGATATCACGGCGCTGGTGCTGGGGGGGCATGGCGATAGCATGGTGCCGTTGATGCGCTACTGCCAAGTGGGGTCGGTGCCGTTGTCGCACTTCCTGTCCAGCGAACAGATAGAGCGGATTGTGGAACGCACGCGCAAGGGGGGCGGTGAGATTTTGGGGTTGAAGAAAATGGGCAGTGCCTGCGATGCGCCGGGTGTGGCGATTGCGCAGATGGTGGATGCCATCGCCAATGGGCGAAACCGCATTTTGCCGGCGGTGGTGGTGCTGGAGGGCGAATACGGGCGAACCGATATCGCCATGGGGGTGCCGTGTGTGCTGGCGGAAGAGGGGATTGTGCGGGTGATCGAGTTGCCGCTGGATGCGCAGGAGCAGGCGATGTTTGACCACTCTGCGGATCAGGTGGCGCGGGATATTGCTGAGATGAATGCGTTGTAAGCGGGGGAGGATGTTCTATCGCCGACGCTGCGGTCGGCGATAGGGGAAAGGGCCTCGCGGTGTATGGCACCGGCTTTGCCGGTGTTCGCGGGGCAAGCCCGCTCCCACACGGGCCCTGATACATCAGTAGATTGCGTTGCTCGATGAGTGAATGGCGTTATTTGTTAGGGAAGCGCACCGTTTCCTAGAAGCTATACCGCGCAGTCAGTTTCACGTTCCGTGGGTCGCCATAAATGTCATACGGGCTCCACCCACCATTGGCCACGCTGCTGTAATAGGTGCGGTCGAACAGGTTGTTGACGTTGACCTGCAGGTCCAGCTGTTCGCTGGCTTTGTAGCCTGCCACCAACCCCACCACGGTGTAAGAGCCTTGCTGGTTTTCCCATGCTGTAGAACCGGCGCCCCCCGAAGTGCGGATGCGGCTCTGTTGGTAGATATCACCACCCACGCGCCAGCGCTGCAGTTCGCCGGGCAGGGTGTAGATCGTCGACAGCTTGAACAGCTGGCGCGGTTTGGCGCGGTCGAAGTCTTCGCCTTCGCGGGCTTTGTTGGCGTCGCTGACATATTTGGTCTGGGTGTAGGTGTAGCCGGCAGCCAGTTGCCAGTTGTCGGTCAGGGCACCCTGGATTTCGAGGTCGATACCTTTGCTGCGCACCAGGCCAGCGGCCTCGTAGCAGGCACTGGCGGCGCCTGAACCGCACCCTTTGACGTCGGGCAGCTCTTGGGCGCGGTTTTTCTGGTCGATCTGGAAAACCGCCAGGCTGGCGTTCAGCGCGCCACCAAAGTACTCGCCCTTGATGCCCACTTCGTAGTTTTCGCCCACCACAGGGTCGAGCACTTTGCTGTCCAGGCCTTTGCTGGTCTGCGGCTTGAAGATATCGGTGTAGCTGACGTAGACCGAGTGGTTGGTGTCCAGGTCGTAGACCAGGCCGGCATAGCGGGTCAGGTTGCGCGTGATCTTGTAGTTGTTTTCGCTGCTTTCGCTGTCGTCGAATTCGTACCAGTCGAGACGGCCACCCAGAATCAGCGACAGCGGGTCGGTCAAACGCAGGCGGCTGCTGGCATAGACGCTGTCCTGGGTGGTGGTCTCGGGGAGGCCGTTGGGGCCCGTGACGTAATCCGGCTTGGCATGGCCGCGGGGGTTCCATTCGAAGAGGTTGCTGCCGTCGTCGATGAAATCGCTCCAGGCCTTGCCAGACCGATAATCCAGCTGGCGCTTGCTGACGCCAACGGTCAGGTCATGGGTTTGACCGAGCAACTGGAAGGGGCCGCTGACGGCCAGGTCGTAGCCTTTTTCCTTTTGCTCCATGGCTTCGGTCCACAGGTAGTGGCGGTCGTATTCCCATATCGAAGAGGCCAGCACGTCGGTGTCGGTCTTGGTCTGCATGGCCGCCAGGCGCAGTGTCCAGTCGTTGGCGAAGCCTTGCTCGAGGGTGGCGAAATAGCCGGTGGTGCGGTTGTCGGAATATTCCCAGTCATGGCCGAGGAAGGTGTCGCGTGGTAGCCCGAGGTGGCCGCCGCCACGGGCCATGGGCAAACCGCCCCAAATGTAGTTGGTGTGGTTTTTCTGCCGGTAGGCGCCGAGGGTGAGGGTGGTGCTTTCGCTCAGGTCGGCGTCGACCACGCCGTAGAACAGGTCATGGTCACTCTCCACCGAGTCGCGGAAGCTTTTGGCGTCTTGCTTGGAGACCACGGTGCGGGCGCGCAGGGTGCCGGTTTCATTCAATGGGCCGCCGATGTCCAGCGTGCCGGTGTAATCGTCCCAACTGCCGGCACTGCCGGTGAGGGTGCCCTGGAATTCATGGGTCGGGCGCTTGCGCACCAGGTTGATGGCACCCCCGGGGTTGCCAGCGCCCTGGGCCAGCCCGGTGGCCCCACGCACGATCTCGACCCGGTCGTACATGGCCAGGTTGGCTTCGCCGCTGGGCAGGTAAGTCAGGAAGCTGGTGGGGAAGCCGTCGTACATGATGTTGTCGACGTCAAAACCGCGGGCACTGAAAGAGGGGCGGCCGGCGCCGCCGGAGTTGCTGAGGAAGATCCCCGGCGCACTTTTGACCACATCGCTGATGGTGGTCATGGCCTTGTCGTCCATCCGCTTGCGCGTGACCACGCTGACGGCCTGCGGGGTTTCGCGCAGGCTCAAGGGCAGCTTGGTGGCCGTCTGCATCGTGCCGGTGGTGTACGACCCGCTGTTTTCGGTAGTCGCTGCCAAGCCTTGGCCGGTAATGCTGGTAGCGCCCAGTTCCAGGCCAGTGCCCGTGGCCTGTGGTGTCAGCAGGTAGAGGCCATTGCCCTGCGGTGACGCTTGCAGGCCGGTGCCTTGCAGCAGTTGCTGCAAGCCGCCTTCCACATTGGTGGTGGCGTTCAGGCCTGGGCTGCGCAAACCTTCGACCAGGCCTGGTTCGATGGGCAGGGTGATACCGGCTTGGCTGGCGAAATCGGAAAGGGCGCTGCTCAGGTTGCCGGCGGGCACCTGAAAGGTCCGGCCCTGCTGCGCGCTGTGCTCGGCGGCTTGCGACACGGCTGCAGTCAGGCCGCCACCTGTGATGATCAGGCCCAATGCAGCAGCGTGTACTGCCCGCGCCAATGGTTGCATGCCCTGCGTCGTCGCCATGTGTTCGTCCCGCCCTGTAAAAGTGATGTGCTTACGGTAGGGACACGCAACCTGAGCAAAACACGACAATGATTCTTGTTACGTATTCGCGCGCGCCGTGACGGTGACCCAGTAGGGCGTGCGGAAGTGGATGTCCACCGGCAGCGTCTGGCTCAAGGCGCGCAGAATCTGATCGGTGTCGCGCAGCTGGAAGGTGCCGGAGATCAACAGCCGGGCCGCGGCGGGGTCGCAACGCAGCAAGCCAGGCCGATAGCGCCCCAGCTCGCTGATGAACTCATCCAGGCGCGTCTTTTCGACCCGCAGCACATGGTTGAGCCAGTCGAGGCGCTGCTCGGCCAGCGGCATGGGGGGCTGCACAGCCTGGAGGCTGACCTGGGTTTGCTGGCCGGCCGCCAGGCGCACCAGGCCGTCGTCACCCCGTGCCAGGCGCGGGCGCACTTCGACAGCGCCCTCCAGCGCGGCGAGGAATGTGCTGCCTGGGTACTGACGCACCAGCAAGCGGCTGCCGAGCGGGCTGATGTGCGCTTCGGCGGTATCGACGATAAACGGGCGCCTGGCAGGCTCACGGGGTACTTCGACCAGCATCTCACCGGCGATCAGGCGCACGCGGCGAACGCTGTCGTCGTAGGCGATATCGACCGCGCTGCCGGTGTTCAGGCGTAGTTGCCCGCCATCTGGCAAGGGCACGCTGCGCTGCTCCCCGGTGGCCGTGCGCACGTCCGCCTGCCACTCGCGCCACGGCAGCCCGCGGTAGGCTGCGAGGCCAAGCGGGGCGGTGGCAATCAGCAATGCAAGGGTCTTGAGTGCCTGCCTGCGTTCCAGGCTGCGCGGGCGCTCCAGCGCCGCGCGGGTGGGGTCCCCGCTAAGTTGCTGGGCACGGCTGCTGAAGCGCTCGGCCAGTTGCCAGGCGCGTTCATGGTCAGCGTGCCGCGCCCGCCATTCGGCGCCGGCTGCATGTTCGGCGGCGCCGGCGCTGCTGTTCTGCAAACGCACGAACCAGCTGGCGGCTTCGCGGGCAATGCGCCGGTCGATAGGGGTATTACTCATCGTGCGTACTGGCGAGCACGATGCATTCTTCAAACGCCCGCGCCAGGTGGCGTTGCACGGTACGGACGCTGAGCTTGAGCCGGCTGGCGATCTCTTCTTGGGTATAGCCTTCCAGCTGCGCCATCAGAAACGCCTGTCGGCTTTGAGCGGGCAGGAGGGCGAGTACCTGGTCGATCTCATCGAGGGCTTCGAGCACCAGCGCCTGATGTTCCAGCGACGGTGCCAGCGCTTCTGGCGTTTCCGCCAGCGCGGCCAGGTAGGCGTGCTCCAGCGAGCGGCGGCGATAGAAGTTGAGGGCCAGGCGATTGGCGATTGTGGCCAGATAGGCGCGCGGGGCTGTGTAATTCAGCGCCTCGCCGGTTGCGCTGCTGAGCAGCCGCACGAAGGTATCCTGGGCCAGGTCCGCAGCATCGGCGGCACTGCCCAAGCGTTTGCGCAGCCAGTTCTGCAGCCAGCCGTGGTGGTGGCTGTAGAGCTGATCGATGGCCTGATGCGGGTGATGATTTGCCGATGAGGTGGACTGCACGGGATACGATAGATGTTAATGAGAATTCATCGCATTCTATCAGCATACGTTCGGCCAGGTGCAAGCAAAAGGTTCAGCGCTTGCTGAACTCTCATAGCCTCATCTGTCTCGCACCCATGCGGGCACGACGCGCACATAAACCAACTCGCTTCCCAACTCCATCAGCGTTTGGGTAATCACCGCCGCCGCCGCCAACCCGCGCAGGTCGTCCGGCAACGCCAACGCCAACGGCAACACCACCAGCGAGTTGCGCGTCGAAGCGCTGAACGTCACCGACCTCACCTCGGCCACTGGCAAACGCATCAGCCGCGCGGTGGCAAAACCGATCACCGGCGCCAGCAGCATGAAGCCGAGGTACACCGGGATCACGGGCAGCAAGCGCTCGAAATCGCGCAGCACGGCGGCAATCTGCGAGCCGATCACCACCACCAGCACGCACGCCATCGCCGGCACCGGCATCCACGCCCAGGCGTCGTTCCACTTCGATGCCACGCGGGAGCGGCGGGCGCTGGCGCTGGTCAGCACGGCGAGAATCATCGGCAACACAATCAACAGGGCAAACGCTTCCACGAAGGGCGCGATGGAAATTGCCACAGCGTTATCGTCACCCAGCATCAACGCCAGGTACACCGGCAGCAGTACCAATTGCACCAACAGCAGCAGAGGCGTGGCGGCGAGGGTCTGGCGTGAATCGCCTTTGCCAATGTGGGTGAACACCACCACGTAGTCGATGCAGGGGGTTAGCAACACCAGCAGGGCGCCGATCAGGATGGCCGGGTGCGCGACCAAGCCGCGGGTGATGGCCCAGACCAGCAGTGGGATAAGGACGAAGTTGGCCAGTAGCAGTGCACTGATGAAGCGGCGGTTGCCCAGGCCTTGGCGCAGGTCGAGGAAGGGGATCTGCAGGAACATCGCGTACATCAGCACGGCAATGGCGGGGGTGATCAGGGCTTGCAGGTGGTGTGCGGTGTCGGTGGCCAGCAGGCCGAAGGCAAGGGCTGCGAGCACGGCTGCGAAGTAGACCGGGATTTGATGGGTTTCGAGTTGCTCTCTGGTCAAGGCAGGGTCCTGTGCGCGCTCGGGTTTTGAAGCGGCACAGGGTAATACGTGAAGGCCCATGCAGGCGACATCAGGTGTTCAGCCAATCCACCCCGCGTTGCGTGATCAACAGGCTTAGGGTGCATTGCTGGGCAGCGGCGTAGCACGCCAGAAAGCCGCCCACTGGGTAGAGGTTGTGGATCTCCATGGGGTGGCCGTTGCTGGCGATCATCTGGATTTCTCGCCGGTCATCTTCAAGCTGTGCCAGGTCGAACGGGGCGCCGGTTTGCGCATCGATCAAGGTCCACAGGCTAGGGTCTTTCGCCTTGATGGCCTGAGCGGCCACCAGGCCTTCGGCGGTGGTGAATATGCCTTTACCGAAATGAGGCCCGCTGCGCACATACAGTCGATAACCCGCATCGCTGTAGCGAAAATACAGCAGCATCGCGCACTGATCGTCGCCTTTGTCGAACGGGATCAACCCAAACTCCTGACCGTGCTGCCAATCATCGTCCGTGCCACTGAGCATGCCGAGTGCGTGGGCGCCTTCAATGGCGTACCCCGGCACTTCGTTGGGTGTGACCAGGCTCACGGGCCCTGTGCACAGGCAGTCCAGGCTGTTCACCGGTGATTCGGCGATCTGCAGGGTGGCTGTAAAGGAACGTGTTTTGTTATCTGCCATGGGGTGCCTCCGGTTTGGCGTGGGGGAGGCTGCAGGCTAGGGTGTCTTGCGCAGGGGGCCCATTTGGAACAGGTTCCGCAAAGCGGGCAAGCACAAAAAAGCCCGGCGCAGGGCCGGGCTTTTTCACATCAGGCTGGCGCTAATCAGTTGCCGTAAACCGGCAGCTTCTTGCAGATGGCCTTGACCTTCTCACGCACGGCATCGATCACCGCTTCGTTGTTCAGGTCAGCCAGGATGTCGCAGATCCAGCCGGCCAGTTCCTTGCACTCTGCTTCTTTGAAGCCACGGGTGGTCACGGCTGGGGTGCCGAAACGCAGGCCCGAGGTGACGAACGGGGAACGTGGGTCGTTCGGTACCGAGTTCTTGTTGACGGTGATGAAGGCTTTGCCCAGTGCGGCGTCAGCGTCCTTACCGGAGATTTCCTGCTTGATCAGCGACAGCAGGAACAGGTGGTTTTGGGTGCCGCCGGAAACGACGTCGAAACCACGCTCGATGAACACGCTGGCCATGGCCTGGGCGTTCTTCACCACTTGCTGCTGGTAAGCCTTGAACTCAGGCTGCAGGGCTTCTTTGAAGCAGATCGCCTTGGCCGCGATGACGTGCTCCAGCGGGCCGCCCTGGGCGCCCGGGAAGACAGCGGAGTTCAGCTTCTTCTCGATGTCGGCGTTGGCACGGGCCAGGATCAGGCCGCCACGTGGACCGCGCAGGGTCTTGTGGGTGGTGGTGGTGACCACGTCGGCGAACGGCACAGGGTTCGGGTACACGCCAGCGGCAACCAGGCCAGCAACGTGGGCCATGTCGACGAACAGGTAGGCACCGACCTTGTCGGCAATGGCGCGGAAGCGTGGGAAGTCCAGCACCTGCGAGTAGGCCGAGAAGCCGGCAACGATCATCTTCGGCTTGTGCTCTACAGCCAGGCGCTCGACTTCGTCGTAGTCGATCAGGCCGTTGCCGTCGATGCCGTACTGGATGGCGTTGTACAGCTTGCCCGAAGAGCTGACGCTGGCGCCGTGGGTCAGGTGACCGCCGTGGGCCAGGCTCATGCCCAGGATGGTGTCACCGGCCGACAGCAGGGCCAGGTAAACGGCGGCGTTGGCCTGGGAGCCAGCGTGCGGCTGGACGTTGGCGTAGTCGGCGCCGAACAGCTCTTTGGCGCGGTCGATGGCCAGTTGCTCGACCACGTCGACGTATTCGCAACCACCGTAGTAACGCTTGCCTGGGTAGCCTTCAGCGTACTTGTTGGTCAGAACCGAACCCTGGGCTTCCATGACAGCCGGGCTGGTGTAGTTTTCCGAAGCGATCAGCTCGATATGCTCTTCCTGGCGCAGAGCTTCTTGCTGCATGGCTTCGAAGAGCTCGGCGTCGTACTTGGCAATGGTCAAATCACGGCTGAACATGGCGGTCCTCAAGGATCGGGCTGAATTGGGGGGGCATTCTAACCGATTGCTTCGGGCCTGGCATATGAAGTGACGTCAAGTCGCGGACCAAAGGCCTTCATGTTGCATCCCGCGCCCTGTCTGGGCTGGAGTTGACTTCAAGGTCCGTTTTTTGCGGCGCCAATTACAGCGTTGGCGCTGTGCCTGTAGGAGCAGCCTTGTGCTGCGAAGAGGCCGGTGACAGCAGCAAAGATTCAGGGCGCGGTCGCCGGCCTCTTCGCAGCACAAGGCTGCTCCTACAAAAAAGACGGCAGTGGAATCCTACTGGAACATGAACAGCGTCTCGTTGGCGAACTGCGCCTCGAACTGATGCGCCGGCATCGGCCGCCCGAACAGGTAGCCCTGCACCTCGTCGCAACCATGCTCACGCAAGAACTCCAGCTGCTCATGGGTTTCCACGCCCTCGGCAATCACCGCCAGGTTCAGGCTGTGGGCCATGGCAATGATCGCCCGGGCAATCTGCGCGTCCTGCTCGCCCTCGGGCAAGCCGTCGACGAAGGTGCGGTCGATCTTCAGCACGTCGATGGGGAACTGCTTGAGGTAGTTGAGCGACGAGTACCCGGTGCCAAAGTCGTCCACTGCAATGCTCAGGCCAAGATTCTTCAGGCTGGCGAGAATCTGCAAGGCCTCATTCACCTCGCGCATCAGGATGCTTTCGGTCAGCTCCAGCTCCAGGCACGCCGGCGGCAGCCCGATGTCTTCCAGGATGGTGGCGATGCGCGTGCCCAGCTGGCCGTCGGAGAACTGCCGCGCCGAGATGTTTACCGACACCTTCGGCACCCGCACTTTGGCTTTGTGCCAGGCCTTGAGTTGGCGGCTGGCCTCACGCAGTACCCAGTCGCCGACATCCACCACCAGGCCCAGCTCTTCGATCACCGGGATGAAGTCGCCCGGCGGCACCAGGCCGCGGGTGGGGTGGCGCCAGCGCAGCAAGGCTTCGGCGCCGGTGAGGCGTTTGCCATCGCCACTGAACTGCGGCTGGTAGTAGAGGATGAACTCGTTCTGCTCCATGGCATGGCGCAGGTCGCTTTCAAGCTCCAGGCGCTCCAGGGCACTGGCGTTCATCTCGGCCTGGTAGAACTGGAAGTTGTTCTTGCCGCGCTCCTTGGCGTGGTACATCGCAGTGTCGGCGTTTTTCATCAGCTGGCTCAGTTCGCTGCCATCTTGCGGGCTGAGGGCGATGCCGATACTGGCCGTAACGAAAAACTCGCGGTTCTCCAGCACGAAGGGCCGTACCAGGCTGGCGAGGATGTTCTCGGCCACATGGATGGCGCGGTTCAGCGCCATCTCGCGGGTCGCACGCGGTTGCAGCAGCAAGGTGAACTCGTCGCCGCCCATGCGTGCCACGGTGTCGTCGTCATCCACGCAGGCCAGCAGGCGCAGGGCCATGTCTTTGAGCATGCGATCGCCTGCGGCATGGCCGAGGGAGTCGTTGATCGGCTTGAAACGGTCCAGGTCGAGGAACATCAACACCACCCACGCCTTTTGCCGTTCGGCCTGTTGCAGGGCCGTGTGCAGGCGGTCCTGGAACAGCGTGCGGTTGGGCAGGTGGGTGAGGGCGTCGTAGTAGGCCAGGCGGTGGATGCGCTGTTCGCTGGCCTTGCGCTCGCTGATGTCGGTGAAGAAGCACACGTAGCTTGCCAGGTCGCCTTCGTCGTCCAGCACTGCCGTGATGCCGACCCAGGCCGGGTAGTGGTCGCCGTCGCGGCGCTTGAGCCACACTTCGCCTTCCCAGCTGCCACGCTGGTGCAACTGCTTGACCACGTAGCGCAGGTGGCCTTCCTGCTGTTGCTCGACGGTGAGCATGCCAGGCAGCTGGTCGAGCACGTCGCTGACGGCGTAGCCGCTGACCCGGCTGAACGCTTCGTTGGCCTGGACGATGTAGCCGGCTGGGTCGGTGATGAGGATGGCCGAGGTCGAGTGCTCAAATACCGTGGCGGCCATGCGCAGGTCTTTTTCGGCGCGACGTTGCTGGCTGATGTCGCGGCCAACCCCAAGCACGCCTTCGAAGCGTTCCTGGTCGTCCCATACCAATACCAGGCGCAGCTCAATCGGGATCTTGCGGCCATCGGCGCGCAGGCAGTCGAACAGGAACAGTTGGGTGGGCAACTGGCAACGCAACTGGGCCAGTTGCTCGCCGTCGCCCATGGCATTGCTGACGCGCTCCATCAGGCTGTAGATGCCGGTCAGCTGGGCCGGGTTGGCGATGATCGATTGCCAGCCGTTGTCGAAGATCCACTCAGCTTGATAACCCAGTACCGCTTTGACCGAGGGGCTGACGTAGTTGAGCTGCAGTTGGCTGTCGGTGGAGAAAATCACGTCGCTGATGCTTTCGGCCAGCATGCGGTAGCGCTGTTCGCTATCGCGCAGCGACTGGCTGGCCTCGATCTGTACGGTAACGTCCTTGCCCACGCCGATGATGCGCATCACCTGGCCGTCGTGGTCGCGGGTCAGCACCTGTTCGCGAATGTCGTAGCAGCGCCAGCCACCGTCGTGGTGACGGAAGCGCAGTTGGCAGTGCAGTGGCTGGCTGTGGCCGGTGGCTCGTTGATGCTGGCGCAGGGCCTGGAAGTGCGTGGCGTCTTCGGGGTGCAGCAGCAGCTCCCAGAAGCGGTCGCCCATCTGTGCCAGCTCGGTGCGGTCATAGCCCAGGGTTTGGCCGAGGTGGCGGTTGCTGAAGATCATGCGCTGGCTCGGCACGTCCTGCACGTAGAGCTGGTCGGGCACGGTACGCACCACGTCCGACCAGAAACTCTCGCGTTCGAGCAGGGACAGCTCCACTTGTTTGCGGCTGGTGATGTCGCTGATGCTGAGGATCACCGCCTGGTAGTCGCGGCGTTGCAGCGGCAGGCGGGCCATCAGCCACAGGTGCAGTTCGCCGCCCAGCGGTGCGGGCAGGCGCACTTCCAGTTCCAGCAGCGAGCGCTGTTCGATCAGTGCATCGATCAGTTGCATGCCGATGCTGTCGCGGCCATCGCCGCTGCCGTCGATCAGCCGCTGCCAGGCACCTTCGTGGCATTCGACGTTGAGCAACTGGCGCGCCACCTGGTTGATCTCGGTGATCTTCAACTCCTGCAACAGCGAGCGGCGCAGGTTAGGGTCCAGGGCCAGGCTGTGCTTGAGCGCAGCATGGTTGCGCAGGTGGTAGCGGTCGAGCTGGCCGGGCAGGCTGGAAAGGTCGAGCACGCACAAGGCGACGCCAGTTCCTTCGAAAATTTCTTGATAGCGCCTGCGGTCTTCCTGCAGCGCGCGCTGGCGGCGGCGCATGTTGATCAACGCCAGCACTGGCAGCAGGGCGCAGAACAGCACCAGCAGGCACTTGCCGATCAGTGCCGGCAGCAGCTTCTGCTGCGCCCGCTGGGCGTCGAACAGCCCGCGCAGTTGCCAGGTACTGTTGTCGATGAACGCCAGCATCACGCTCTGCAGCGGTGCCGGGCTGGTCTGCGCGATGGCGTGGCGGTCCAGCACCGCGCCGTTGCGGCTGTTTTCCAGCAGCCACAAGGGGTGGCCTGGGCTGTCCAGGTGCACGGTGAGGGTGCGGTAATACGCCTCGGACAGGCGCAGCAACCAGTAGCCGCGATCCTGCTCGGTGGACTGGCGCAGCAACAGGTAAATGGTGCGGTTGTCCGCCGAGTTGGCAAAGAAATACGGGCGACCCTGGTTCAGCGTCAGCAGCTCGCCAATCAATTGGCGGTCAGGGCTGCCGGCCAGGCTGTCGGCGCGGACCTGCCCGCTGGTGTCTAGCCAGGCGAGGTCACGCAGGGCGGGCAGGCGCGTGCGCAGGGTGTCGAGCAGGCTGGGCAGGGCTGCCGGCGTCGGCGCATTGACGTAGGGCTGCACCACATTCACGGCCTGCTGGGCCTTCAACGCCATGTTCAGGCTGAGGTGGTCGGCCAGCTCCGCGGTGGCCTCCAGGCTTTGCTTGCGCAGGTCGGCTTGGGTGTGGCGGAACTGGGCGAACAGCTGCCACAGCAACAGGCCCAGCAGAATCAGGGCCAATAGGGCCAGCGCACCCTTGATCGACCCGCGCAGGGAAGCGACGGGGGCCATTGGTGCGGGACGCAGCGACGACGGTTGAGAGAGATTGGTCAAGCGTTGGTCCTGCGATTGGGCTGGCGATGGCAGGGATTGATCATGCACGGTTGGTGCCGGTGTCTGGTTGCCAGACCGCGGTGGCGCACTATAAGGCCGGACACCCTAAACGGGCTAGCATGCCTAGGATTATGGCAAAGTGCCAGTCCCCTTGTCCGGTGATGGTCGCCCTGCCGACGGTCGTGGTGGCGCCCTGTGGTTCGGCAAGCCCCTGCAACCTGTGCGAGAATGCCGCCCGCTTCAATGACAACGCTTCGGAGATGTTCGGTTTTGGTTACTCACTTTTCCTCCAATGGCCTCGATTCCGCCTGTGGGCGCAGCAGTCAGACCCTTGTCAGCACTGCCGTGACCGCGGACGTATCTTGCAAGTCGTGCCAGCGTTCGCTGGTCAAACCGGAGGCGGCCGCCGCCTCGAAAAGCAAGGCCCCGTCGCTGGCCGAACTGCGCAAGACCGCCAAGGCGGCAGCAGCACCGGCAGCCGTGGCAGCACCGGCAGTGACCGCGGTCGCGGCCAAGCCTGCGGCGAAGGTCGTTAGCGTGCCTGCGGCGCAGCCGGCCAAGGCCGTTGAGCAGCCTGCTCGCAGTGGCGGGTTCAGCGTCAAGTCTGCCTGGGCCGCGCGCCTGGCCGAGCAGGGCGACCGTTGCCGGTTGCCGCGGGGCAAGGTCAAGCAGCGTCACGTCTGAGCTTTTCAAGGTCAGTTCTGGCCTCTTCGCGGGCAAGCCCGCTCCCACAGGTACTGTGCAAGCTTTGGGGTTTGTGCTGTTCCTGGGGGGCGGGTAATGCGCAAGCTTTGGGGTTTGTGCTGTTCCTGTGGGAGCGGGCTTGCCCCGCGAAGAGGCCAGCACAGACATAAGCATTTCTTCCCGTAACCCCACCATCCGACCCTCCTATGCAACGCCGCGCGTTGGCGTAGAATGGTCGACTTTGTTCAATGACACCCCGTAAACACATCCCCCTGGCCCACTGCCGGGGCGTTGGTCGATGTCTTTACCTATTTAGAGGGCTTGGTTTTGGCTCAATACGTCTACACCATGCATCGGCTGAGCAAGGTCGTGCCGCCGAAGCGCGAAATTCTCAAGAACATCTCCCTGTCGTTCTTCCCAGGCGCCAAGATCGGCGTACTCGGCCTGAACGGCGCGGGTAAATCGACCCTGCTGCGCATCATGGCGGGCGTCGACAAGGAATTCGACGGCGAAGCCCGTCCGATGCCCGACATCAACGTCGGCTACCTGCCGCAGGAACCACAACTCGACCCCGCCAAGACCGTGCGTGAAGTGGTCGAGGAAGCGGTCAGCGTGATCAAGGACGCCCAGGCTCGCCTGGACGAGGTCTACGCCGCCTACGCCGAACCCGACGCCGACTTCGACAAGCTGGCCGCCGAACAGGCCAAGCTCGAGTCGATCCTGCAGGCTGCCGACGGCCACAACCTCGAGCGCCAGCTGGACGTCGCCGCCGACGCCCTGCGCCTGCCGGCTTGGGACGCGAAAATCGAACACCTGTCCGGTGGTGAAAAGCGCCGTGTGGCCCTGTGCCGCCTGCTGCTGTCGGCCCCCGACATGCTGCTGCTCGACGAACCAACCAACCACCTGGACGCCGACTCGGTGGCCTGGCTGGAGCGCTTCCTGCACGACTTCCCGGGCACCGTGGTAGCGATTACCCACGACCGTTACTTCCTCGACAACGTCGCCGGCTGGATCCTCGAACTGGACCGCGGCGCCGGCATCCCGTACGAAGGCAACTACTCGGGCTGGCTGGAAGCCAAGTCGGACCGTCTGGCGCAGGAATCCAAGCAGCAGAGCGCCCACGAAAAGGCCATGAAAGAGGAACTGGAGTGGGTGCGCAAAGGCGCCAAGGCCCGCCAGTCCAAATCCAAGGCACGTCTGCAGCGCTTTGAAGAAATGCAGTCGCAAGAGTTCCAGAAGCGCAGCGAGACCAACGAGATCTACATCCCGGCCGGCCCGCGCCTGGGTGACAAGGTCATCGAGTTCAAGAACGTTTCCAAAGGCTATGGCGATCGCGTGCTGATCGACAACCTGTCGTTCGCCATGCCGAAGGGCGCCATTGTCGGCGTGATCGGCGGTAACGGCGCCGGTAAGTCGACCCTGTTCCGCATGCTGATGGGCAAGGAGCAGCCGGACTCGGGCAGCATCGAAATCGGCGAAACCGTGCAACTGGCCTGCGTCGACCAGAGCCGCGAAGACCTGGACGGTTCCAAGACTGTGTTCCAGCAGATCTCCGACGGTTCCGACCAGATCCGCATCGGCAACTACGAGATCCCGTCGCGCACCTACGTGGGCCGCTTCAACTTCAAGGGCGGCGACCAGCAGAAGTTCGTCAAGGACCTGTCCGGTGGTGAGCGTGGCCGTCTGCACCTGGCCCTGACCCTGAAGGAGGGCGGTAACGTCCTGCTGCTCGACGAACCGTCCAACGACCTCGACGTCGAAACCCTGCGTTCCCTGGAAGAAGCCCTGCTGGACTTCCCGGGCGCCGCCATTGTGATTTCCCACGACCGTTGGTTCCTGGACCGCGTGGCGACCCACATCCTGGCGTACGAAGACGACTCGAACGTGATGTTCTTCGAAGGCAACTACACCGAGTACGAAGCCGACCGCAAGAAGCGCCTGGGCGATGCTGCTGCCCAGCCGCACCGTGTACGGCACAAGAAGCTGGCCCAGTAAGCCGGTTTTAGCTGCACTAGAATGGGGCCCTCAGGGGCCCCATTTTTGTGCCTGGCAGGCATCGGCGTTGGCCCCCTAGCGGGGCAAGCCCGCTCCCACACAATCACCCGCAATCTCAGTCTTGCACACGCCTCTGTGGGAGCGGGCTTGCCCGCGAAGAGGCCGATCCTGCTAACAATATTTCTAATGGTTTGTATACATTTATATAAAACGCACCAAATAATTTCAAAAAAACGACATTACGCCCTGTTCTCGTGCGATTGCTTCTTGGTACATTCGAAAAAAAACCAATAAGTCCAATCCCTCTTGGTGAGATGTCTACCATGATCGAATCTGTCGACAATTTCCTCGCGCGCCTCAAGCAACGCGATCCTGCCCAGCCTGAATTCCACCAGGCGGTGGAAGAAGTCTTGCGTACCCTGTGGCCGTTCCTCGAAGCCAACCCTCATTACCTGCAGGCCGGTATCCTGGAGCGCATGGTCGAACCCGAGCGCGCGGTGCTGTTCCGTGTTTCGTGGGTCGATGACCAGGGCAAGGTCCAGGTCAACCGCGGCTACCGCATCCAAATGAGCAGCGCCATCGGCCCGTACAAGGGCGGCCTGCGCTTCCACCCGTCGGTGAACCTGAGCGTGCTCAAGTTCCTGGCCTTTGAGCAAGTGTTCAAGAACTCCCTGACCTCGCTGCCCATGGGTGGCGGTAAAGGCGGCTCGGACTTCGACCCCAAGGGCAAGAGCGATGCAGAAGTGATGCGCTTCTGCCAGGCGTTCATGAGCGAGCTGTACCGCCACATCGGCGCCGACCTCGACGTACCGGCCGGTGACATCGGTGTGGGCGCGCGCGAAATCGGCTTCATGTTCGGCCAGTACAAGCGCCTGGCCAACCAGTTCACCTCGGTGCTGACCGGTAAGGGCATGACCTATGGCGGCAGCCTGATTCGCCCGGAAGCCACCGGCTACGGCTGCGTCTACTTCGCTGAAGAAATGCTCAAGCGCCGTGACCTGCGCATCGATGGCCGTCGCGTGGCCATTTCTGGGTCCGGCAACGTGGCCCAGTATGCTGCGCGCAAGGTCATGGACCTGGGCGGCAAGGTCATCTCGCTGTCCGATTCCGAAGGCACCCTGTACGCCGAAGCCGGCCTCAGCGACGCCCAGTGGGACGCCGTAATGGAGCTGAAAAACGTCAAGCGTGGCCGCCTCAGCACATTGGCGGGCGAGTTCGGCCTTGAGTTCCGCAAGGGCCAGACCCCGTGGAGCCTGCCGTGCGACATCGCCCTGCCGTGCGCCACGCAAAACGAGCTGGACACCGAAGACGCCCGCACCCTGCTGCGCAATGGCTGCTTCTGCGTCGCCGAAGGCGCCAACATGCCGACCACCCTTGAGGCGGTGGATATCTTCCTGGAGGCAGGCATCCTGTACGCGCCGGGCAAGGCATCCAACGCCGGTGGTGTGGCCGTGTCGGGCCTGGAAATGTCGCAGAACGCCATGCGCCTGCTGTGGACGGCCGGTGAAGTGGACAGCAAGCTGCACAACATCATGCAGTCGATCCACCATGCCTGTGTTCACTATGGTGAGGAGGCGGATGGCACGATCAACTACGTCAAGGGCGCGAACATCGCCGGCTTTGTGAAAGTGGCTGATGCCATGCTGGCGCAGGGCGTGGTCTGATCAGTCAGTAAGGGGCCGCTTTGCGGCCCAATCGCTGGCAAGCCAGCTCCCACAGGTCAAGTACAAGCCTCAAGGCAGCGCTGTACCTGTGGGAGCAACTGTCTTGTGGTGCTTGTTTGGCCTCATCGCTGGCAAGCTAGCTCCCACAGGTGCGGCGCTAGCCTTGGAGGCTACACGGTTCGGGTGGGAGCCGGCTTGCCGGCGATTGGCCCTCAAGCCTCACCGCCTATGTCGACCACCTCGATCATCTGATCCCCCACCGGCCGCCGCCACACCACTTCATCCCCAGGCCCCGCGCCTAGCAACGCCCGCCCCAGCGGCGAGCCCCAGTTGATCAACCCGTGGCCCGCATCGGCCTGATCTTCCCCCACCAGCTGCACCTCATGCGCTTGGCCCTGCTCATCCACAAAGCTTACCCGGCTACCGATCTGCACCTTGTCCCGCGAGGTAGCGGCTGGTACCACCTGGGCACTCTGCACCCGTGCGCTGAAGTAGCGCAGGTCGCGCTCGGCATCGGCCAGGCGCTGCTTGTCGGCACGCTCGCCCTGGGCTTGCAACTGGCTGCGCAATGTATTGAGTTCGGCTACCCGCTGCTGCAATTGCGCCAGGCCACTGGCCGTGACGTAGTTGGGCTGCTCGCTCACCCGTCGCTCAACCGGTTGGTCGGCCTGGGCGGCAGCTTGGTCTTCGTTGACGAACGCTCGGCTCATGGTGGCCTCCTTGTGCAGGAGACCATGATGGCAGGCCGCCGGTTTCAAGGGATGTCAGTTTGCGACCTAGTCGTGGCGATAGGCCCGTGCGGCATCGCGGTTCTTCTCGTGCTCCCAGTCACGGTCGCGTTGGTCCCAGTAGCGGTCACGGTATTGACGCTGCTCTTCGCTGTTCTGCAGGGCGTGGCATTGGCGAAAGCCATCGTCCCAGCCGCTTTCGTACTGGCGATTGTGCAGGTAGCGCGGCACGTCCTTGCGGAAGTCGCCGGCCATCACCCCGGCCGCCTGCCGGCCGCTGCTGCAGCCATCCTGGAAGCCATCGGCGTAGGCGGGGGGGTAACCGTGGTCGAGCATCTGTTCGTGGGTGGTTTCGCACCCTGACAGCAAAAAGGCAACGCACAGGCCTAACCAGTACCGCGACATGAACACTAGACCCTCCAATTGATGCTGGAGAGTCTAGGGGGCGATTTGTCGGTGAGCTGTCAAAACAGTGTCAAAGAGTCAGTAGTGATACCACTTCAGCTCCAGCATCACTTCGTTCTGCGCAGTCGCCAGGTGGCTGAATTCGCGCGAGGCACTTAACCGCAGGCCCAGGTTGCGGCTGATCTCCCATTGCTGATTCAGGCTCACGCTGCGCCGCACTTCGCCATTGGTGAAGAAGTCGCCCTTCGCCTCCAGTGTCATGTTGCCCAGCCCGTTGCGCCAGAGCAGGCCGCTGTTGAACCCGGCTGCCGGGGAGATGAACTCGGCAAAATCATTGTGGTGTTCGACCCGCACCGTGCCCAGGGCGAAGCCCAGCAGTTCGTCGGCCAGTTGCCAGGTGCCGCCAGCGCCACCATTCACATGGCTGACCAGCACTTCGTCGTCATGCTTGCCCGGCACCCGTTCCAGGCCACCGGTCACCTGCCATGACCACGGTTTGAGCAGCGCATTGCGGGGTGTCAGCGAGCGGATGGTGGCAAGGTCCAGGCGCTGCACCTGCCAGTCGTTGCCTTCGTACTGGCGGACTTTCAGCTGCAGAATCTCGATTTGCGCGCCCAGCGGGAAGCCGTAGGCGTTGTCGTTGAGGTCGTGATACGCCATGCGCAGGCCGTACTCGGCGTAGGCGCGGTCTTCCCGCGTGCCGACACCCAGCTGCCAGGTGCGTGAGTCATGGCCATCCTCGGGCAACCCCGGGCGCTCGATTTGCAGCGCCGGCGGCGGGTTGCGGTTGATTGCGCGCAGCAGCTCGAAGCTGCGCGTGGCCTGGCCTGGGTCGCGTTGCTGGCCATTGGCGCGGTAACGCTCCAGGCGGTAGGCGGCGTCCTGTACCAGCGCCTGGCGCTCGCGGGGCAGGGCAGTGAACTCAGGGCTTTGCAGCTGTGCGGTATCGGCGCTGACAGCCAGCACCTGCTGCTTTTCGTGAGGGGCCAGCGGCTCGGCGCGGGCCAGCAGTTCGCGCTCGCGCGAAGGCCGGTAGTTGACGCTGGACACCAGGCCAGACTGGCGCACCGCCTTGACCGTGTCGGTTGGGATGGCGGTCAGCGGGAACTGCGACGTCAAATCCAGGCCTGGCCGCGCCACCTGCAGCAGTTCGAGCAGGCGGTACGAGCAGTTCTCGTCGAAGAAGAAATAGTCGAACTGGATCTGCTTCAGCTCCCACACATGCTCGACCATGCGCCCGGTCTCTTGCGGGGTGAGGTCCAGCTGGTACTCCCACAGGTCGCGGTTTTCCAGGCTGCGGTACTCGGACAGCTTCTCTTGGTAGGGCATCAGCGCGAACAGGCCTGGGTAGCCGCCCATCAGGCCTTTCCAGGCATACAGGATGCTGTTGTCGCTGCCTTCGATGTAGGCGCCGAAGTTGATCGCGTAGCTCAGCAGCGTGGTGTCGTCGCTGTGGGTGTTGGACTGGTCGATGCGCAGCAAGGTGTGGCCGAACATCGACGAAGGGCTGTTCAGGTAGGCCGCCGGAAAAATCAGCGCGGCGCTGTGCGGGTCGATCGAGGTGTACCAGGTCTTGAATTCCTGGCAGTCGGGCTGTGGCAGGTCGGTCAGCCCCAGTTGCTCCTTGAGCCAGCGGGTGCGCGCTGGGAAAACGCACTGGGCATGCTTGTCGCCCAGGCTGGCGGGTGCATACAGGGCCTGCACCGTGGCCCGCAGCTCTTGGTCCGGGTGGTGAGCGCCATCGTCGGCGAGAAAGAACTGGGTATCGTCCACATAGCTGCGCCAACCACCCAGCTTGGCGGTTTCGTAATGGCCCAGGGCGATCCAGTAGGGGTTATTGGCCAATTGCTGAAGACGGCCTTCATCCAGCGCAGGCGCAGCATGAACAGGGGCGCAGGCACACAGCGCCAGGTAAGCGAGGCGTTTGAGCATATCGGGCAACTACTTCTTCACGATGCCGAAAGAAAGGGCGAAACCCGCCCCGACAGGGGGGCGGGGATGCTGCGCTTAAGCCTCGGTGGCGTATTTGGCCAGGCGTGGGTCGTTCTTCAGAACAGCCAGGGTATTGCTGTGCACGGTTTCGGCCGTGACGTCGGCGCTGCTGAAGATCTGGCTGAAGTGCTGGTGGGTGACCGACTCGAAGTAAGTACGGTCTTCCGGCGCTACGCCCAGTACCACGGCATAGGTGGTCAGCGCCTCGCCTTTGCCCATGGCCATGTCTTCGGACAGTTCGTTCATCATGCCATTCATGGCAAACCACGACTTGCCGCCATAGGTCAGCGAAGCCTTGGTGGAGCAGCCATTGGTGCCGGAGGTCATGCCGAAGGTGGCGTTACCGGAGGTGCCGTTGGTGGTGGAAGCCAGGAAGTGAGCCGGCGTACCGCGTTGGCCTTCGAACAGCATGTTGCCCCAGCCGCAGTTCGGGCCGCCTGGCGCTTCAGCCATGGCATTGAGGGAGACCACGGTGAACAGAGTACCCAGAAGAATCCGTTTCATAGCATTTGTTCTCTATTTGTCTTAAACCAAGGGTCAGGGTTTCTGGCAACTCGGTTGCCAGGTCGGGAAAGCTTTTCACCCACCCGCGCAGCTTGGAGTTTAGGCACGATCTAAAGGTTGCGTTGTTGATTGCGAAAAATTTGCCTGGAGCCCTGTGTTATCGCGACTGCGACATAAAGTCCCGGTGAGCCTTGCAAGGCGCGCGCGGGCAGCGCCAGAATGCTCCGTATCCGCCCCGCCGAAGTAAGGAAACCCAATGCCCGATCCTGTCGCTGCGCGCCTGCGTCTTGCGCCTGAAGCCCTGACCCGGCGTTTTTCCCCCGAGCAGTTTGCTTTTACCCATACCGACGATCTGGAGCCGTTTCGAGGCGTTCTGGGCCAGGAGCGAGCAGTCGAGGCCCTGCAATTCGGCGTGGCCATGCCTCGCCCTGGTTACAACGTGTATGTAATGGGCGAGCCCGGCACGGGCCGCTTCTCGTTCGTCAAGCGCTACCTCAAGGCCGAGGGCAAGCGCCAGCACACCCCAGCCGACTGGGTTTACGTCAACCACTTCGAGGAAACCCGCGAGCCGCGTGCCCTGGAGCTGCCCTCGGGCAGTGCCGGTGAATTTATCGCCGACATGGGGGGGCTGATCGACAACCTGTTGTCGACCTTCCCGGCAGTGTTCGAGCACCCGTCGTACCAGCAGAAGAAGGGCGCCATCGACCGCGCCTTCAACCAGCGCTACGACCGCGCCCTGGATGTGATCGAGCGGGCGTCGCTGGAAAAAGACGTGGCCCTGTACCGCGACGCCAGCAACGTTGCCTTCACCCCGATGGCCGAAGGCAAGGCGCTGGATGAAGCCGAGTTCGCACAGCTGCCTGAAGCGGTGCGCGAGCAGTTCCACGAGGACATCGCCCTGCTCGAGGAGCGCCTCAACGAAGAACTGGCCAGCCTGCCGCAGTGGAAGCGTGAGTCGAACAACCAGCTGCGTCAGCTCAACGAAGAAACCATCACCCTGTCCCTGCAGCCGCTGCTGGCGCCGCTGTCTGAAAAGTACGCCGAGAACGCTGCGGTGTGCGCCTACCTGCAGTCGGTGCAACTGAACCTGCTGCGCACCGTGGTCGAGCAGTTGGTCGATGACAGCAAGACCGACGCCGTGGCGCGCAAGATGCTCGAAGAGCAATACGCCCCAAGCCTGGTGGTCGGCCATCACCACGATGGCGGCGCGCCAGTGGTGTTCGAGCCGCACCCGACCTACGACAACCTGTTCGGCCGGATCGAATACAGCACCGACCAAGGCGCGCTGTACACCTCCTATCGCCAATTGCGCCCAGGCGCCTTGCACCGGGCCAACGGCGGCTTCCTGATTCTTGAAGCCGAGAAGATGCTTGGCGAGCCCTTCGTCTGGGATGCGCTCAAGCGTGCGCTGCAGTCGCGCAAGCTGAAGATGGAGTCGCCGCTGGGTGAACTGGGCCGCGTGGCGAGCGTCAGCCTGACGCCACAGATGATCCCGCTCAACGTCAAGCTGGTGATCATCGGCTCGCGCCAGCTTTACTACGCGCTGCAGGACCATGATCCGGACTTCCAGGAAATGTTCCGGGTGCTGGTGGACTTCGACGAAGACATGCCCATGGTCGACGAGAACCTGGAGCAGTTCGCCCAGCTCTTGCGGACCCGCACCAACGAAGAAGGCATGGCGCCGCTGACCAGCGACGCCGTGGCGCGCCTGGCCACCTACAGTGCCCGGCTGGCAGAGAACCAGTCGCGGCTGTCGGCGCGCATCGGTGACCTGTTCCAGCTGGTCAGCGAGGCCGACTTCATCCGCCAACTGGCCAGCGACGAGATGACCGATGCCGGCCACATCGAACGCGCACTCAAGGCCAAGGCCACCCGTACCGGGCGTGTGTCGCAGCGGGTGCTGGACGACATGCTCGCCGGCATCATCCTGATCGACACTGAAGGCGCGGCCATCGGCAAGTGCAACGGCCTGACGGTGCTGGAAGTGGGCGATTCGGCGTTCGGCATGCCGGCGCGTATCTCTGCCAGCGTTTACCCCGGTGGCAGCGGCATTGTCGACATCGAGCGTGAGGTCAACCTGGGCCAGCCAATCCACTCCAAAGGGGTGATGATTCTGACCGGCTACCTGGGCAGTCGCTATGCCCAGGAGTTCCCGCTGGCCATCTCGGCGAGCATCGCCCTGGAGCAGTCCTACGGCTACGTCGACGGTGACAGCGCCTCGCTGGGTGAGGTCTGCACACTGATCTCGGCGTTGTCGCGCACGCCGCTCAAGCAATGCTTTGCCATCACCGGCTCGATCAACCAGTTCGGTGAAGTGCAGGCAGTGGGCGGGGTCAACGAGAAGATCGAGGGCTTCTTCCGGCTCTGCGATGCGCGCGGCCTGACCGGCGACCAAGGGGTGATCATTCCACGGGCCAACGTGGCCACCCTGATGCTCGACGAGCGCGTGCTGCAGGCGGTCGAAGCCGGGCAGTTCCACGTTTACGCGGTCAGCCAGGCTGACGAGGCGCTGAGCCTGCTGGTAGGCGAGGAGGCCGGTGTGGCGGATGACAAGGGCGAGTTCACCGAGGGCAGCGTCAATGCCCGCGTGGTGGAGCGCCTGCGGGAAATCGCCGAAATGATCAGTGAAGAAGACATCAAAGAGGCGGAAAAGGAACGCTTGGAAGAGATGATTGCGCAGGCTAAACCCGCCTGAGTCAATAAATCGGCGCTGGCGGCGATGTGCTACCGTTCAGCGCCGGTTTTCCAACTTTCTGTGTTGTTCTTCTATGCTGGAACTTAGGGAGCAATCAGGGTTCAGGATGGAAACAGCCTGAGGGTTTCAGGCTGAACAGGGCTCATTGGAGGGGACGCGGCCATGCGCAACCTCAGCCTTACTCGCCAGTGCCTGGGCCTGGTGACCCGCATTGAATGCAGCATTCGCCCACTCGCCGGTGACAACGGCATGTGGACGCTGCTGTTCGCCGCCGGCATGGCCGGTGAGCAACCCTCGGCCATCAAGGCTCAGGGGCCGTTCCACGGGCCATTGGTTGCCGAGTCGGTGCTCAATGCCATCGTCGACAGCCTCACGCTGCATGGCTACCAAGTGACCGAAGACCCGCAGATTTGGTGCCTGCACCTGCAAGCGCAGTTGCGTCGCATCAATGGCGAGCGTTGCCGCAACCTGGGGGATTATCAGTTTCATCCTGAAAGCTGAGTGAACTGGGGCCGCTTTGCGGCCATTCGCAGCACAAGGCTGCTCCTACCGGTAGGGGCAGCCTTGTGCTGCGAATGGGCCAATTCGATTCAGCTTTTGCTGCAACAGGTGGCTGGCTATACTCGCCGTCGCTTTTTTAGTCACCTGACGAGTCCCTTACCCTCCATGGAACGTATTCTCGAAAACGCGATGTATGCCTCGCGCTGGCTGCTCGCCCCTATCTACTTCGGCCTGTCGCTCGGCCTGCTGGCCCTGGCCCTGAAATTCTTCCAGGAAGTCGTCCACGTCCTGCCCAACGTTTTTGCCTTGAGCGAAGCTGACCTGATCCTGGTGATCCTGTCGTTGATCGACATGTCGCTGGTGGGCGGCCTGCTGGTGATGGTGATGATTTCCGGCTACGAGAACTTCGTCTCGCAACTGGACATCGACGACAGCAAAGAAAAGCTCAACTGGCTCGGCAAAATGGACTCTTCGTCGCTGAAGATGAAGGTTGCTGCGTCGATCGTGGCCATTTCGTCCATTCACCTGCTGCGGGTGTTCATGGATGCCCAGAACATCTCCACCGACTACCTGATGTGGTATGTGATCATCCACATGACCTTCGTGGTGTCGGCCTTCTGCATGGGCTACCTGGACAAGCTCACCAAGCACTGAGCCCACGCGGCTTGAGGGTAAAACTGACCAGTGGCGTCAGTTTTACCTTGTGTATTCGCAAACCTTGTACAAAAAATGAGCACTCACGCGGTTCCCGCTGCGAGGTGCTCTCATGAACCTGCATCAGCTCAATACCGAGGCCAGGGTCGGCCATGTCGACGAACTCAACCTGATTGCCATCGAAGGTGGCGATTATCTGCTTGAGGCCCGGGTCAAGGGCCGTGCGCACCCGCTTTCCGACAGCCGTGGGCAGCGCTTGCGCGTGCACTCCGTGGAAGAGGCACGGAGCCTGCTCAAGGACCTTCCATTGCTCTCGCTGAACCTGTTGCACTGGTCTGTGCAGGACGAAATGTGTGGCATGGGCACACACCCGGAAGAAGACCTGAAATTGCCGATTTCCCAGCGTTCGGCCTGGTAGCTGCTCGCGGCGCCCCAGTGTGCTAGGCTGCTCGCCCTTTTCATCAAGGGCGCGGCTGCACTGCGCCCTGCAGTGGAGCACGACAATGTCCGAACTCAACCTGTCTACCGACGAAACCCGCGTCAGCTACGGCATCGGCCGTCAGCTGGGTGGTCAACTGCGTGACAACCCGCCACCAGGCGTCAGCCTGGACGCCATCCTGGCTGGCCTGACCGACGCCTTCAACGGCGCCGACAGCCGCGTCAGCGAAGCCGACCTGTCGGCCAGCTTCAAAGTCATCCGCGACATCATGCAAGCCGAAGCTGCAGCCAAGGCTGAAGCCGCTGCTGGCGCTGGCAAGGCATTCCTCGCCGAAAACGCCAAGCGCGAAGGCATCACCACCCTGGCTTCGGGCCTGCAGTTCGAAGTGCTGACCGCAGGTGAAGGCGCCAAGCCGACCCGCGAAAGCAACGTGCGTACTCACTACCACGGCACCCTGATCGACGGCACCGTGTTCGACAGCTCGTACGACCGTGGCCAGCCGGCTGAATTCCCGGTTGGCGGCGTGATCGCCGGTTGGACCGAAGCCCTGCAGCTGATGAACGCTGGCAGCAAATGGCGCCTGTACGTGCCGAGCGAGCTGGCCTACGGCGCCCAAGGCGTTGGCAGCATCCCGCCGCACAGCGTCCTGGTGTTCGACGTCGAGCTGCTCGACGTACTGTAAGACCTGCTCAAGCCCATTCGCGGGCAAGCCCGCTCCCACAGGGTCGCCACGGCATTCAAGGCCAGTGATCAACCTGTGGGAGCGGGCTTGCCCGCGAATGCGTCGGGCCTGCAAACATCAATTCCAGTCTGTCCCCCCAGGGCGCAACGCCCGCGCATAGCAAAACAGAAACAAATTCCGCACCAGCTCCTTGAGCACCCCTGGCTCACTCGAATTCAGCCCGCTCATGTCCAGGTCGCCCTGGTCTCGCAGTTCATCGAGCGCTTCTTCTTCAAGCACAGCACAGACTTCGCCAGTCTCGCGATGCAGGATGCGCAGGTAAGGGTGAGGGCGTTCGAGCCAGGCGTCGATCAGATAAGTCATGGCTATTCTCCTTGGACAGCAATTCCAATGAGAATAATTCTTATTATCAAAATAGCAAGGGGCTATTGGCGTATTTTTGCCGGATGGTGCAGTGACCCTGTTGCAGGATCTGTCAGGGCCGCCTGAAAGGCAGCCCCGTCGCACAGCGTTGTCAGACCTTGCGTACGAACTCGGACTTCAGCTTCATGGCGCCGATGCCGTCGATCTTGCAGTCGATGTCGTGGTCGCCGTCGCACAGGCGGATATTTTTGACCTTGGTGCCGACCTTGACCACCAGGGACGAGCCCTTGACCTTGAGGTCCTTGATCACGGTGACGGTATCGCCGTCCTGCAGGACGTTGCCGACCGAATCCTTTTTCACCACGTCATCGCTGGCGGCTTCGGCTTCGCCGTTGGCCGACCACTCGTGGGCGCATTCGGGGCAGATCAGCTGGCTGCCATCCTCATAGGTGTATTCGGAATTGCATTTGGGGCAGGGCGGCAGAGTGCTCACTTCGGTTCCTTAAACAGACAGGCGGTTAAAGGCCCATATTGTATAAGGTTTTAAGCGGGAAGTGTTTTTGTCCGTTCAAAAGCATTCGCGGGACAAGCCCGCACCCACAGGTTCTCCACCCAGCTCAAGGGCAGTGGTGTACCTGCGCTCCCACAGGTTCTCCACTCAGCTCAAGGGCAGTGCTGTACCTGTGCTCCCACAGGTTCTCCACCCAGTTCAAGGGCAGTGGTGTACCTGTGGGAGCGGGCTTGTCCCGCGAAGAGGGCGACGCTGTCTTAGTGCGTACGCGCTACCGCAAACTCGCTCAGCTCGATCAATGCATCGCGATACTCGCTGGCTGGCAGCACTTCCAGGCACTCGATGGCCTTGGCCACGTAGTCGCGTGCCATCTGCGCGGTGTAGTCCAACGCGCCCGAGGCTTCGACCGCTACGCGGATCTGCTCGAGGTCTTCCAGGCCGCCCTTCTGAATGGCCTTGCGCACCAGTGCAGCCTGTTCAGGCGTGCCTTCGCGCATGGTATAGATCAGCGGCAGGGTCGGCTTGCCTTCGGCCAGGTCGTCACCGACGTTTTTGCCGAGGGTCTGCGAATCGCCCTTGTAGTCCAGCAGGTCGTCGACCAGTTGGAAGGCCACGCCCAGGTGGTCACCGAAGGTGCGCAGGGCCTCGCGCTGTGCTTCGCTGGCGCCGGCCAGCGCGGCGGCGCTGTGGGTCGAGGCTTCGAACAGCATGGCGGTCTTGCCGCGGATGACCTCCATGTACACCTCTTCCGTGGTGCTGGCATCGCGAACACGCGACAGCTGCAGCACTTCACCCTCGGCGATGACGCGGGTGGCCTTGGAGAGGATCTGCATGACCGGCATCGAACCCAGTTCGACCATCATTTCGAACGAGCGCGAATAAAGGAAGTCACCTACCAGCACGCTTGGCGCGTTGCCCCACAGCGCATTGGCAGTGGAACGGCCACGGCGCATGCCCGACATGTCGACGACGTCGTCGTGCAGCAGGGTGGCGGTGTGCAGGAATTCGATGGTCGCTGCCAGCAGGCGCAGGTCGTCGCCTTCGCGGCCCAGGGCCTTGCCGCAGAGCAGGACCAGCAGGGGACGCAGGCGCTTGCCACCGGCCGACGTGATATAGTCGCCGATCTTCGATACCAGCGGCACGCGCGAGGTCAGCTGCTTCTTGATGATCTCGTCGACGGCGCTGAAATCATCAGCCACCGCGCGGTAGAAGGTTTGGGGTTGCATCGGCTGCTCCATTGACGTTGCGCGGCATGCTAGGTCGCGGGTCCCGGTGTGTCAAGGCGCGGTGCCAGCGCCACCGGGGCGGTACTTGCAAGCAAAACCGGGGTTGCGTACAATCGCGCACCCTAACTTCCTGGGCAGCACCTGCCTTACGCAATTGCACCGGGCCGTTCCAGCCCCATGCAGCCATGCCAGCCAATACTCAATATATAAAGCGCTGGGTGAGCAGGATTATCGGAGAAATACCATGTCTTACGCAGTAATCGTTACCGGCGGCAAGCAGTACAAAGTCGCTGAAGGTGAATTCCTCAAGATCGAAAAACTGGAAGTCGCCACTGGCGAATCCGTGACTTTCGATCGCGTTCTGCTGGTTGCCAACGGTGAAGAAGTCACCATCGGCGCACCAGTCGTCGCTGGCGCTAAAGTTGTTGCAGAAGTCGTTTCGCAAGGCCGTCACGATAAAGTCCGCATCATCAAGTTCCGTCGCCGTAAGCACCACATGAAGCGTATGGGCCACCGCCAGTGGTTCACCGAGATCAAAATCACCGGCATCCAGGCTTAATCCCCTAGATCCCCTGAATTTATTTGGAGAATTGAACCATGGCTCACAAGAAGGCTGGTGGTAGTACCCGTAACGGTCGCGACTCAGAATCGAAACGCCTTGGCGTGAAGATGTATGGCAGCCAGGTCGTCAAGGCCGGCAACATCATCGTCCGTCAGCGCGGCACCCAGTTCCACGCCGGTTACGGCGTTGGCATGGGCAAGGATCACACCCTGTTCGCCAAGATCGAAGGCGTGATCAAGTTCGAGAAGAAAGGCGAGTTCAACCGCCGTTACGTGAGCATCGTCGCCGCTTAATCGCGACGTCGCTCCAGAAGCCCCGTCATGCGACGGGGCTTTTTCGTTTGTGGTGAGCCTCTTGCAAAGCTGTTTGTATGGGCTGCCGGCGTGGGTTTCTACGGTCGTACGGGGCCGCCGCGCTCATTTTTGCAAGAGCCTCAGGTTTTTTAAGTATTCAGCTCGTCTGCCGACGAGAGGCGGTTTTAATGAAGTTTGTTGACGAAGTATCGATTCGAGTCAAAGCCGGTGACGGCGGTAACGGTTGCATGAGCTTCCGTCGCGAAAAATTCATCGAAAACGGTGGCCCTAACGGGGGTGACGGCGGTGACGGCGGTTCGGTCTACATGGTTGCCGACGAAAACCTCAACACCCTGGTCGACTACCGCTACACCCGTCACCACGAGGCCCAGCGTGGCGCCAACGGTGGCAGCACCGACTGCACCGGCAAGAAGGGTGAAGACCTGTTCCTGCGCGTGCCGGTCGGCACCACGGTGATCGACGCCACCACCCAGGAAGTGATCGGTGACCTGATCACTCCTGGCCAGAAACTGATGGTCGCCCAAGGCGGCTGGCATGGCCTGGGCAACACCCGTTTCAAGTCCAGCACCAACCGTGCGCCGCGCCAGACCACCCCAGGCAAGCCGGGTGATCAGCGCGACCTGAAAATGGAAATGAAGGTACTGGCCGACGTCGGCCTGCTCGGCCTGCCGAACGCTGGCAAGAGCACCTTCATCCGTTCGGTGTCGGCCGCCAAGCCGAAAGTCGCCGACTACCCGTTCACCACCCTGGTGCCGAACCTGGGTGTGGTCAGCGTCGACCGCTGGAAGAGCTTCGTCATCGCCGACATCCCCGGCCTGATCGAAGGCGCTTCCGACGGTGCCGGCCTGGGTATCCGCTTCCTCAAGCACTTGGCACGTACCCGTGTGCTGCTGCACCTGGTCGACATGGCGCCGCTGGACGAAAGCAGCCCGGCCGATGCCGCCGAAGTGATCGTCAACGAGCTGACCCGCTTCAGCCCGTCGCTGGCCGAGCGTGAGCGCTGGCTGGTGCTGAACAAGGCCGACATGGTCATGGAAGACGAGCGCGATGAGCGCGTCAAGGAAGTGGTCGAGCGTCTGCAGTGGGAAGGCCCGGTCTACGTGATCTCGGCGATCTCCAAGCAGGGCACCGACAAGCTCAGCCACGACCTGATGCGCTACCTCGAAGACCGCGCCGATCGCCTGGCCAACGACCCGGCCTACGCCGAAGAGCTGGCCGACCTCGATCAGCGCATCGAAGACGAAGCCCGTGCTCAGCTGCAGGCCCTGGACGACGCCCGCACCCTGCGTCGCACTGGCGTCAAGAGCGTCCACGACATCGGCGACGATGACGGTTGGGATGATGATTTCGAGGACGACGAAGACGGCCCAGAAATCATTTACGTGCGCGACTGACCGGTTGCAGTACACTAAACGCCGCTCTCTGGAGCGGCGTTTTTGTATCTACGGTCTCTACAGATTCGACATAGGTTGGAAGAAGATGCGAAGCAAGGTGACGGGCGCCAAGCGCTGGGTCGTGAAGATTGGCAGTGCTCTGTTGACCGCCGATGGCAAGGGCCTCGATCGCGGCGCAATGGCCGTTTGGGTCGAGCAGATGGTCGCGCTGCGTGAAGCAGGCGTGGAGTTGGTGCTGGTCTCTTCGGGGGCCGTGGCAGCTGGCATGAGCCAGTTGGGCTGGACCTCGCGACCGAGCGCGATGAACGAGCTGCAGGCGGCCGCGTCGATCGGCCAGATGCGCCTGGTGCAGGCCTGGGAGTCGAGCTTCGGCGAGCACGGCAAGCACACCGCGCAAATTCTGCTGACCCATGACGACCTGTCTGACCGCAAGCGTTACCTCAACGCCCGCAGCACCTTGCGCACGCTGGTCGACTTGGGCGTGGTGCCGGTGATCAACGAGAACGACACCGTGGTCACCGACGAGATCCGCTTCGGCGACAACGACACCTTGGCCGCGCTGGTGGCCAACCTGGTGGAAGCCGACCTGCTGGTGATTCTCACCGACCGTGACGGCATGTTCGACGCCGACCCGCGCAACAACCCCGAAGCCCAGCTGATCTACGAAGCTCGCGCCGACGACCCGTCGCTCGACGCCGTGGCCGGTGGCACCGGCGGTGCCCTGGGCCGTGGCGGCATGCAGACCAAGCTGCGCGCGGCGCGCCTGGCGGCACGTTCCGGTGCCCACACCATCATCATCGGTGGCCGTATCGAGCGCGTGCTCGACCGCCTCAAGACGGGCGAGCGCCTCGGGACTTTGCTGTCGCCTGAGCGCGGCATGCTTGCAGCGCGCAAACAGTGGCTGGCCGGGCACCTGCAAACCCGTGGCACGCTGGTGCTGGACGCCGGTGCCGTGCAGGCGCTGCGCCAGGCCAACAAGAGCCTGTTGCCGGTGGGCGTGAAGACCGTGCAGGGCAGTTTCCGTCGTGGCGAGATGGTGGTGTGCGTCGGCCCTGATGGCCTGGAAGTGGCCCGCGGTTTGGCCAACTACAGCGCCCTTGAGGCGCAAAAAATCATTGGCCAGCCGTCCGATGCCATCGAAAGCATCCTGGGCTACAGCGCGGAGCCCGAGCTGGTGCACCGTGACAACCTGGTTCTGGTTTGAGGGCGTGGGCATGTTGAAAAGGATGATCGCCGTGGCAGCGTTGGCGTTGCCGATGCTGGCCGGTGCCGAGGAGGTCGGCCAGGTGTCGACCGTGTTCAAGTTCGTCGGGCCGAACGACCGCATCGTGGTCGAGGCATTCGATGACCCCAAGGTCGAGGGCGTGACCTGTTACCTGTCGCGGGCCAAGACCGGCGGCGTGAAGGGTGGCTTGGGCCTGGCCGAGGACCGGGCGGAGGCGTCGATTGCCTGCCGTCAGGTGGGGCCGATCAACTTCAAGGGTGAGTTGAAAGATGGCGAGGAAGTGTTCAAGGAACGCACCTCGTTGGTGTTCAAGACCATGCAGGTGGTGCGCTTTCTCGACAAGAAGCGCAATACCCTGGTGTACCTGGTGTACAGCGACCGCATGATCGAAGGCAGCCCGCAGAATGCGGTGACGGCGATTCCGATCTTGCCTTGGGCTCACTGATAGCCTGGTAGATGCGGGGAGGCCTTTGGCCTCCATTCGCAGCACAAGGCTGCTCCTACAGAGATCTGAGCTGCGTCCCCTTGTAGGAGCAGCCTTGTGCTGCGAAAGGGCCGCAAAGCGGCCCCCGTTCACAACAATCAGGCCAACGCCTCAGCCTGATCCTCACGCACATCCGCCTTCACCTCATCCAGCCGGCTGATGAACTTCCAGTCCGCCTCGTCGATGTAGATGCCATTCGGCCCGCTGCCACCTTCCAGGTCGATCGCCACCTTGGCCGACACCTGCGGCTTCACACTCGCCAGAATCGGCACGAAGCCCAGCTGCAAGCTGGTCTCCAGCAGTGCCGCCTGGTTGCGTTCGTCGATGTCTGCCGCCTCGTCGAGGTAGTACGGCAAGCGAATGCGCCCGGCCAGGTCGCGGTCCATCAGGTGCAGCAACAAGTACATGTTGGTCAGCGCCTTGATGGTCATGGTGGTGCCGTTGGACGCGGCGCCGTCGATGTCGGCGTGGATCACCGGCTGGCCATTGACCTTGGTGATCTCGAACGCCAGCTCGAACAAGTCCTTGAGGCCCAGTTGGTTGTGGTTGGCCGCCACCAGCCGTGCCAGGTACTCCTTGGCTTCTTCGTTCTTGTGGTCCTGGTCCGAGCTTTGGGTCAGGTCGAACACCGACAGGGTCTCGCCTTCCTCGTACTGGCCGGCGCTGTGGATGATCTGGTCGATGTGCTTGAGCGCCTCTTTGTTCGGCGCCAGCACCACGCGGAAGCTCTCCAGGTTGGACACCTGGCGCTTGTTGATCTCGCGGTTGAATAGGGCCAGCTGGTGCTCGAGGCTGTCGTAGTCGCTGCGGATGTTGCGCAGGGTCCGGGCGATGTCGGTGACGGCCGCGCGGCGTGCCTTGGCCAGGGTCAGGGCCTCGTCGGTGCGGTGCGCATAGGCGTTGACCAGCAGTTGCAGGCGGCGCTCCATGTCGTCTTCGCTGTCGAACTTGGCCACGCCCTTGAGGCGCACCTGGGCGTACAGCGCTTCGATCTGGTTATCCACCCGCTGCAGGCCCTGCCAGCTGTCCTGGTAGTCATTGAGCATCGGCAGCAGGTTGTCCATCGAGTCGTCGATCGCCTCCATGAACGGCGTGCCGTAGGGCAGGTCGGCCGGCAACAGCTGGCGGCGACGCAGGGCGTCTTCCAGGGTGCGTTGCTTGGACTCGAGGTCGCCGATCTGCCGGCCGACCAGTTGCAGCTTGGCCGACAGTTGCTGGACGCGTTCGGTGAAGGCGTCGCTGGAGCGCTTGAGCTCGTCCTGGGCGGCTTCCAGTTGCGACAGCTGCTCCAGTTTGTCGGGCTCTTCGGCGGCCAGGGTTTCGCTGCGGCGGAAGTCTTCCAAGGCTTTTTGCGCGTCCAGTACCGCTTGGTACAGGGTTTCGGTCTGCGCCTTGGAGGCGGAGCGGTCGGCGGCTACGGCCTGCTGGGTCTTGAGCTGCTTGAGTTCTTTTTCCAGGCGCTCTTTCTGGTCGCGAAGGGCGGCGCGGTCGGCCAGGGCCTGCAAGGCCGGTGGGTCGATGTGTGACAGGTCGATGGACAGGCCGGGCGCTTCGAAACGCTCGCCCTTGAACCCGTCGAGCACGGCTTCCAGCGATTTTACCCACAGGTCGCTGTCGTCCAATTCGATACCGCGCTCGCCCAGCGGCAGGCTGAACAGGGCGCCGTTGAACAGGCGCATGAGGCGGTCGACATCCTGCTGCGAGAATTCTTCGCGCAGGCGGGCGTAGCTGTTGTTGTCGGCGTGGTCGAGCTGCTGGCGGACCTGCTTGAGGCGTTTTTCCAGGTCGCGTACGCGCTCGTCCAGGTCTTCGGCCGAGAACTGCCGCGATTGGGCCAGGGCGCCGGCCAGTTCGTCGTGGGCGTCTTTGGCGGCCAGCAACTGCTGCTCCAGCACCTTGACGTCATCGACCAGGGCGAAGCGGTGCTTGAGCACTGACAACTCGCCAAGCCAGCGCTGGATGCCGGTGATTTCACGTTCCAGGCGCATCAGCTCCTGGGTACCGCCACGTTGGTCGTTCTGCAACCGGTCCTGTTCGCCGCGGTAGTGCTCGGACTGGATGACCAGCTCTTCCTTGCGCGCCATGGCGTATTCCTGCCAGGTGCCCAGCAGGTTGTCGAGCAGCGGCGAAAGGCGGTGCAGCTTGCCGCGCAGGATGTCGCGTTGGGCCACGCCACCGGCCAGGGCTTCAACCAGTGGGCCGGCGGCGACCAGGGCGTTGTAGTCCTGCTCCATGCGGCGCACGTCGCGGAAGGCTTCTTCACAGGCTGCGATGTAGTCGACGCTGCCCGAGCGCAGGCTGTGCTCGAAGGCATCGAGGAACAGCTGCTTGAGCTTGGCGGCAGTGATTTCGCGCATGTGCAGCAGGTTGATGAACAGCGCGCGGAAGGTTTTCAGGCTTTGCTCGCTGGTCGAGCGCAGCGGGATCATGGTCAGGTCCAGCGGCACCGAGGTGTGGCCGCCGACCAGCAGCCGGCGCAGTTCGTCGGGCTTGAGCTCGTAGGCCTTCAGGCCTAGGCGCTCCAGGTTGGTGAACAGCTCCTTCTGGCGCAGGCAGGTGTCGTTCTTCTGGTAGTGGGCCAGGTCCAGCTCGCCTTTGTAGGCGAAGAACTGGTGGCCGAAACCGCCACCCGGGCCGCGGCCGACCACACCGATCACGTGCGGGCCATGGGGCAGGTTGAGTTCGCAGAGAATGTACGAGGTATCGCTGGCGAAGTAGAAACGACGCGACTGCTCCAGGCTGTACTTGCCGAAGCTCATGTCAGACATGCGCGCCAAAATCGGGAACTGCAGGGCGTTGATCGACGCCGATTTACCCAGGTTGTTGGCGCCGTACACCGACAGCGGGTGTTCCAGCGGGAACAGGCCGAGGCTGTAACCGGCGGTGTTGAGCAATGCAAAGCGGCGGATGCCGTAGCGTTCCTGGCTCATGCGTCAATCTCCTGTTGCTCTTCGCGGATGGCCCGGGCCAGGGCGTCCTCTTCGCTCTCGTCGCCTTCGAACGGCGACAGGTCGAGTGGGTCGTCGGTGCGGTTGAGTTGTTCCGGGCTTTCTTCCTCGACCAGTACCGGTGTCGGCAAGGGCAGGTCGCTGTGCAGGGTGGCAGCCAGGTCGCGGTCCTGCTGGACCGACAGGCACACATCGAGGAAGCGGTGCATCGGCGGCAGGAAGCGGTAGATGCCGCCTTCCTCATGGGCGAAGCCGAGCTGGGTCATGCGCCGGAGGATTTTCTCTTCGAGCTCTTCAACGGTTTGCACCTCGGCCTGCAGGAACAGGTCGCGGTACTTGTCCAGCAGCGAGGGCAGCTCGTCGCGGCCGATGCTGCCGCCGTCGAGCACGGCCATCGGGTCGCGGCCTTGGTCGGCCAGGTGCTCGACCAGGATGAAGGTGAACAACGACAGGCGCTGGGCGGTCTTGTTGACCTGCGCGGCGGCAAGCTCGGGCACGAAGTAATAGAAGCCACGGGTGTCGCACACCAGCTCGAAGCCCAAGGCCTTGAACAGGGTGCGGTACTGGTCCTGGAAGTTCGACAGCTGAGCGTACAGTTCCGGGTCACGGCGGCTGACGTGGAAACCTTTGAACAGCTCGCGGAAGATCGGCGCGAGCTGGGACAGTTCGGAAAGATCAAGATGCATTGGCTGGGCTCGCGTTGGATTCGGCAGTCGTTCGGGCGACGTCTTCACGGCTGGACGTCAGGGCGAACGAGCGCAGGCTGACCAGGTGTTCGTGGGTGGTGTAGTCGCGGCGCTCGAGGCGCTCGCGCTTGAAGCGCTTTTCTCGGGACAGGCGCGAGAACCAATACAGCAGTTCGTCGGTGGCGCCTTCGGGCTCCTGGTCCAGCAGCCAGATCATCAGGTCGGGCAGCGGCAGGGCCTGTTCGCAGCGTTCGAGCATTTCCTTGACCGTACGTGGCGCGCGCGGCAGCGGGTCCTTGTCGGTCTTGTGCGCCTTGGGGAAGCGCGCAGGCTTGGGCTCGAAACGGGCCAGGGCGTAAACATAAGCCTCGACCTGGCTGGCACTGCCGAGGAAGGTGCTCTGCGGCCGGGTGAACATCGGCATGGCCGCTTGCGGCACGGCATCGATGCCCTTGCGGCGGATCACCGACAGGGCCAACGCAGCGCCACGGGTCACGGCGTTGTGCCGGCGCGCTTCTTCGCGCAGGGGCAGCAGCAATTCACGGGCGTGGCGCAGGGTCAGCTGGGCGCTGGTTTGCATTTCCAGAATGCGCGCGTGGGTGCGCAGCAGCATGTCGTCGTCGACCAGGTGGCCGAGGCGCGCCTGTTCGCCCAGCAGGCGCAGCAGCACGGTCTCGACCTTGCGCACGCCTTGTTCGAAGGCGCCGTCGGCGTTGACCAGCTGGATCATCGGCTCGACGTATTCGTCCCAGGTTGCGAGGACTTCGGCGTAGCGCTGGCGCAGCGGGATCTGCCGGTTGCTGGTCTTGGCCCGTTCGGCCACGGCCACCAGTGCCTGCTCGTCGTTGTCGAGCTTTTTGAGCACATCGCGCACGCGCATGTCGAGCAGGCGCAGCTGGCGCGCCAGGTCGTCGCTGTCGCGGTTGTCGAAGGCGTCCTGGATATGCCCGGCGAGGCGCTCCAGGTGGCGCAGGTAGGCTTCGATCTCCAGGCACAGGCCCAAGCGGTGTTCACGGCGCAGGTAGGCGAGGAAGTCGTGGATCTGGGCGTTGAGCTCGAAGCGGTTCGGGCTCTTGGCCACCGGGACCAGGATATCCAGGCGGATCCACACGTCGAGTAGCTGGGTGATGTCCTGCGGGGTGCTTTCGACCTGCTGGCGGGCCACATGCTGGCGCAGTTCAACCAGGCTCAGGGTGCCCTGGTCGAAACGTTCGCACAGTGGCTCGATCAGGGCCCAGTGTTCGGCTAGGGCGCGCAGGACGCGCTTGGGTTCGATCATTGGCTTCGACTCGTTGCCAAGAAAAAGGGGGCGATTGTACTGCATCCAGGGGGGAGGATTTCACCCCTTGGTCTGTAATGAGAGATGTCCCTTTGCTTTGCGTGTGTATGGCGTTGCTTTTGTGGCGGTGTTGAGATCGAGCGCCGCCCGCGCGGCGCATCGCGAGCAACGCTCGCTCCTACGTTTGTTTCGGGCCAATTACTCCTGGGGTCAATGCGCGCGACCGCCTTGGCGCATGGCGCGATATCGCGTCCAACAAACAAGGCGGTCGCGCGCACCTGTCACAGGCGTTATTGGCCAAAAACAAACGTAGGAGCGAGCGTTGCTCGCGATGCGCCGCGCGGGCGTCGCTCGATCTCAACAACACTGCAAAACCCAAGGCGTACGCGTTAGAATGCCCGATTGTTTCAACCCTCCGGATACCCGCCCAGTGCTGACCGAACCCCGTCGCCGCGCCTACCTCTCCGCCATGCAAGTGGTGCACTGGCTGCCGCGCGCCGAACTGCCGTTCGCCGCACCGTCGCGCCCCGAACTGCTATTGCCGGTGGCGCCGGTCGAAGACATCGACTTCGAGGTCAGGCCTGCACCGGCGGCCAACCAGCCGGCGCCAGCCGCCCCTCAGGCACGCTCTGGCGAACGCCCGAAAATCGAAATTCCGCGCCCAGGCAGCACCGCCAAGCCCGCCGCCAAGCCCGCCGAAGCGGAACCAGAAGCACCCGCACCGCGCCCGGCTCCGGTGCCGCCGCCACGCTTCTCGCTGCAGTTGCTGCGCGCCGGCAGTTGCCTGCTGTTGGTGGAACTGGCCACCGGTCAGCCCTTCCAGAGCCGCGACCCGTCCTACCTGCTGCTCAAGGACATGCTGCGCGCCGCCGGCCTGCCCGACGCCCCGCAGATCATCGGCGAGCCGGTCCGCTGGCCGTTGCTGGTGCGCGGCAACATGGACCAGGGCCCGGACGCAGCACGCGATTTTGTCCAGGGGTTCATCCAGGCGCGCCTGGAAGAAGCCCCATGCAACTGCTTGTGGCTGATCGGCTTGCCCGCGCTGCGCTTCGCCGGCAATGCCGATGCGCACATCTACTACCAAGTACTGAAGCTCGAGGGCCTGGGCGACGCCTGGGCCTTGCCGGGCCTTGAACTGTTGATGGACGAGCCGCAGCGCAAGGCGGACGTCTGGAAAGCCATGCGCCAGCTGATGGCGCGCTGGAAGAGCGTTGAATGAGTGAATCGATCAGTTTCCGCCCGATGACTGAGGCGGATCTGGATGCCGTGCTTAAGATCGAATATGCCGCGTTCAGTCATCCCTGGACCCGCGGAATCTTTCAGGATGCGCTCAAGTCCTACGAAGTGTGGCTGATGTTCGATGGCCAGCAGCAGGTCGGCCACGGCGTGATCAACGTGATCATCGACGAGGCGCACTTGCTGAACATCACCGTCAAACCCGAGAACCAGGGGTGTGGCCTGGGCCTGCGTCTGCTCGAGCACCTGATGGCGCGCGCGTATCAGCTCAATGGCCGGGAGTGCTTCCTCGAGGTGCGCGCCAGCAACCAGTCGGCTTATCGGTTGTATGAGCGCTATGGCTTCAACGAGATCGGCCGCCGGCGGGATTACTACCCCATGGCAGGCGGGCGCGAGGATGCGCTGGTGATGGCTTGTACGTTGTTCGAAGAGTGAAGGTGCGGTCCATTTGCTGATGCGCTGGCTGCCAGCCCTCTAGCGCGTACTATGGCGTGGTGCCGATTCACCCGTTGCTGCGCTCGGCTTCCGAGTTATCCCAGAAACGCTCCTGGCATTTTTACCAGTATACAAAGGGCTTCGCGTTCTGAATCATTGGGATGGGAATTCTGAGTATTACGACCATGAAGACTTTCACGGGTGCTTGGTTTTTTTATGAAGGGGATGCAGTACGCACTGTTTGGCAGGAAGGCCGTTGCAGTTCGTTGATCCAGGCTGCGGGTATGCGGCTTGTCGAGCGAAAGGTTGCCAATGATCTTCAGCAAACGATGATGCTTGCTTCGGATGGCATGGGCTCTGTGGTAGGTGAGTCCGGTACACGGTCTAAATCGGTGGCGTATTCACCTTATGGCTTCCAGAGGGGTATGGAGTCGCTGATTGGCTTCGCAGGCCAGATGCAGTCATTGTTGCCAATCGGTTACTTTCTTGGAAACGGTTATCGTTTTTTTGACGTTGTAACCCATCGCTTCAACTCGCCTGATGAATTCAGTCCGTTTGGTAGAGGAGGTGTGAATGCGTATGTTTACTGCGGGGGTGACCCAGTGAATCGTACGGACCCTAGTGGCCACATGATCTACTATGTGGGCTCATCAAGTCGCTTTGATTGGGTGGGTACACGCCTAAAGTACAGTGGGGCGGGTAATTATTATTCAGAGGTTTTATTTAGAAAGAGTCAGGTACAGTATTTTCCAAGGATAGAGATTAGCCCACGCTCGGAGGGGGCTCATGCTTCGCTTAAGCGTGCTGCGTCACCCGTAGAGGCTGGGGTGCCAAAGCGCGTGAAGCAAGAAGGAGGTCTCATTCAAAACCCGCGGGGTGGTGTCGAGTGGCAGCTGTTAAGAACCAAAATGATAGCTCGAATTGAGAATTCTGATCAGAGGGTGTTTTCTAATGATAGTGTGGGTGCAGCTAATAGAGCTATGGCGCTAGAGTATTTAGATATCCGCGGTTATCTGTCGGCGAGTAGTGCGAACAAAGAGTTTGCC
Source organism: Pseudomonas sp. 5.2 (assembly GCF_059025405.1). Taxonomy (NCBI): domain Bacteria; kingdom Pseudomonadati; phylum Pseudomonadota; class Gammaproteobacteria; order Pseudomonadales; family Pseudomonadaceae; genus Pseudomonas; species Pseudomonas sp. 5.2. Next base: position 80,279 of record NZ_JBYBHH010000011.1, read on the forward strand.
CGGAAATATCCGAACTCATTACAAGCTGACGAGGTGAGGAAATACGTTTCCGGGTCTATCGGTTCAGTTGTTGATGCGATTCGCGATTCACATTGGCGTAATATTCTCAGATAGATGCTGCAAGGCAGGTCTAACCATGTAGGTTCATTCACGCCCTGCGATCCGGTCATGAAGCTGTCAGATAGAAAGCAAATAGGTGGCGTCGATTGAGATCTGTCGATCTATCGTTTATGGAGCAAGGCCCGGACGCTGCACGCGATTTTGTCCAGGGGTTCATTCAGGTACGCCTGGAGGAAGCGTGAGTGCTTCCTCGAGGTGCGCGCCAGCAACCAGTCGGCGTATCGGTTGTACGAGCGCTACGGGTTCAACGAAATCGGCCGCCGCCGCGACTACTACCCGGTCGCAGGTGGCCGTGAAGATGCCCTGGTGATGGCCTGCACCCTGTTCGAGGAGTGACCCCTCAGGCGCAGGTCCAGTCACACAGGTACAACCTGATGAGGCAAGACCATGCACGACCTGCAGGAACTGATCGACAACAATGCGCGCTGGGCCGATGCCATCACCCAGCGTGACCCCGATTTCTTCGCCAAACTGGCCCGTCAGCAAACCCCGGAATTCCTCTGGATCGGCTGCTCCGATGCGCGGGTGCCGGCCAACGAGATCGTCGGCATGCTGCCCGGCGACCTGTTCGTCCACCGCAATGTCGCCAACGTCGTGCTGCACACCGACCTTAACTGCCTGTCGGTGATCCAGTACGCCGTCGAAGTGCTCAAGGTCAAACACATCCTGGTCACCGGCCACTACGGTTGCGGCGGCGTGCGCGCCGCCATGCAGGACCGCCAGTTAGGCTTGATCGACGGCTGGCTGCGTTCGATTCGCGACTTGTACTACGAAAAGCGCGGTGAGCTGGCCAAGCTTGAAACAGAAGAGGCGCAGGTCGATCGCCTGTGCGAGCTGAACGTGATCCAGCAGGTCGCCAACGTGGCCCACACCAGCATCGTGCAGAACGCCTGGCACCGTGGGCAGGAGCTGTCGGTGCATGGCTGCATCTACGGCATCAAGGACGGGCGTTGGAAGAGCCTGGACACCACCATCAGCGGGTTCGCCCAACTGCCGCCGCAGTATCGGTTGCGGGCGTTGGAGTAGAAGGCCGCACGTAGCTACCCGTAATCAGGCTTGATTGCCGGTTTCTTCTTTGTTGGGACGGATCTGGAAATTGATGGAAAGCAGGCAGTACGCAAGGTTTTCATTACCCTGAAAACGAAAAAACCGGCGCTAGGCCTAATGCTGTTCACTTAAGAATGCCGGGGCCGCTCTGCGGCCCATCGCGGCACAAGGCCGCTCCCACACCGACCGCGTTATGCCCCTATTTACAGGGCATTCGCGAACATTGTGGGAGCGGCCTTGTGCCGCGATGGGCCGCAAAGCGGCCCCAATACAGTCGATGGATAACTTAAGTGAACAGCATTAGGCGCTAGGCCGGTTTTTTCACCCCAACAGCCGACGAACTGAATAATCGCGTACGGGGCTGAGTAGTGGGCTCATGATGGCCGAGAATGCAAAACCGCGTGGCGTAAATGCCAAGAAAGTGTGTTGCCCTGCGTTTCTGCTTACATGAATTGAAACAGAGTGCGTGATATCGCACAGCAGGGGAACAGGGATGACAGGTACGAAGTGGCTACTGCTGGTGGCGGGGATGTGTGCGGTCAATGCGGCGCAGGCCGATGACCGCGACGTGTGGATGTTCGCCCAATGGGCTGGCGATCATCAGACTCGCCCGTTCCGCGAGATGCTGGTAGACGCCCGCTTGTACGGGGTGGTGCCTATTCACCAACTGCTTCGCTCGGCCTCGGACTGGAAGCTGTGCCGGGCGTCGCCGTTTGCGGTGCCGCCGGCCAGCCAATGGCCTGCGGTGCGCTCGACGCTGTCGCTGCTCAAAACCCTCGGCGATCAAGGCATCCTGCGCCAGTTCGAGGTGGTTTCAGCCTACCGTGACCCGCGCCTGAACGTCTGCGCCGGTGGCGCTGTCAACAGCGCCCACACCCGTGCCTTCGCCGTCGATATGCTGTTGCCGGCCTGGGCCGACCCCAACCCGTTATGCCGTTTCTGGCAGCAACATGGCCAAGCCTGGAACATGGGCCTGGGCCGCTACCCGTCAGGTCGTATTCATGTCGACACGGCCGGCTACCGAACCTGGGGTGGCGATGGCAGCGCCGGGTCGTCGTTCTGTATCAAACCCAAGTGAGCCAGGCAGGTCTGGCATTCGTCGATCACCCATTCGGCGAAGCGCTGGCGCTTGCCGCCCTCGTCCAGTGGCTGCGGGCTGAGCAGGTGGTAGGCAGAGCCGTCGCGCAAGAAGCCGAAAGGGGCCTGCAGTTGGCCGCTGTCGAGCTCGTCGCGCACCATCAGGGCTGACCCCATGGCCAGGCCCAGGCCCGCACTGGCGGCCTGGATCGACAAATAGAAATGCTCATAGTCGCTGCGCTCGGTGTGCCCGGCCCGTCGTTCGCTCAAGCGCAGCCAGGTGGGCCATGCGCTGGGCCGGGTGCGGCTGTGCAGCAAGCGCTGGCCGTCCAGGCCGGTGGCGTCGCCGGGACGGCAGACAGGGCCGATCCATTCGTCGCAGATTTTGCGGTGATGCAGTTGGCGGTCCCAGTGGAAGTCATCGCGGCGCAGCGCCAGGTCGACGCCGCTTCGCGCGAAGTCCAGCGGCCCACCGGCGGCTACCAGATGCAGTTGCAGGTCGGGGTGGGCGCTGTGGAAGCGCGGCAGGCGCGGGATCAGCCAGCGCATGGCGATGGTGGGCTCGCAGGAAAGCACCAGCACGTTGTCGCGCTCCTGCTGTTGCAGGCGCTGCACGGCGCCTTCGAGCTGTTCGAACATGGCCTGGGTGGTGCCATGCAACGCACGGCCTGCGGCGGTGAGGAAAATGGCCCGGTTGCGGCGTTCGAACAGTTCGATACCGAGGCTTTCCTCAAGCAGCCGTACCTGCCGGCTGACCGCGCCGTGGGTGACATGCAGGCGCTCGGCGGCGCGCACGAAGCTTTCGGTTTCGGCGGCAATGTCGAAGTAGCGGAAGGCGTTGAGAGGGGGCAGTTTCATGGTTTTGTGGTGCCTGTTCCGGCCTCTTCGCGGGCAAGCCCGCTCCCACAAGGATCGCGCACTCATGAAGTGTGCACAGCACCTGTAGGAGCGGGCTTGCCCGCGAAGAGGCCAGTACAAGCACTGCACCTCTGTGAGAAAAACTATCGAATATCCGCCACTATAAATCGATTTTTAGCGGCCCATAAGCCCAGGATAATCGGCGCGTCTGTGCATTTTCATCGCCAATCGAGACCCGCCAATGACCGAGCTCATCGCCGTAGCCCTGTTTACCATCCTTGCCGTCATCAGCCCGGGGGCCGACTTCGCGATGGTCACCCGCAGCAGTTATGCACAGGGCCGTAAAGCCGGACTGGCGGCTGCCGTCGGGATCGCCTTGGGCGTGCAGGTGCATGTGCTGTATACGGTGCTGGGCATCGCCGTGATCATCAGCCAGAGCCCATCCCTGTTCCTGTTCATGAAGGTCGTCGGTGCTGGGTACCTGATCTACCTCGGCTACAAATCGCTGACCAACACCACGCGCATCCGCCTCGACGGCATCGGCCAAAACACCGGCGCCAGCCTCTGGGCGGCACTGCGCACGGGGTTTTTAACCAATGCCCTGAACCCCAAGACCATGCTCTTTGTCATCAGCGCCTACACCCAGGTGGTGCAGCCGGGCAGCCCGCTGGCGCTGGACTTCGCTTACGGCGCGTTCATGTCGTTTGCCCATTGGGTGTGGTTCAGCCTGGTGGCGGTGTTCTTCTCCAGCACGGCATTGCGCAAGGCGATGATCGAGCGGCAGCGGCTGGTGGACCGGGTGATTGGGCTGGCCTTGATCGGGCTGGGCCTGGCTGTGGCAGTAACAGGTGTTCGTTAATGTGACGATTGCAAGTCAGGGTACTGGCCCTTTAATATAGAATCATTCCCATTTGCGAATTACCGCGATGAAAGCCAGTTCACCTGCCGCCGCCGATAGCCTGGATGCCTTGTACAAGGGGTATCACGGCTGGCTGCTGGTGTGGCTGCGCCAGCGCCTGAACTGCCCGCAGCACGCGGCAGACATGGCCCAGGACACGTTCGTGCGCCTGCTCAGCGCCGGCAGCTACGTGGCGCCCCGCGAGCCTAGGGCCTTGCTGGCAACGGTGGCGCGGCGGCTGCTGATCGACCGCGGTCGCCGCCACAAACTGGAGCAAGCCTACCGCGAAGCGTTGGCGCTGCATGCCGAGCAGATGGAGCAGGCACCCTCGCCAGAGCAAATTCTCTCGGCGGTGCAGGCCCTGGAGCAGATCGACCGAGCGCTGTCGCGGATGCAGCCGCGGGTGCGTCAGGCGTTCGTGTTGCGCCATCTCGAAGGCCTTAGCCACAGCGACATCGCCGAGCGCCTCAACGTATCGACCAAGAGCGTGCAGACCTACCTGGTGCAGGCACTGCTGGCCTGCCACGCGGCCGCGCAGGCCTGCCTATGAGCCCCGAGATCCTTCACGAAGCCGCCGAATGGCTGGTGCGCCTCGACGACCAGCCCAGTGGCCGCGAACGCGAGGCTTTTCGTGTCTGGCTGGCCCAGGATGACGAGCACCTCGAAGCCTTTCAGCGCATGCAGGAAACCCTGGCCCCCTTGCAAGTGCTCAAGCAGGCACCTGCACGCAGCGCGCTGATCGCGTTCAAGCGGCAGCGGCGCACGGCATTGACCGTCAAAGCGCTCGCCCTGTTAGCGGTGCTGGCATTGCCGGCAGCGGCGTGGGTACAGCACGTGACGCCCGGTTATCTGTTGGCCGATATCCGTACCGGCAGCGGCGAATGGTCTGCCCGGCAGTTGCCGGATGGCAGCCTGCTGAAGCTGGATGGCGATTCTGCCGTCGACCTGGACTTCGATGCCGAAAACCGCACGGTGCACCTTCTGCGCGGCGAAATCCTGATCAGCGTGGCCAAGGATGCCGATCGCCCGTTCAAGGTAGTCACCAAGCATGGCAGCGTGCGCGCGTTGGGTACGCGCTTCGTGGTAGAGCAGCTTGCCGAGGGCACACGCCTGGCGATGATCGAGTCGAGTACCGAAGTCGACAGCCATGGCCAGCGCAAGGTGGTGATGGCTGGCCAGGAACTGCGCTTCGATGCCGAGGGGCCTGGCGATGTGCAAGCCATCGACGGTAAGGCGGTGGAGCAGGCATGGGCGCAGCGCCAGTTGGTGGTGCGCGAGCGGCCGCTGAGCGAAGTGCTTGAGCAACTGGCGCGCAATCACTCGGGCTACTTGCTATTCGACCGCCAAGCGCTGGCGGCGATTCGTGTCACGGCGGTGCTTCCTGCCGACGACAGTGAGCGGGCACTGCGCCTGCTGGCGCGCAGCCTGCCGCTGCGCATCGATCACTTCAGCCCTTGGGTCACGCGGGTCACATACCTGCCTGAGGCCGAGGCGCGATAAAAAAGATTCCCACTTGCTTCCAGTTCTCGATTCCCACCCGTCCTTGTCGTAAGCCAACATAACGGAGTATCGGGAACATGCTTTCGAACCTGCGCGCGCGCATCCCCTTCATGCCTCGCAATGCGCTGGCCCTGGGTATTCACCTGGGGCTGGGTAGCCTGCCGCTGGTGCTTGCGCCGCTGGCCCAGGCGCAGCAGCAGGTGCAGCGCTATGACGTACCGGCGGGGGCGTTGGGCGATGTGCTCAGCAGCTTTGCCCGCCAGGCAGGCGTGGCGATTTCGTTCGAAGCCGGCCAGGTTGCCGGCCGGCGCAGTGCTGGGCTGCAGGGCAGCTACGGTGTGCAGGAAGGCTTTGCCGTGCTGCTCGGCGGGCAGGGCTTGCAGGCGCACGGCAGTGCCGATGGTTTCGTGCTGGTCAGCGCGCCGGGCGGCGAGGGGCCGCTGGAGCTGGGGGCCACCACCATCAACAGCCAAGTGCTGGGCAATACCACCGAGGGTACCGGCGCTTACGCGACGGGGGCGAGCAACACGGCCACCAAGCTCAACCTGAGCCTGCGTGAGACGCCGCAGTCGGTCAGCGTGATGACCCGTCAGCGCATGGAGGATCAGAACCTGCGCAGCATTGGCCAGGTGCTCGAGCAGACGGCTGGGATCAATGTGCAGAGCCCAGGCAGTGATCGTTTGTATGTGTTTTCTCGCGGTCTGGCGGTTGACAGCTATCAGTACGATGGCATGCCCACCACAACGTTCGCTTTCAGTCAGGCGCTGCCCCAGGCGCTTTCTGACATGGCCATCTACGACCGGGTCGAAGTTGTGCGAGGTGCTACGGGCTTGCTGACGGGGGCTGGTGACCCTTCGGGCACGGTGAACCTGGTTCGCAAGAAGCCTACCGATCAATTCAAAGGCTACATCAGTGGCGGGCTTGGATCCTGGGACCTTTACCGCACCGAGGTGGATGTGTCGGGCCCATTGACCGACAACGGTGCCGTGCGCGGTCGTGCGGTGGCGGCCTATCAGCATGGCAACAGCTTCACTGACCACCTTCAGCAGCAGAAAACCATTGTGTATGGCATCAGCGAGATGGACCTGACGCCTGAGACCATGTTCACCCTCGGTGTCGAATACCTTGACAGCGACCCGCGCGGTTTCTCCACTACCGGCTTGCCGGTTGTGGCCACCGATGGTGCGGGGCGCGGATTCCAGTACCGTATTCCGCGCTCATACAACGGCGCCAGCCGCGACAGCAGTAATCGCCAAGAGTCGGTCAACACCTTCACGTCGCTTGAGCAGCGCCTGGGGGAGGGCTGGTCACTCAAGCTCGCCGCCAACTATCTGTACGGCACCCGCGATTACGATTCGGTCATCGTCGGCACCACCACTGGCGTGCTCAACCCGTCTACAGGCGATGGCTTGCGTTACACCGCAACCCAGGGCGATAACACGCAGAAACAGCGCGGCATCGATGTGATGCTCAGTGGCCCGTTCCAGTTACTAGGGCGTGAGCACGAACTGGTGATGGGCTTCAATTACCAGAGTTATGAGAACCGGCGTAATGGCTTCGGAAACCTGTTGGCCAATGGCAGCAGCAACAATGGTGTCAGCGGTGTACCCGTGAATATCTGGACCTGGGACAACCATGGCCCGACGCCGTCCTACAATTTCAACCGCGAAGACGATGATATCGACCAGCGCCAGACCGGGGCTTACCTGGCGACGCGCCTCAAACCAACTGATGACCTGTCGCTGATCCTCGGCGCGCGGGTCAGTAATTACCAGTACGACGCCTTGTTCCATTATCACGTCGCCAGCCTGCAGCCGTACGACACCGACGATTCGGTCAAGGCCACGGGTGAAGTGACGCCCTACGCTGGCGTGGTCTACGACCTTGATGATGTGCACGCCGTCTATGCCAGCTACACCAGCATCTTCAAGCCGCAGCCCTACCGGACTCAGGCAGGGAAACTGTTGGAGCCGCGAGAAGGGGATAACTACGAGATCGGCCTTAAGAGCGAATACTTCGACGGCCGCCTGAATACCGCCATTGCGCTGTACGAAGTCAAGCTGGACAACGATGCCGTGGCCGATGGAACCGTGGCGGGCAGTGAGGGCTTGATCACCGCTTATCGAGCAGAAAAGACCACCACCCGTGGTATCGACCTGGAGGTGAGCGGTGAGCTGGCGCCGAGCTGGAACCTGATCGGCAGCTACACCCATTCCAGGGTCAAGGACAACGACGGTGAGCGGGTCAAGGCGACCATCCCGATGGATATGTTCAAACTCTGGACGACTTACCAACTGCCCGGTGAGCTAGCGCGGTTGACCATTGGGGGTGGGGTGAACTGGCAGAGTGGGATGCACTTTACCGCGACGCCGTGGCAGGTCAGCAACCCGGTGAAGATCAAGCAAGGGGACTTTGCCACTGTTGGCCTGATGGCTCGCTATCAGTTCACTCGGCAGTGGTCGGCGACTGCGACAGTGAACAACCTGTTCGACGAAAAGTACTTCAGCTCGTTCGATGACAACTTCAACAGTGCCTCGTACGGCGAACCGCGCAACTTCATGTTGAACTCGAAGTGGGAGTTTTAAGGCATACAGAGGGCTAATTCCCTTCCTGTAGGGGCGGCACAGGGCCGTTCCTATTAGGGGGAGAATTTTTTGCAGGCAAAGAAAAAGGGCCTACCTTTCGGTAAGCCCTTTATCATGTTTGGTGGCTACACAGGGACTTGAACCCCGGACCCCAGCATTATGAATGCTATGCTCTAACCAACTGAGCTATGTAGCCAATGGCGCGCATTATTCCCTTGTGATGCCCCTCTGTCAACACTCATTTCAAAAAAAATTTGCACGCTTTCAAAAACTTAGCCGCCAGGCCCGCCTTCAGCGAACGATCAGCCAGTGCCCGAGCATGCTGTGCAGCTGCAATTGCTGGGCGCTGGCCAGTGCGGCGAGGCTTTCGGCAGGGCGGTCGAGGTTGAAATCGCCGCTCACGCGCCGATGGGCGGTGTGTGCGTCGAGTATCCACAGGCGTTCGCCCTGGTAGCCGGCCAGGCGTTCCAGCACCTGCCCAAGCGGCATATCGGTGGCGCGCAGGCGGCCGCTGCGCCAGCTGTCGGCAGTTTTCAGATCGGTTTTTTGCACAGTATCGATTCGTGTGCCGTCGAAGCTCACCCGTTCACCCGCCGAGACCAGGCGCTGCTCGCCGGCCTGCACAACCATGGCCTTGCCACTGAGCACCACCAGCTCGTCGTGGTGCGCATAGCGCGCGATTTGCAGCCGGGTGCCAAATACCTGGATGCGCGCATCGCCCACTTCTACCTCCATGGCCCGGCCGTCGAGCAGGACCTCCAGGTAGACCTGGCCTTGTACCAGGTGCAACTGGCGGGTACGGCCACGCAGGTCGACGTTCATCGCGCTGGCGCTGTCCAGGTGCAGGGTCGAGCCGTCGGGCAGGCGCAGGCTACGGCGTTCGCCCACGTCGGTGTGCAGTTCGCTGCCCAGGCGTTGCATCAGTGGCCAGTACAAGTAGGCCAAAGCGCCCAGCACCAGCAAAAACAGCAGCGCCAGCCATTTGCCCAGGTGGCTGCGGCGCGTGTTTGTCTGCCGCGGTCGGGGCCGTGCCGGTGGCGGTTGCAGCTGTTGCCAGAAGGTTTCCAGTTCAGCGTAGGCTTGGGCGTTCTGCGGCGCCTGGCACCAGGCGGCAAACACCTGGCGTTCGCCTTCGTCACAGCCGGGCTGACGCAAACGGGAAAACCACTCCAGGGCTTCCTGCTGAGGGTCGGGCTGGAGTTGCTTGGCGGGCATCGGGCTCATGGGATCGGTCTGCTCACGATAGGGGCCGTTTCGCCCAACGATGACAGGGGAATGAGTCGAGGATGCTAATTATATTGAGAACCATTTACAAGTACGTTTCGACGGAGGGATAAAAAAGGTAGCTATGTATCTATTTGTTTCCCGATAATCGGATCCCAAACCTGCGGACGGAGATTCAGGCACATGGCCATCAGTAGCACCTCCACAGCGTCCACCAGCGCAGCGGCGAACCCTGCCAACCCGTTGGTGATGCGCATCATCGGCTTCTGCGCCCTGGCGCACTTGATCAATGACCTGATCCAGTCGGTGCTGCCGGCGATCTACCCGATGCTCAAGGCCAACTACGACCTGAGCTTCGCCCAGATCGGCATGATCACCCTGACATTCCAGATAACCGCCTCGCTGCTGCAGCCTTGGGTCGGCTTCTTTACCGACCGCCGGCCCGCCCCCAACCTGCTGCCGATGGGCACCCTGTGCACGCTGGTGGGGATCGTGATGCTGGCTTTTGTCGGCAGCTTCCCGATGATTCTGCTGGCCTCGGCGCTGGTGGGCATTGGTTCGTCCACCTTCCACCCAGAAACCTCGCGCATCGCGCGGTTGGCCTCGGGCGGGCGTTTTGGCCTGGCCCAATCGACCTTCCAGGTAGGCGGCAACACCGGCTCGGCGCTGGGGCCACTGCTGGCGGCGGCGATCGTCATCCCGTTCGGGCAAACGCACGTGGCCTGGTTTGGCCTGGCGGGGCTGTTCTTCTTCGCCGTGACCCTGATGCTGCGTAGCTGGTACAAGGAGCACCTCAACCAGGCCAGGGCCCGCAAGGCGGTGCAGGCCACCCATGGCATCTCGCGCAAGCGGGTGATCGCGGCGCTGATCGTGCTAGGCCTGTTGGTGTTCTCGAAGTACTTCTACATGGCCAGCTTCACGAGCTACTTCACCTTCTACCTGATCGAAAAGTTCGACGTCTCGGTGGCCAGCTCGCAGCTGCACCTGTTCCTGTTCCTGGGCGCGGTGGCGGCCGGTACCTTCTTCGGCGGGCCGATCGGTGACCGTATCGGGCGCAAAGCGGTGATCTGGTTCTCCATTCTGGGCGTGACACCGTTCACCCTGGCGCTGCCGTATGCCGACCTGTTCTGGACCACCGTGCTGAGCGTGGTGATCGGCTTCATCCTGGCCTCGGCGTTTTCGGCCATCGTGGTGTATGCGCAGGAGCTGGTGCCGGGCAGCGTGGGCATGATTGCCGGGATCTTCTTCGGGCTGATGTTCGGCTTCGGCGGCATTGGCGCGGCGCTGCTGGGCTATGTCGCGGACTTGCGCGGTATCGAGTACGTGTATGGCGTGTGCTCGTTCCTGCCGTTGTTCGGGTTGTTGGCGGTGTTCCTGCCGTCTACCGGCAAGCGTTGAGCCTGTAAGGGCTGCTGCGCAGCCCAATCGCCGGCAAGGCCAGCTTCCACAAGAAGACAGTTGTTCCCACAGGTAACTGCGCAGGCTCAGACCTTGTGAGGAGCCTGTGGGAGCGGGCTTGTCCCGCGAATGGGGCTACGCGGTGCATGGCACCGGCTTCGCCGGTGTTCGCGGGGCAAGCCCGCTCCCACGTCAATTTTTAGAAAATTGCGCTAGGACAGTTGCTCCTGCAAGGAGCCGCCTTGCCGAGCACAGGACTGGCCGGAATAGGTCGTGCGGCGGCCCCCTGATGATTGACGGCCCGACCACCGTTAGCCTAGAGTGCCGCCTCTTTTCTCCAACCTGCGTAGTCAAAGCAATGCGCCGTAACCCGTCCCTCCCACCTGCTCGCCAGCCTGCACTCCAGGCCCTGCGTCGTGCGTGGCCGAGCGACACGGTGCTCAAGCGTCGGCGCAGCGTGCTGTTTGCCTTCACCTTCTCGCCACACCTTGCCCTGAACTGATCCGCGCTTTTGCGTCGTCCGCCGTCCCGGCGTGCGCGCTCGTGTTTGCTCGTCTTTTCGGTTTGCAAGGAGTGGTAAATGAACATGCGTTTGCTGGCGGGCCTGTTGTTCGCCGTGTCGGTGGTGGGCTTCAGCCTGGGGGCCAGCCTGCCGTTGGTGTCGTTGCGCCTGCATGAGGCCGGCGCAGGCACGCTGGAAATCGGCATTATTTCGGCCATCCCGGCAGCTGGGATGATGCTTTCTGCATTCATGGTCGACGCCTGCTGCCGGCGCCTGACCCGGCGCACCATCTACTTGCTGTGCTTCAGCCTGTGCACCGTCAGCATCGCCTTGCTGGAGTCGGCTTTCGACTCGATCTGGCTGCTGGCGTTGCTGCGCTTGGGCCTGGGCATCGGCATGGGTATCGCCATCATTCTCGGCGAGTCCTGGGTCAACGAGCTGTGCCCCGAGCACAATCGCGGCAAAATCATGGCCCTGTACGCCACCAGCTTTACCGGCTTCCAGGTACTCGGCCCGGCAATGCTGGCCGTGCTGGGCGCCGACAGCCCATGGATCACCGGCGTGGTCACCGCCTGCTATGGCCTGGCGCTGCTGTGCATCGTGCTGACCGTGCCCAACGACTACGTCGAGCATGAAGAAGGCGAAAAAAGCTTCGGCCTGGCCGGGTTCTTCCGCGTGGCGCCGGCCTTGTGCGTGGCGGTGCTGTTCTTCTCCTTCTTCGACGCCGTGGTGCTGTCGCTGTTGCCGGTGTACGCCACCAGCCACGGCTTTGCCGTGGGTGTGGCGGCGCTGATGGTGACGGTTGTGTTTGCTGGCGACATGCTGTTCCAGCTGCCTTTGGGCTGGTTGGCCGACCGGGTCGAGCGCACTGGGCTGCACCTGGTGTGCGGCCTGGTGGCGATGCTGATCGGCATCGGCCTGCCGTGGCTGCTGCAGATGACTTGGTTGCTGTGGCCGCTGCTGGTGGTGCTGGGCGCAGTGGCGGGGGGCATCTATACCTTGGCGCTGGTGCTGATCGGGCAGCGCTTCAAAGGGCAGGACCTGGTCACGGCCAATGCCAGCGTCGGCTTGCTGTGGGGTGTGGGCAGCCTGATCGGGCCGCTGGTCAGTGGCGCGGCGATGGATGTGGCACCGCACGGGTTGCCGATGGCGCTGGCGATCATGGCAGGGTTGTTCGTCTGTTTTGCCCGGCAGTCGTACCGGCGGGCAGGGCGCTTGCGTGCGGTGGCGGACTGACCACGCGGGGTTCAGGCGGCGTCGATGCTCACCCAATAGCGTGTGCGGTACTCGACCCGCACCGGCAGGCTGCGCGTGAGCAATTGCAGAATCTGCCCGGTATCGGCCAGCTGGTAGGTGCCGGAGACCTTGAGGTTTGCCACTTCGTCGGCGCAGCGCAGCAGGCCCGGGCGGTAGCGGGCCAGTTCGGCCGCGAATTCGCCCAGCGGCATCTGCTGCACGCTGAGCACGCCGTCGGTCCAGCCCCACGGGTCGCTGCGCAGGCTCACGGCCTGCAAGCTGCCGTTGGCCTGCACCTGCAAGGTTTCGCCAGCCTGTACCAACCGCGCTGAAGGCGACGCGGGGAACAGTGTGACCTCGCCACGGCGTACGGCCACCAACAAGCCATTGTCGTTTTCGCGCAGCAGCAGTTGGCCGTCGAGTGTGCCCAAGGTGCCGACACGGGTATCGATGCGGAAAGGGCGGCTGTCGTTGGCGTTGGCGTCCAGGCTAACCTCGCCCCGTATCAGTTCGAGCAGTCGTTGTTCGCTGCTGTAGTGCAGGTCGATGGCACTGGCGGTGTTGAGCTGGATACGGCTGCCATCACTGCCTTGCAATTGCCGACGCTCACCCGCCGCGGTGCTGCTGTCGGCCAGTAGCTGCGGCAGGCCCAAGGGCGCGCGTGCGGCCCAGCCCAGGCTGCCGCCAACGGCCAACAGCGCCAGCAGCTTGAGGTGGTCTCGGCGGCTGCTGTGCTGGCGCTGGCTGGCGTCGAGGGTGCGTCGGCTCAGTGCCTTGGGCAACCCGGCCAGCTCGTCGCTGAGGCTGCTGACACGCTGCCAGGCCTGAGGGTTTTGTGGGTGGCTGGCCAGCCATTGCTGGAATTGCCGCTCGGTACGCGGGCTGGGGGTGTCGAAGCGCAGTTTCACCAGCCAGTCGATGGCCTGGTCGACCTGGGTTTGCGCGGGGGCGTTCTCAGCGTTCGACATAACGCAACCGGTAGCAGACACCCAAAGCCTTGGCCAAGTCGCGCTCGATGGTCGCGCGGGACACATCCAGCTGCTGGGCGATCTGCGCGATGCTCAGCCCGTCGATCTGGGCCAGCAGAAAGGCCTGCCGGACACGCGGCTTCAACGCCTGCAGGGCACGGTCGAGGCGTTCCAGCGTATCGAGGATGACCAGCCGGTTTTCCTCGCTGGGCACTTCGGCTTCCGGCAGGTGGGCCAGGCTTTCCTGATAGGCCCGCTCCAGGGCGCGGCGGCGGAACTGGTCGATCATCAGCCCCCGGGCGATGGCGCTGAGGTAGGCGCGGGGCTCCTTGAGCGGTGAGGCCTGACGGGCACGCAACACCCGGACGAAGGTATCCTGGGCCAGGTCGGCGGCATGCTCATGGCACCCGACCCGGCTGCGCAGCCAGCTACTTAGCCAGGCGTGGTGGGACTGATAGAGCAGAGCGACCTTGGTGGGCTTGAGCGTGTCGTTGATCTGCATCGTATCGAAGGCCTGATCCCGTGAGCGTGCGCGATTGTGAATAGTTCTCAATTCTATGCGGGTAACGCGCCGCAGAGCAATGGTATGCCAGGAATTAGCCGCGCAAGATCCGGCGTTTCGCCGATGAACGGTTGGGCTAAGCTAGGCCTCTAGTCGACGTGTTGGAGCCGCTATGATCCTGGCTGACCTTTCGCCCGAAGCCTACCGGGAAGCTGCCCGCTACCTGGCCGACTCGGACCCGGACTGGGCACGGCATATCGCAGCGATCGGGCCGTGCCTGCACCAGGCGACGCCGGGACGCGAGCCTTATGAGGCGCTGGTACGGGCGATTGCCTACCAGCAGTTGCATGCACGCGCTGCCGAGTCGATTTTGGGCCGGCTGTTGGCGCTGTTCCCTGAAGGCGGCTTTCCCGCACCGCAGCAATTGCTGGCCGTAACGCCAGAGGCGATGCGTGCGTGCGGCTTTTCGGCGAGCAAGGCAGCCACGGTTCAGGGCATTGCCCAGGCCCGCCTAGCGGGTGTGGTGCCCAGCCGCGAGGAGGCGCTGGCCATGCCCGATGACGCGTTGATCGAGCGCCTGGTGGCCTTGCGCGGGGTAGGGCGCTGGACGGTGGAGATGTTGCTGATCTATTGCCTTGAGCGTTCGGACATTCTGCCGGTCGACGACTTCGCGGTGCGTGAGGGGTATCGTCGGCTCAAGGGGCTGGAGAAAGCACCGACGCCGGCGCAGATGCGCTCGCTGGGCGGTGGCTGGCGCCCGTTCCGGACCGTGGCGGCCTGGTACCTGTGGCGGGCCTGAGGTATTTGCTGTGCCTGCACCGGCCTCTTCGCGGGCAAGCCCGCTCCCACAGGTACACCACGGGTCCCGATGACAGTGGAGACCTTGTGGGAGCGGGCTTGCCCGCGAAGAGGCCGGTACAGGCGATAAAGATAAGAGGTAACCCGCGATGAAACCCTACACAACCGCCGAACAACGTTGGCAGGCCGTGCAGGCTCGCGACGGCAACGCCGCCGGTCACTTCGTCTACGCCGTGCGCACCACCGGTATCTACTGCCGCCCTGGTTGCAAAGCGCGCATGGCCAAGCGCGAAAACGTCGAGTTCTACAGCGATGCCGCCGCAGCCGAGGCTGCGGGTTACCGGCCCTGCAAGCGTTGCACCAGCGCGAGCCGTGCCACTGCAACCCGGCGTAGCGAACTGGTCACCCGCGCCTGCCGCCTGCTCGAGGGCGACGAGATTTCGCCGAATCTCGACCAACTCAGCGCACAACTGGCCGTCAGCCCCTTTCACCTGCACCGCCTGTTCAAGGCCGAAACCGGCTTGACCCCCAAGGCTTACGCTTCGGCGTTTCGTGCCAGGCGCCTGCGCGAGCACCTGGACAATGATCAGCGCTCAGTCACCGATGCCATCTATGACGCCGGCTACAACTCCAACAGCCGCTTCTACGAAAGTGCCGAGCAACGCCTTGGCATGCGCCCCAAGGCCTACCGGGCCGGCGGGCAAGGGGCGACTATTCGCTTTGCGCTGGGCCAGTGTTCGCTGGGGGCGATATTGGTGGCGCAGAGCGAGAAGGGCATTTGCGCGATCCTGCTGGGTGATGACCCCGAACCACTGCTGCACGCGTTGCAGGACCAGTTCCCCAATGCCCGGCTGATAGGCGGCGACAACGAATATGAACGCGTGGTCGCCGAGGTGGTGGGCTTTGTCGAAGCGCCGGCACTGGGCCTGGCGCTGCCTTTGGATGTACAAGGCACGGCTTTTCAGGAGCGGGTCTGGCAGGCCCTGCGCGAGGTCCCGGCCGGCTGTCGGGTCAGTTACACCGACATCGCCGAGCGTATCGGCGCACCCAAGGCGGTGCGCGCGGTGGCCATGGCCTGCGCCGCCAACCGCATTGCCGTGGCCATCCCGTGCCACCGGGTGGTCCGCCGCGATGGCGATATCAGTGGCTACCGCTGGGGCGTCGAGCGCAAGCAGCAACTGCTCAAGCGAGAAACGGCACTCTCCTGATCGCCTCAAGCCGCGTAGAATCCCCCGCCAAATCGAAATGTATAGAGGAATGTTCGATGAGGCGTGTCAGCCTTGCCCGTTATTGCCTAGGCGTATTGGCCCTGATGGTGGCATTGGCCACCCCGGCCTGGTCCGCACCGGCCACGCCAGTCTCCAGCCTGGCCGCTGCCGAACTGCCGGTGCTCGAAGAAAACGCGAGCCTTGAGCAACTGAATGACCGACTCGACGAGATCCGCCAGGGCGTCACCAGCAACGCCAATGACGACGTGCTCTCGCAGTTGCGCCAGGCCGCCATGCAGGTTCAGCGTCAGGCCGATGCACTCAGTGCGCTACGGACCACCGACGTCGAGGGCCTGGACGACAAACTCAAGGTGCTTGGCCCGCCCCAGCCGGACGAGACCGCGACCATCACGCTTCAGCGCAAGGACCTCGAGGCGCAGAAAAAGTCCGTATTGGCCGAGCAGGAGCAGGCGACCAAGCTGACCCAGTCGGCCCGCGACCTGTCCACGCAGATCGTCAACCTGCGCCGCAGCCAGTTCAACTCGCAGGTCACCAGCCGCGCGACCAGCCCGCTGACCCCGGCGTTCTGGCAATCGCTGATCCGCCCTACCGCTGAAGACCTGAGTCGCCTGCGAGACCTGCGCGGCGAGGCGGCCGATGCCGTGGCCAGCGCGTTCAGTGCCGAGCATCGCTGGTTGTTCCTGACCAGCCTGGTGGCGGCAATCCTGGTCTGGACCTTGGTCCGTCGCCTGCTCGAACGCCTGCTGGCAGACGCCATGATCCGCTGGCTGCCGGAAGGCCGCCTGCGCCGCAGCGCCTTGGCCCTGAGCGTCAGCCTGGCGACGCTGGGTACCATCGCTGGCTCCGTGTCGCTGCTGCGCTGGGGCCTGGAAAGCAGCGCCGAGCTGGGTTCGGACATCGCCAGCCTGACCAACCATATCCTTACCCTGGTGGTGTTCAGCGCCTTCATTTCGGGCCTGGGCCGCGCCATGTTGATGCTGCAGCGCCCGTCCTGGCGCCTGCCGCCGATCCACGATGAAGTGGCCAGCGCCCTGGGCTGGTTCCCCAAGCTGCTGGCCCTGGCATTGATGGTGCTGCTGACCCAGGAGCGCATCAACAGCGTGATCGGCACCAGCCTGGCGCTGACCGTGGCCACCAACGGCCTGACCGCGCTGGTGGTGGCGGTGATTTTCTCGGTGGCCTTGCTGCGCTACCGCCGCACCTTGCGCAAGCATGACCTGGAGCGCCCGACCGGCCTGGCGGGGCTGATCCCCTTCGTCATCGTGGTGTGGGTGGGGCTGATCGTGCTGGCACTGCTGGCCGGCTTCCTGACCCTGGCCTACTTCCTGACCGCCAAGTTGCTGTGGATCAGCGTGGTGGCCACCTGTGCCTACCTGTTGACCACCTTCCTCGGTGACCTGTGCGAGACCCTGCTGTCGCCTCGTCAGCCCGGTGGCCTGGCCTTGGCGTCGACACTGGGCCTGGCGCCGCGTCATCAGGCTCAGGCCAGCACGATTCTCGCCGGCATTGGTCGCACTGTGTTGCTGTTCCTGGCGGTACTGCTG
Organism: Pseudomonas sp. 5.2; assembly: GCF_059025405.1. Taxonomy (NCBI): domain Bacteria; kingdom Pseudomonadati; phylum Pseudomonadota; class Gammaproteobacteria; order Pseudomonadales; family Pseudomonadaceae; genus Pseudomonas; species Pseudomonas sp. 5.2. The sequence goes on from NZ_JBYBHH010000011.1 coordinate 97,765, forward strand.
GCCTTGACGCCGTCGGGCACCAGCCCCGGCGAATTGCTGCTCAGCCTGGGGGATTGGGACGATACCGGCGGCAAGATGCTCGGCAACATGAACATCGTGCCGCAGGACATCCTGTTGGCGGTGGTGATGTTCTTCGGCGGCATGTTCGGTATTCGTGTGCTCAAGCGCTGGTTGAGTGAGCGCCTGTTGCCGGAAACCGACATGGACGCCGGCATGCGCGCCTCGCTGGTGACGCTGGTGGGTTACCTGGGCTTCCTGTTCCTGGCCATGCTGGTGATGTCGACCCTGCGCATCAACCTGACCAGCCTGACTTGGGTGGTGAGTGCGCTGTCGGTCGGTATCGGTTTTGGTCTGCAGCAGATCGTGCAGAACTTCATCTCCGGCCTGATCCTGCTCACCGAGCGCCCGGTAAAGGTGGGCGACTGGGTCAGCCTGGCCGGTGTCGAGGGTGATATCCGCCGCATCAACGTGCGCGCCACCGAGATTCAGATGTCTGACCGCTCGACGGTGATCGTGCCCAACTCGCAGTTCATCTCGCAAAACGTGCGCAACGTGACCATGGGCAATGCCCTTGGGGTGGTCAGCATTACCCTGACCTTGCCGCTGGAAACCGATGCCAACCGTGTGCGGGAGTTGCTGCTGGCGGCGTACCAGGAGCACGAAGCGATTCTGGATGCACCCGCGTGTTCGGTGTCGTTCAAGGACCTGACCACCAGCGGCATGGTCATTGGCGTCAGTGGTTACGTGGCGGGGCCGCGGCAGGTGTCGGGCACGCGCAGTGACCTGCTGTTCACCATTCTTGGCCGGTTGCGCGATGAGGGTATCCCGCTGTCGTCGCCGCAAAGCATGGTGTTGGTGCAAGAGGGCGCGCGCCCGGCTGACGAGCCGGCGTGAAGCCGGGGCCGCTGTGCGGCCCATTCGCGGGCAAGCCCGCTCCCACAGGTTCTGCGCTAGCAGGGGCCTATAGGCGCGGGCTTGCCCGCGAATGGGCTGCACAGCAGCCCCGGTTTCAATGCTGCTTGGCCTGCCTGATCCTCACCAGGATCACCAACAGCACTAACAGCACTGGCGGCGCCATCGCCAACAACCCATCCCTCGCCGTCAGCCCCACCCCCAGCACGTTCAGCCCGCCATACAGCAGCTTGAACAGGTTCAACAGGTAATAGGTGATGGCGATGATCGACAGCCCCTCCACCGCCCGCTGAATCTTCACCTGGGCGTCGGCCCGGGCATTGAGGCTGCGCAGGATCTCTGCGTTCTGCTCTTCCATCTCCACCTGCACCCGGGCCTGCAGCAGGTCCCCCAGGTTGGCGACATTCTTCGCCAACTGCTCCAGCCGTTGCTCGGTGGCTGCGCAGTAACGCACCGTAGGCTTGAACCGGCGTTCGATGAACACGCCCAACCGCTGGCAATCGCCCACGTGGCTTTCGCGCAGTTCCGCCAACCGCTCAAACACCAGTTGCGCATACGCCTGGGTGGCGCCGAAGCGGTGGCGGGTCTTCACCGTGTGGCTGACCACCTGGCGCGAGAGCAGGGCGATGGCGTCGAGCAGCCCCTTGGAGTCGTGGCCATCGCCGCCGGCGCTGCGTTCGGACAGGCTCACCAGGGTCTTGTCGAAGGCGTCCAGCTCCTGGCTCAGGGCCTTGGCTGTGGTCAGGGTCAGCGAGGCCATCATGCGGTAGGTTTCGATTTCCAGCAGACGCCGGATCATGCGGCCCTGGCGGTAGGCATTGAGGCGGCGATTGATGAACAGGAAGCGGTTGGTACCGTCCTCGGTCAGGCGAAAATCGCTCCACACCGACGCATCGCCACCGCCCACACAGGAGCCGCAGGGGTCTTTGAAGCCATAGTGGCTCAGGTCGAGGTCCTGTTCGTCGCGGACCAGTACTTGCACCGCATTGATCACCTGCGCCGTTTGCGGGGCGATGGCTTCGGCCAGCACCTGTGGCAGGGCTTGCCACTCGGTGTTGTCGGTGGAGCAGGGCACCACCAGGGTCAGGGTGAAGAACTCGGTGTGCCGTTCCCATTTGAACGGGTGCCCGTCCAGCCGGGTAATGCCCTGCGCTGCGTTGATGTCCTGCGCCTCTGGGCAGCAGCGTTGCAGCAGCGCCGCACACGCTGCATCGCCGCCGAGCAAGGCGAGGTGGAAGACATGGGCCGGGCCGTCGAAATACAGCGACGGGCGAGCGTGCAGTTCGTTGTGCAAGGCGGTGCGTTGAGGGTGCATGGTGGTCCGGCCTGGTGTTGTGATTGTGGGGGTACCAGGAAGTGGGACATTGCGCGATGACTGAAAAGTCACGTGGCCATGAGGGCCTTTGTGAAACGGAATCAAGCGCAAAGCAAAAGCCCCTTGTGACATCCGTCAGCAAGGGGCTTCTTGACCAGCCGCTGGGGTTAACCCAGGCAGCGCGTCACATGCTTCACCGAGAGGTACCCCGACAACCCCCAGGGCCCGAGCTCGCGCCCGATGCCGCTGCCTTTGGTTCCGCCCCACGAGGTCTCGACGAATACTGCCTGCACCGAGTTGATCCACACGTGGCCAACTTCCAGCGCATCGGCAACGCGTTCGGCGCGTTCCAGGTCGGCAGAGCAGACCGTGGCCACCAGGCCGAAGCGGCTGTCGTTGGCTTCGGCGATCGCCTGCGCTTCAGTGGTGAAGCGCCGTGCACACAGCACCGGGCCGAAGATCTCTTCGGTCCACAGGCGGCTGTGGGCCGGGACGTCCACATACAGCGTGGGGCTGACGAACCAGCCGTCACGGTCCAGCGCTTTGCCGCCGGCCAGGCATTGCAGGCCCTCTTCGCGTGCGGTGGCGAAGTAGCTGGCAACCTTCAGCCATTGCGCCTGGCTGGTCAGCGGCCCCATGTCCACTTCTTCGCTCAACGGGTTGCCCACCCGCAGGTTCTCCAGTGCCGCCTGCAAGCGCGGCAGCAGCGCATCGGCGATGCCGTCCTGCACCAGCAGGCGTGAGGTGGCCGAGCACATCTGCCCGGCGTTCCAGCTGATACCGGCGACAATCCATTCCACGGCCTGGTCGACGTCGCAATCATCGAACACCACGATCGCCGACTTGCCGCCCAACTCCAGCGTCACGGGCCGGCATTGGGCAGAAGCGCTGCGCATCACCTGGCTGCCAACACTGTTGCTGCCGGTGAACGACAGCTTGTCCAGGCCTGCGTGGTTGCTCAGCGCCGCGCCGGTTTCGGCCTTGCCGTTGACGATGTTCAGCACGCCAGCGGGCAGGCCGAGGGCCTCGGCGATCTGGCCGTAAGCCTGCTCGATCAGCGGGGTGATTTCCGAAGGCTTGAGCACCACGGTGCAGCCTGCGGCCAAGGCGGGGGCGAGCTTCCAGGCGCTGGTCACCAGCGGGAAGTTCCACGGCACGATCAAGCCGACCACGCCGACCGGTTCCAGGCGGGTGCGGGCGGTGAAGCCGGGCGCGGCCAGGGGCACGTCGCGGTTCTTTTGCGGCAACTGCTCCGCCAGGTCGGCGTAGTAGTTGAAGGTGGCAATCGCGTCGTCCAGGTCGATTTCGGCCTCGTGGCGCGGCTTGCCGTTGTTGCGCATCTGCAGGGTGATCAACGCTTCACGGCGCTGCCCGAGTTGCTCGGCGAAACCGCGCAGGTACGCTGCACGTTCGCTGGCGCTGGTCTGCTTCCAGGTCGGCAGGGCTTCGCGCGCGGCGGCCACGGCTTGGTCGACCTGGGCAACGCTGGCGGCCATCAATTCGGCGAAGGGCTGGCCCAGTGCAGGGTCATTGACGCTGATGCAGTCGCTGCCTTGGCCTTCGACCCAGCGGCCGGCGATGTAGTGAGAAGTGGTCATGGGCAAATTCCAGTCAGGCCATTTCGGCAGTGATTACCGGCGCATGCGAGGTGCTTTTGCAGCGCACCCAGCGCGGGCCATTGGGCCCATACACGCCAGCAGGTTCAGGGAACAGGTTGAGCAGGGCGAGGTACAGTACCCCCGCCAGCCCCAGGGTTACCGGCAGGCTCAGGTCGATGCCGCCGGCCAGGTCGCCCAGCGGGCCGACGAACTGACCCGGCAGGTTGACGAAGCACAGGCCGACTGCCGCGCTGGGGATCCACGCCCCCATGCCGCGCCAGTTCCAGCCGTGCGTGAACCAGTAGTGGCCGCCGCGCTGGCCACGGGTGAACACCTGCAGGTCATCGGCATGGTAGAAGCCGCGACGGGTGATCAGGCCGAGGATCATGATCACCATCCATGGGCTGGTGCAGGTGATGATCAGCACGGCGAAGGTCGATACGCTCTGCACCAGGTTGAAGGTGAAGCGGCCGATGAAGATGAAGCCGATCGCCAGCACGCCGATCAGCAAGGTGGCGGCGGCGCGGCTGAGCAGGCGCGGGAACACGCTGGACATGTCCAGGCCCGTGCCGTACAGCGCGGTGGTACCGGTGGACATGCCGCCGATCACCGCAATCAGGCACACCGGCAGGAAGAACCAGCTCGGCGAGATCGCCAGCAGGCCGCCGACATAGTTGTTGGCCGCGATGTAGTCAGGCGCCTGGCTGGCGACCAAGGTGGCGGTGCACAGGCCGAACAGGAACGGGATCAAGGTCGCGGCCTGGGCGCCGATCACCGCCAGCATGATGCGCGACTTGGGCGTGGTCCGCGGAATGTAGCGCGACCAGTCGCCCAGGAACGCACCGAACGACACCGGGTTGCTCATGGCCAGGATCGCCGCACCGACGAAGGCTGCCCAGAAACCCGCTTGGCCAAGGTTGACGCTGCCGGCGTAGCCCGCATCGAACGGCCCGGCGAAGGCTGCGATGCCCAGCAAGAACAGCAAGCTCGACGCCCACACCGCAATCTTGTTGACCCACAGCATGAAGCGGAAGCCAAAGATGCACACCACCAGGACCAACACCGCGAACAGGCCATAGGCCAGGCCCAGGGTGAGGTCGGTTTCCGGTAGGCCGGCGAGGCGTTTGGCGCCACCCACCAGGGCATCGCCCGAGCTCCACACCGACAGCGAGAAGAACGCCACGGCGGTGAGCAGCGACAGGAACGAGCCGACGATACGCCCGTGCACGCCGAAGTGCGCGCCCGACGACACCGCGTTGTTGGTGCCGTTGAGCGCACCGAACAGGCCCATGGGGGCGAGGATGATGGCGCCGATGCCGACCCCGAGCAAAATCGCCCAGACCCCGGCCTGGAACGACAACCCGAACAGCACCGGGAAGCTGCCCAGCACGGCCGTGGCAAAGGTATTGGCACCACCGAAAATCAGGCGGAACAGGTCAAGCGGGGAGGCGTGGCGTTGGTCGTCGGGAATCTGTTCGACGCCGTTGGTCTCGATACCGGTCGAGTGGCTCATGGTGATACTCCAGCGCGGTTGTTGTCGCCCGGCGCAGTGCGCGGGCCTTATTGTGGGTGCGATGGCAGAGCGGCAAGGCCGCGTAAAAGAGGATCAGGCGGTGGTGACGACCGACAGGTGTTCATGGCAGGCCAACCAGCGCTCGCCCTGGCGGCGAAAGACGATGGTTTCGCGCTCGGCCAACTGGTGCTCTTCACCGGCGATGCGGATGTGCGTGGCTACATCGTGCATGAAGATCGCCACGTCACCTTGCAGGCTCACTTGCGCATTGCCCGACTCACACGCCAGCACGGCAAAACCGTCGGCCTGCCACTGGGCCCACACGGCTTCATAAGCGCCACGCGACAACAGCGGCTGCGCCAAGGTGTGGAAGAGGAAGGTGGCGTCTTCGCTGAAACAGGCGAAGTAGCGGGCGGTGTCGTTGCGGGCAAAGGCATCGATGAGGTCGGCGGCGGCTTGCCGTACCTGGAGTGTCTGGTCCACGGGAGTGGCCTCACGCTTTTTGTGATTGTGGTGAGCGATTCTGGTGGCGCTTGGCGGGTGGAAAAATCGCTGGGGGCAAATAATCAGTTCAGGAAAGTGTGAAGTGAGTGGCGGGTGCTCGCCTTAGCTCATTTGGCGTTGTTGAGATCGGGCGCCGCCCGCGCGGCGCATCGCGAGCAAGCTCGCTCCATTTGTTTCGGGCCAGTCACGGCTGTGCCTGCGAGCGCGACTGCCTTGTTTGTACGTCTCGATATCAAGGCGGGCGCCAAGGAGCCGCGCGCCCATGGCTCAGGATAATTGGCCCGAAACAGATGTAGGAGCAGCCTTGTGCTGCGAAGCGCCGCGCGGGCGGCGCTCGATCTCAACAGCACCAAAAGAGGTGCGTCATGCACTTCAAATCCAAACCCGCTGTCATCGAACTGCAACCTACATCCCGCAACCTTTCTGCCATCAACCTCAATGCCTCATTGCGAGTTCGAATGGGTCATCCCGCGCTGCATCCGCAACAGGACCATGACCTGTTCGGCCTGCTTTATGCTTTTGCCTTCCGCCCAGGCCAGCCCGGTCGCGAGATCGATTCGGCGCAGTTGCTGCGCAAGCTTGGCGAACCGCCTGAGCCCGACGAATTTTTATGGCTGCACCTGAACCTGGCCCATGCCGCTTGCGAGCGCTGGCTGCGTGCCCACCTGACGCTGCCCGAGGCGTTTTTCGAAACCTTGCGCGAGGGCTCCCGGTCGACCCGTATCGAACATGCCGATTCGGCCCTGTTGGCGGTGGTCAACGATGTGGTGTTCAACTTCGGCCTGGTGTCGTCGGACATTTCCACGCTGTGGGCCTGCGCCAGCAGCCAGCTGCTGGTGAGCGCGCGTTTGCAGCCGTTGCATTCGGTCGACAAGCTGCGCTCGTCGGTCAAGCGAGGCGAGCGCTTCCATTCGTCCATCGAACTGCTGGTGCATCTGCTGCGCGACCAGGGCGATGTGTTGACCCAGATCGTGCGCGAAACCACCACCAGCGTCGATCGCATCGAAGACCAGTTGCTGTCCCAGCGCCTGAGTGACAACCGCGCCGAACTCAGCAGCATGCGTCGGGTACTGGTGCGCTTGCAGCGCCTGCTGGCGCTCGAGCCTGGGGCCCTGCTGCGCCTGCTCAACCGCCCACCGGACTGGCTGCAGGAACAGGACATGCGCCAGCTGCGCGCGGCGACCGAAGAGTTCACCCTGGTGATCAGCGACCTCACCGCCCTGGGTGAGCGGATCAAGTTGCTGCAGGAAGAGATCGCCGCCAAGCTCAACGAACAGACCAACCGCACCCTGTTCACCCTGACGGTGGTGACCGTGCTGGCGCTGCCCATCAACATCATCGCCGGCTTCTTCGGCATGAATGTCGGTGGCGTGCCGCTGTCGGACGACCCACATGGCTTCTGGGTGCTGGTGGCACTGGTGGCGACCTTCACCGTGCTGGTGGGGCGCTGGGCGTTTCGCAAGCGGCGTGAATACTGACGGCGGCATGCGCCCCGACTGACGGTCTCCGCCATGCCTGATCCTTGCCTACGCTGATACTCCCCATCTGCTGATGCAAGGAGCTTCACCATGGCCTTCCAATACAAGCGTCTGGACAAGAACAACGCCGCAGTCCTGCTGGTCGATCACCAGGCGGGTTTGCTTTCGCTGGTGCGTGACATCGACCCGGACCGCTTCAAGAACAACGTCCTGGCCCTGGCAGACCTGGCCCAGTACTTCAAGCTGCCGACCATCCTCACCACCAGCTTCGAAACCGGCCCCAACGGCCCGTTGGTCCCCGAGCTCAAGGCGCAGTTCCCCGATGCCCCCTACATCGCTCGCCCCGGCAACATCAACGCCTGGGATAACGAAGACTTCGTCAAGGCCGTCAAGGCCACGGGCAAGAAGCAACTGTTGATCGCCGGTGTAGTGACTGAGGTCTGCGTCGCGTTCCCGGCACTGTCGGCACTGGAGGAGGGCTTCGAGGTGTTCGTCGTCACCGACGCCTCTGGCACCTTCAACGAATTGACCCGCGATTCGGCCTGGCGGCGCATGGAGGCTGCCGGGGCACAACTGATGACCTGGTTCGGCGTGGCCTGCGAGCTGCACCGCGATTGGCGTAATGACGTCGAAGGGTTGGGGACGCTGTTCTCCAACCACCTTCCCGATTACCGCAACTTGATGACCAGTTACGACAAGCTGGCCAAGTAGCGCCCTGCCTCGCACGGTGGACGGCTCTGTGTAGGAGCAGCCTTGCGCTGCGAAGAGGCCGGTGTAGCACAGAGCATCTTTCAGGCAGTCACCGGCCTCTTCGCAGCGCAAGGCTGCTCCTACACACAGAGACCGAGCAAGCCATGCCTGAGCAGGCTCGGCGCGGGAGTAATAAGCGAAGCGGCAAACCGCCATGGATCGACCATACTGAGTCTTCATTCGCCAGCGGGAGCGAGCCATGTCGAAGTCAGCCAGGAAGAAGGACCCTCAGGCACAGCCCGAAAAATTGGGCGGCAAGGCCTACGAGAAGGCGCTCAAGCACCTTCACGTCGAGTTGGTAAAGCTGCAGGAATGGGTCGTGGCCAAGGGCCTGAAGGTGTGCATCGTCTTTGAAGGCCGCGATGGTGCGGGCAAGGGCGGGACCATCAAGGCCCTCACCGAGCGGGTCAGCCCGCGGGTGTTCCGTGTGGTGGCGCTGCCGGCGCCGACCGAGCGGGAAAAAACCCAGATGTACGTGCAACGCTACCTGGGCCATCTGCCTGCTGCAGGCGAGGTGGTGATCTTCGACCGCAGTTGGTACAACCGCGCCGGTGTCGAGCGGGTGATGGGGTTTTGCAGCGATGAACAGGCCAACAAGTTTCTCACTGTGGTGCCGTTGTTCGAGAAGATGATGGTCGAGTCGGGGATCATCCTCATCAAGTACTGGCTGGAGGTCAGCGCCGAAGAGCAGACCCGCCGCCTGCAGGACCGCATCAATGACGGTCGCAAGCTGTGGAAGCTGTCCCCGATGGACTTGAAGTCATATACCCGCTGGGATGACTACACCAAAGCCCGCGATGACATGTTCGCCGCGTCGGATTCCTCCTGGGCGCCATGGTTCATGGCCCACTCCAACGACAAGCGGCGCGCACGGCTGAACATCATCAGCCACCTGCTCGGCCGCATTCCTTACAAGGACATCACCCGCGACCAGGTCGTGAAATTGCCCAAGCGCGGCAAGGTCGGCAAGTACAAGGCGGTGAACTACCCGTTCAAGGTTGTCGAAGCGCGTTACTGACCCCATCCCCGCGGGGAGCCTACAGGGTGTAGACCTATGCCACATGACGGCAGCTTGCTCCAGGCAACGGTGGTGTTCCTCTTGGCCGTGGTACTGCTGGTGCCACTGGCGCAGCGTTTGAAACTGGGGGCCGTGCCGGGGTATCTGCTGGCCGGCATCCTCATCGGCCCTTCGGTGCTGGGTTTGCTGGGTAACCCGGATAACGTCGCACGCCTGTCAGAGATGGGCGTGGTGATGCTGCTGTTCGTCATTGGCCTCGAGCTTTCGCCACGCCGCCTGTGGACCATGCGCCGGGCGCTGTTCGGCGTTGGCTCGTTGCAGGTCGGGCTGACCGCCGCGGTGCTGGGCCTGCTCGCCTTTTGGCTGTTCGGCCAATCGAAGGCGGCGGCCGTCGTGCTGGGGCTGGGGCTGGCCCTGTCGTCCACGGCGTTTGGCTTGCAGGTGCTGGCCGAGCGCAAGGACCTGGGCAAGCCGCACGGGCGCCTGGCGGTGGCGATTCTGCTGTTCCAGGACATTGCCGCCATCCCCCTGATTGCCGTGGTGCCCTTGCTGGGCGGGGATGTCAGCCGCGCCGATGAAGGGACGTGGCCGCTGGTGGGCGTGGCGGTTGGCATCGGTGTGATCATTGTGGGTGGCCGCTACCTGATGACCCCGGTCTTCAAATGGACAGTCGGCTCCGGGTTGCCGGAGTTGTCTACCGCTACCGCGTTGCTGGTGGTACTGGGCACCGCTTGGGTAATGGAGCATGTCGGCATCTCGATGGCGCTTGGTGCGTTTCTCGCTGGCGTGTTGATGGCCGAGTCGCCGTTCCGTCACGAGCTCGAAACCCAGATCGAACCCCTCAAAGGCCTGTTGCTTGGGCTGTTCTTCGTCGGCGTGGGCATGAGCGCCGACTTGCGCCTGTTGTTCGGCATGCCCTTGGCGGTGCTGGGGCTCACGCTGTTGCTGGTGGGCGTCAAGCTGCCGCTGTTGGTGGCTTTGGGCCGTACGGCCGGTGGGCTGAACCGGCCCCAGGCGTTGTGCCTGGGGGTGGTGTTGGCGTCTGGCGGTGAGTTTGCGTTCGTGGTGTTCAAGCTGGCGCTTGCGCACCAAGTGCTCGAGCAGCAGGTGCATGACCTGTTGGTGCTGGCCATCACCCTGTCGATGGCGGTGGTGCCGTTGGTGATGATGGCCCTGAGCCGACAGTTGCGCGACCCCGACGCCACCCGCCCCACGCCTGAAACCGACCACTGATTCGCGCCAAGACGGCGTACGACTGTTCGGAGGTGAAGCATGCAGCCGAGTTTCAAGCTGGACAGTGCCCTGTCGCAGGGCTTGCTCGATGTCTTGATCAAGGCAGGCTTGGTGGCTGCCCTGGTGATCTTCTCCTTCCAGGTGTTCCAGCCCTTCCTCGAGCTGATGCTGTGGGCGGTGATCCTGGCCGTCACGCTGTACCCGCTGCACGGCCGCATCACGCGGCGCTGGGGGCTCAAGGACGGCTATGCGGCGACACTGGTGGTGCTGCTGGTGCTGGTGGTGTTGCTGGTGCCGATCTACCTGGTGGTGGTGTCGATCACCGAGTCGGTGGACAGCATGCTGACGCTGCTCAAGAGCGGCGCCTGGAGCGTGCCGACACCCCCCGAGTCGGTGGCTTCCTGGCCGTTGATCGGGCCGCGCCTGTATGCCTTGTGGCTGGCAGCATCCGAGAGCCTGAGCGAGGTGCTCAACAGCATGATGCCGCAGCTCAAGGACGCCGGGCGTGTGCTGCTGGGGGCTGCGGCCAGTGCCGGGGGGGCGTTTTTGATGTTCATCGCGGCGATCATCATCTCGGGGGTGATCATGGCCTTCGGCGCGCGTGGCGAGCTGGCGGCGCAGCGCATTGCCATGCGCGTATCCGGCGAGCAGCGCGGCAGGTCGATTGCCAAACTGTGTACCGCCACCATTCGCGCTGTTGCCCAGGGCGTAATCGGCATCGCCTTCATCCAGATGCTGCTGATCGGCGTAGGCTTTGTCATCAAGGGCGTGCCGGGGGCGGGAATGTTGGCGATTGCCATCCTCATGCTGGGTATTGCCCAGGCGCCGGCCACGCTGATCACGCTACCGGTGATCGCCTACGTGTTCTATGCCGAGGGCTTCACCCTGGCGACCATCGTGTTTGCCGTTTACACCTTCGTTGCCGGCCTAGCTGACAATGTGCTCAAGCCCCTGCTGCTGGGGCGCGGGGTCGATGTGCCGATGCCTGTGGTGCTGATCGGCGCGCTGGGCGGCATGGTGGTCAAAGGCATTATCGGCCTGTTCATCGGCCCGGTGATTCTTGGCGTGACCTACGTATTGTTCTGGCAATGGGTCGCGCTGCAGGTACCCGAAAACCCTGTCGAACCGTCGGCCTGAGCCGGGGCCTGGCATGCCTGCACCTTCCTGGCGTCGCGCCTTGGGCCTGGTTGCCTTGCTGTCAGGCTGCACCCAGGTCGGGCCAGACTTTCACCCCCCGCAAACGGCCTGGCTGGACCCGTGGGGCACACCCTTGCTGGAGCAGGCCGGGCGGCGCGATGCAACGGTGGACTTTCGCCAGTGGTGGCGGGTGTTCGCCGACCCGACACTGGATGCGCTGATTGCAGAAGCCGACGCCCACAACAGCAACCTGCGCGTGGCCGGCCTGCGCATCGCCGAGGCACGTGCACAGCTGGCCATCGTGCAGACTGGGCGTTACCCGCAGTTGCAGCAGGTGCGTGCGCAAAGCCTCTACCTCAAGCAGGACCAGTCCGGCACCGACACTGCCCGCGATTCGGTGTTCTGGCAGTCCAGCGCAGGGTTCGACATCGCCTGGGAAATTGACTTCTGGGGGCGCTTCAGCCGTGCCATCGAGTCTGCCGATGCCCTGTATTTCGCCTCGCAGGCCAACTACGCCGATGCCATGTTGCTATTGCGTGCCCAGGTAGCCGACACCTACTTTGCATTGCGTACCGCCGAGGCGCGCCTTGCCATTGCCGAAGAAAACGCCAAGCGCCAGGCACGCAGCCTGGAGATCACCGAGCGGCTGTTCCGCCATGGCGAGCATGACGAACTCGATTGGCAGCAGGCCCGCACGCAGTACTTGGCTACCCAGGCGACCATCCCCGAGTTCGAGAACCAGCTCAACGCCCTGCGCAACGTGCTCTGCTCGCTGCTCGGGCGCCCCCCCGGCCCACTGCCGGAGCTGCAGTCGCAATACGGCCAGTTGCCACTGCCGGACCGCGCACTGCTGCAGGACGTGCCTGCTCGCCTGTTGCAGCGGCGCCCAGACATCCGCGCTGCCGAACAGGCCGTGGCGGCACAATCGGCACTGGTCGGGGTGGCCGAAGCTGACCTTTATCCACAGCTGAGCCTGTTGGGCAGCCTCGGCTGGACGTTCGTCTCGGCCAGCCACCTGCCCAACACGCTTGACCTCGCCGCCGGCCCAAGCCTGATCTGGAACCCGTTCGACTACGGCCGGCGCAAGAACGCCGTGCGTATCGAGGACGCGCGCTTGCAGCAATTGATCGAGTTGTATCAGCAAAGTGTGCGTGAAGCCGCCCGTGAGGCTGACGATGCCGCCAGTGGCCTGGTGCGCTCGCTGCAAAGTGCTGGCATTCGCGATCAAGCCTCGCAAGCCGCGCAGCGCTCGTTGAGCCTGGCTATGTCGCAGTACCGCGAAGGGTTCGCCGACTTCCAGCGGGTGCTCGATGCCCAACAGTTGCTGCTGCAACAACAGGACGGCTACCTGGTCAGCCGCGGCAATGCCGTCAGCAGCCTGGTGACCTTGTACAAGGCCCTGGGGGGTGGTTGGGACCCAGGCCGTGCGCCGATCGACCCGGCCACGCGTCGTCAGATGCAGCAACGCACCGATTGGGGAGACTTGCTGGATGAGCCAGCCCCCAGCGCACAGCCACCAGGTGAGCAAAAATGACCGACACCCCGCAAACACCGCCTGCGCAAGCGCCCGACCGTGGCCTGCGCTGGGTATTGCTGCTGATTGCCGTGAGCCTGCTCTGGTACCTGCTGGCCGACCGTTTTACACCGTACACCCAGCAGGCTCGCCTACAAGCCTACGTGGTGCCGGTGAGCGCCGAGGTGGCCGGCCAGGTGAAGCGCGTGGCCGTGGGTAATAACCAGGAAGTGCGCAAGGGCGAGGTGTTGTTCGAACTGGACCAGGAGCAATACCGCATTGCCCTGGCCCGTGCCGAAGCCGACTTCGACACGGTGGGCCGGCAGATCGGTGCCCACACTGCCGGCATCGACTCGGCCCAGGCGGCGTTGATGGCGGCCCAGGCCAACGAGCGCAAGGCCCGGCAAGACGCCGAGCGGCTGAAGCGGCTGATCGAGGAAGACCCCGGCACGGTTTCGCAGCGCCGCCTGGAAGGCGCGCAGGCCACGCGCGACCAGGCCATCAGCCAAGTCGCGGCAGCCCGTGCCGAAGTGGTGCGGGCACGTGAGCAGCAGGGTGGGGCGCAGGCGGACAATGCGCAGGTGCGCAGCGCGGCGGCGAATGTGCAAAAGGCCCGCCTGGACCTGGAGCGAACGGTGGTGCGCGCCGATACCAACGGGTTGATCACCGACCTGCGCACTGACGTGGGCCACTACGTGGGCGCCGGCAGCCCGATGATGACCCTGATTGCGATCCATGACGTGTGGATCAGCGCCGACCTGACCGAGAACAATCTCGGTCGCCTGCGCCCCGGCACACCGGTGCTGGTGGTGCTCGATGCGCTGCCTGGGACGGTGCTGAAGGGGCGCATACGCAGCATCGGTTATGGCGTCAGCGTGGGCCAGAGCAACCCACCGGGCACGCTGCCGAGCGTGCAGAACAGCCGTGAATGGCTGCGCTCGGCTCAACGCTTTCCGGTCATAGTCGAGCTCGACCGGGACCAACTGGAAGACAAGTCCGGCTTGCGGGTGGGGGGCCAAGCCGAGGTGATGGCGCTGCCCAGCGAGGGCAACCCGTTGAACGTGCTTGGCCGGGTGTTCATGTGGCTGATGAGCTGGCTCTCGTATGCCTATTGAGCTGCGGCGCCAGCGTGCGCTTCGCCTGGCCTGGGGCGTGGCGCTGTGCCTGGCGGTCAGCTTCGGTTTTGGTTTGCCGGTGCCGATTTTGGCACCCGTGTTCGCGGTGCTGCTGTTGGCCATGCGTAGCCAGCCACTGCCGTTGCGCGCGGCACCGGCGTTGGCCGTGCTGGTGCTGCTGAGTTGTGGCAGTGGCCTGTTGCTGATTCCTCTGCTGCGCCATGCCCCGGTGAGCGGGGTGTTGCTGGTGGGCGTTGGCGTGTTTCTGGTGCTGCGTTATGCCCTGAAAGGCGGCAACGGCCTGTTGGCCAACTTGCTGGTGATCGGCCTGACCATGATCGCCGCAGCCGGCACCAGCGATTTCACCTTGGCGCTGTCGGTGGTCGAGGCCTTGTCCAAAGGCATGCTCCTGGCAACCTTGGGCACGGCGCTGGCGCATGTGATGTTCCCCGAACCGGCTGACGCACCTGTGCAACCGACACCGCCGCCGCTCGCCGCTGAACGGGCCAGCTGGGTCGCACTGCGCGCCACGCTGATCGTCATGCCTGCCTTTTTGCTGGCGCTGATCGCACCGGACGCGTTCATGCCGCTGATCATGAAGTCAGTAAGCCTCGGTCAGCAAGCCAGCGAGACCCATGCCCGCAATGCCAGCCGAGAACTGATTGGCTCGACCTTGCTGGCCGGGCTGCTGGCGATCCTGCTGTGGGGGGCATTGAGTTTGTTTGTGCACCTGTGGATGTTTTTCCTGTGGGTGCTGCTGTTCACGCTTTGGCAGGGCCGGCGGCTGTACCGCGCGGTGGCGACGCGGCATAGCCCGGCCTATTGGGTCAGTTGCCTGACTACGATGTTGATACTGCTGGGGCAGTCGGTGCAGGACAGCGCGGCGGGGCAGGATGTCTACCGCGCGTTCGCGGTGCGCATGGCGCTGTTCTTGGCGGTGTCGGTGTATGCCAGTGCGCTGCTGATCTGGATCGACCGGCGCAGGGCAGGGCAGTGGGTGCATTAGGGCTGCCAGTCGACCCCGGTGTCTTCCAGGTAGGCATCCACCGCAGCGCCGACGGTGGGGTGAAAGGCCTTTTCCCCCATGTGCTGGAACAACTCAAAGCGCTTCATCTTGTCTTTCACCGGGTCTTTCATCTCCGCGAACTGCAACTCCACGCCGCGCGCCTCCAGCGCCCGGTCCAGTTCAGCGAGCATGTCTGCAGAGGTCACGTCGATGCTGGTCACAGGCTCTGCGGCGATCACCAACCGTTGCACGGCGGTAGGGGACTGTTCCACAGCCGCCAGCACGGTGCTCTGGAACTGCTCGGCATTGGCAAAAAACAGCGGCGCATCCCACCGCAGCAGCACCAGGCCCGGGATGCGCCGGGCTTGCGGGTAGCGCTGCACATCATGGTAGCCGCGGGTGCCGTCCACCCGGCCGAGCACTGCAAAATGCGGCCGCCAGCCATCCCAGAGAAATTCGATGACCGAAATCGCCACGGCAATGCAGATACCCGGAATGGCACCAAACACTGCCACCCCGACAAAACAGGTAAACGACAGCCAGAACTCCCATTGCTGCATGTGGAAGATGCGTTTGAGGTCGGCGAATTCGAACAGCCCCAGTGCGGCGGCGATCACCACGGCGGCGAGGGCACTGTTGGGCAGGTAATGCATCAGGTTGGGCGCCACCAGCAGCAGAACGGTCACGGCCAGCGCGCCGATGATGCCGGTGAGCTGGGTCTTGGCCCCAGCAGCTTCAGCGACAGGGGTGCGTGACGAACTGCTGCTGATCGGGATGCCCTGGAACAGCCCGCTGGCCAGGTTGGCCACCCCCAGGCCAAACATTTCCTGGTTCGGGTTGACCGGCATCTTCAGGCGGGCCGCGTAGGAGCGCGACAGCACGCTGGTGTCGGCGAATGACACCAGCGCCACCGCGATGCCGCCGAGCAGCACTTCCACCAGGTCGATATCGCTCAACCAGGGGAAGACCAGGTCCGGCAGGCCCTGGGGTAACTGGCCGAGGACTTTGACGCCGCTCTGGTCCAGGTCGAGCAGGCTCACCGCCAGTGTCGCCAGCACCACAGCGATCAGAATGCCGGGCAAGCGCTTGAAGGGTTTGAGCAGCAGGATCAGCGCCAGGCTGCCAGCGCCGATGACGAAGCAGGGCCAGTGGCCCTGGCCTGCAAGCAGGGCCTGGATCAGGCCCCAGATGTCACGCAGCGGGCCTTGGCTGTCGATGGATAAGCCGAACATTTTGGGCAGTTGGCTGATCAGCACGGTCAAGGCGATGCCGTTCATGTAGCCATAGCGGATCGGCTTGGACAGCAATTCGGTGATGAAGCCCAGGCGCAGCAGGCCGGCGACCATGCAGAACACCCCAGCGACCAAGGCCATCATGCTGGCGATGGTGATGGCGCGCTGCGGGTCGTTGGCGGCGTACTGCACCACTACCGCCAGGATGGGCGCGGCCAGTGCCGAATCTGGGCCCAATACCAGGATGCGGCTGGGGCCGAACAGCGCATAGGCCAGCAGCGGAATGATGGTGGCGTAGAGGCCGTAGATGCCGGGTACGCCAGAGGCTTCGGCGTAGGCGATGCCCACGGGCACCAGCATGCTGGTGAGTACCAGCCCGGCAGCGATGTCCCTGGGCAGCCAGGCACGCTGATAGTGAAGCAGGGTGACCACGCCGGGCAGCCAGTGTTGCCAGTCGAAGCGTGGGGGAGGGGGTGTTTCGGGCATGGTGCAGGCTCCAAGGGGCGGGGCATGAACCGCTTGAGGTCCCGTTAGAGACAGCTTAGAGGGTGGATGGCGGCGTTGCTCAAAAAGACAAAGCCCGGGTTTGAGCGGTAGCAAACCTGCGACGTGCCCGGCTTCTTGCACGGTTTTATTCAGGGCGACGTCTCGCCGAGCATTGCGGTAATGAGATAGATTACCATTCAAATCTTGTCAGCTTTGGCCGAGCGCTATGCCCGATATCTCTTCCAGTCAGTCAGTGCAGCAGCTCTATCTCGATAACCATGGCTGGCTGCAGCAATGGCTGCGGCGCAAGACCGGCTGCCGGGAGCAGGCTGCTGACCTCGCTCAGGACACGTTCATGCGCTTGCTCAGCCAGCGCAAAGTCGAGGAACTGAAGCAGCCCAGGGCCTATTTGAGCCGCATCGCGCGCAGCCTCATGATCGACCAGTTCCGTCGGCGTTTGCTCGAGCAAGCCTATCTCGAAAGCCTGGCAGCACTGCCTGAGCCCGTCGAGATTTCTGTTCAGGAACGCAGCGTCATTCTGGAGACCTTGCTGCAGATCGATCAGATGCTCGATGGCCTCGAGCCAAGAACCCGCGAGATCTTTCTGCTGGCCCAGCTGGATGGTTTGAGCCACGCCGCCATCGGTCGCCAGCTGAACCTGTCTACCAATACTGTCAGCAAGCATTTCGTGCGAGCCATGGCGCATTGCCTGTTGCTGATCGGGGACTGAGGCGTGACCACCGAGCTTGATATGAAAACCCTGGAAGCCGCAGCGCAATGGTATGTAGACCTTGCCAGGGGCACTGAGGCGATGCGCGAGGCGCATCGGCAATGGCTGCATGACGACCCCCGCCATGCTCAGGCCTGGGGGCGGGTAGAGCGGCTACAGGCGGCGTTTGGTCAGCTAGATGCTCGAGTTGCGCGCCCCGCGCTGCAAAGCTCGCGTGCCAAGCGTCGCGAGGTGCTCAAGGTGTTGGCGTTGCTGATAGGAAGCAGCGCTTTGCTCAGCATTGGTGCGCGAACGGACCCATGGCGCAAGATGATGGCCGATTACGCCACGGGTACGGGCGAGCGTTTACCCGTGACACTTTCGGATGGCAGTCGAATTGTGCTCAACACCGGCACTGCGCTGAATATTTCGTTCGACGAAAACCTGCGACGCGTTGTGCTGCGTGAAGGTGAGGTGTTCATTCAGACCGCGCCGGACCCTTTGGCTCGGCCCTTTATTGTGCGCACGGCGTTTGGCGACTTGCGCGCATTGGGTACGCGATTCCTGGTACGCATCAACCCCGCCAGCGCTCGCGTCTCTGTGCTTGAGCATGCCGTCGAATGGCGCTCACCGATGCCCGGCAGTACGCCGGTGCGGATCAATGCGGGTCAGCAGTTGGACTTTTCATCCACTGTTGCGGGCGTGCCTTTGCCTTTGGCTAAAGGTGCCGATGCCTGGCGAGACAACCTGTTGGTGGTCAGTGATTGGCGCCTGGGGGATATGATTGCCGAGTTGTCCCGGTATCGGGCAGGCCACCTTGGTTGCGACGCTGGGGTCGCCGAGTTGCGTATTTCCGGGAGTTTCCAGTTGGGTGACATCGATGTCGTGCTGGACAACCTGAGCGCGATGCTGCCCATCCGGCTAAGTCGGTTCACTCGTTTCTGGGCCCAGGTGGAAGCTGTGTAAAGGTTTTTCTGCATCAGGTGTTGGTGGTTTTCATTCTCGTTCGACATAACAAGTAAGGCGCCTAGACGCCGGATACTTGCCATCGACGAAGGACCCCACATGTCACGTAGTAACGCGTTGTACCCACCTTCCAAAGCCCGACTGCTGAGCGTCACATTGCGTGGCGCCCTATGCACCGCTGCAGTGCTCGCTGTTCTGCCGACGGCCCAGGCCTGGGCGCAAGAAGCTTACGCCGAGTACGATTTCGCCATTGCCAGTGGCCCGTTGGAAGACGCGGTGGCCGAGTATTCGCGGATTGCGGGGGTAACGGTGTCGTTCGACCCTGCGGTGGCCCGAGACCGGCGCTCGCCAGGGGTAAGTGGGCACTTGAGGGCCAGTGCGGCGCTTGAGCGATTACTGATGGGCAGTGGGATGCACGCGGTACAGCGGGCGCAGAGCAGCTACACCCTTCAAGTGGTTGAGGTTGATGGAAGCGCTATCGAAATCGGGGCGACAACCATATCGGGCACAGGCCTGGGGGGAACCACCGAAAGCACTGGTTCCTACACCACCGGTACCATGCAGACTGCAACCAAGCTGCCTCTGACATTGCGCGAAACGCCTCAGTCGGTCACGGTGATCACGCGCCAGCGCATGGATGACCAGGCCATGAACACCCTGGATGATGTGGTGCGCAATACCCCGGGCATGAGCTCGCAGAAGCTCGGCCCAGACCGGCAGCGTTACTACTCCCGAGGGTTCCAGGTCGACAACATCATGTATGACGGGATCCCGACCAACGTGGGGGCCAACGCCGCCGACATCATCGCGTCGGGCGACCTGGCGATGTACGACCACGTTGAAATTGTCCGTGGTGCGACCGGCCTGATGCAGGGCGCCGGTAACCCGGCAGCCTCGATCAACCTGGTACGCAAGAAGCCCACCGCAGAGGCTCAGGCAAGCATCACTGCCAGCGCCGGCAGTTGGGACCGATATCGCTCGGAGATGGACCTCAGCGGCCCTCTCAACGACCAGGGCACGGTTCGTGGACGCTTGGTGGGTGCCTACCAGAACAACCACAGCTTCCAGGACAACATCCAGACTGAACGCGGCGTGTACTATGGCGTGTTGGAGGCAGACCTGACCGACGACACCCTGTTGACCGTCGGCGCATCCTATCAGGACGACAACAACCACGTACCGTGGGGCGGCATTCCCGTGGCGGCGGACGGCAGCGACCTGCACCTTCCTCGCTCTACCTATCTGGGCAACGACTGGGACTACTGGGACAAAGACACCACCATCGCCTTCGCCAAGCTCGAACACAGCCTCGCCAACGACTGGAAGCTCACCCTGTCGGGTAACAAGACCTGGTCAAAGCTGGATCACCTCGCCAGCAAGGTCTACAACACCAAAGATGTCTATCGCCAGATTTTCGGTGGCTACAAATACGATGACGACCAGACCGGCGTCGACGCGTTCGCCAGTGGCCCGTTCCAGCTGCTCGGTCGCGAACACCAACTGGTGGTCGGTGCCAGCGCCCGGGAAGAAACGATCAAACTGGTCGAAAACACTGACAACTCCATCTACAACGACATCGACCTCAACAACTGGGATCCGAGCCTGCGCCCCAAACCGTCGTCGCTGATCTCCACCTTCTGGCAGCAAATCGATATCCACCAGAAGAGCGCCTACGTCACGGGTCGCTTCAGCCTGGCAGACTCACTACACCTGATCCTCGGCAGCCGTCTGGACTGGTACGACTATGACGCCGAATCCCAATATGGGATGGTGAATTACAAAGTCACCCGCCACGTTACCAAGTACGCAGGCCTGATCTACGATCTGGACGATAATCACTCGGTCTACGTGAGTTACACCGATATCTTCAAACCGCAGAATAACTTGAATGCCAGCGGGGGCCTGCTGGCCCCGATCGTGGGCAAGAACTATGAAGTCGGTATCAAGGGCGAATATTTCAACGGAGCACTCAACGGCTCCATCGCGTTGTTCCGCATGGATCAGGAAAACCGTGCTCGCGTTGCAGAAGGCTGCCCGACTGCCGTAACTTGCTATGAAGCGGCAGGTAAAGTGCGCGCGCAAGGTATCGATATGGAATTGCAAGGCGCAATCACGCCTCGCTGGCAGGTTGGCGCTGGCTATACCTACACTGAGGTCAAGTACCTCAGTGATTCCAACCGCGCCAACGTCGGCCGCAGTTTCGATACAGACCTTCCCCGCCATCTGGTCAAACTCACCACCCGCTATCAATTGCCAGGCGAACTTGAGCGCTGGCGCATTGGCGGTACCGCTTATGGTCAGAACTCTGTGTACAACAAGGAGAGTGGCTACAAGGTCGAACAGGACGCCTACGCCCTGCTGGACCTGATGGTCGGCTTCAAGCCAACCGAGCATATCGACGCACGCCTGAACCTGAATAACGTATTCAACAAAAAGTACTACGTGAGCATCACCGACAGTACCGCCCGCGCCGAAAACATCTACGGCGACCCACGCAACTTGATGCTTACGGTCAAATACAGCTTTTAACAGATGAAGCAGCGCCCTGGCCCAGGCTGTGCCTTAGTCGGGGTCACAGATGAACATGATGGCCCTTAAACACAAAACCCCCGTGTCGCTTAGCGATCACGGGGGTTTTGAAGTCTTTCAAGGACCGTGGAATCCCACGGCTCCCATCAGACGTTGAAGCGGAAGTGCATCACGTCACCGTCTTTGACGATGTAGTCTTTACCTTCCAGGCGCCATTTACCGGCTTCCTTGGCGCCGCTTTCACCCTTGAACTGGATGAAGTCGTCATACGCTACCACTTCGGCGCGGATGAAGCCTTTTTCGAAGTCGGTGTGGATAACACCGGCGGCCTGTGGCGCGGTGGCGCCGACGCGGACTGTCCAGGCGCGGACTTCCTGCACACCGGCAGTGAAGTAGGTCTGCAGGTTCAGCAGCTCGTAACCGGCACGGATCACGCGGTTCAGGCCAGGCTCTTCCAGGCCCAGGGCCTCGAGGAACATGTCTTTCTCTTCACCGTCGTCCAGCTCGGCGATTTCGGCCTCGATCTTATTGCAGACCGGCACCACGACCGCGCCTTCTTCTTCGGCGATGGCACGGACTACGTCCAGGTGCGGGTTGTTGTCGAAGCCGTCTTCAGCGACGTTGGCGATGTACATCACCGGCTTGCTGGTCAGCAGGTGGAAGCCACGGATGACGGCCTTTTCGTCGTCAGCCATGTGCTTCATCAGGCTGCGCGCTGGCTTGCCTTCGGTGAAGTGCGGGATCAGCTTTTCCAGGATGGCCTTTTGCGCCAGGGCTTCCTTGTCGCCGCCCTTGGCGTTGCGGGCAACCTTCTGCAGTTGCTTCTCGCAGCTGTCGAGGTCGGCGAAGATCAGCTCGAGGTCGATGATCTCGATGTCACGCTTGGGGTCGACGCTGTTGGAAACGTGAATCACGTTCTCGTCTTCGAAGCAGCGCACCACGTGGGCGATGGCATCGGTCTCGCGGATGTTGGCGAGGAACTTGTTGCCCAGGCCTTCACCCTTCGAAGCGCCCGCCACCAGGCCTGCGATATCGACGAATTCCATGGTGGTCGGCAGGATGCGGTTAGGCTTGACGATTTCCGCCAGTGCAGCGAGGCGCGCGTCGGGCATCGGCACGATGCCGCTGTTCGGCTCGATGGTGCAGAAAGGGAAGTTCTCCGCCGCGATGCCAGACTTGGTCAGGGCGTTGAACAGGGTGGACTTGCCGACGTTGGGCAGGCCGACGATGCCGCAATTGAAACCCATGGGTATTCCCTCTCTAGGAAATCAGGCCTTCTGGCTGTGCAGTTCGCGCATCGCCTTGGCGAAATCGCCAGCGATGACATCTGGCAGCACGCCGAGGGCAAAATCGATGCTGGCATCGAGCTTCTCCTGCTCGGCGCGCGGCGCGCGGCCCAGGACGAAGTTGGAGACCAGTTTGGCGTCGCCCGGGTGGCCAATGCCAAGCCGCAGGCGGTGGAAGTCGTTCTGGTTGCCGAGCTGCGCGATGATGTCGCGCAGGCCGTTGTGCCCACCATGGCCGCCGCCGCGTTTGAGCTTGGCGACGCCTGGAGGCAGGTCGAGTTCGTCATGCGCCACCAGGATCGCTTCCGGCTTGATGCGGAAGAAATTGGCCAAGGCCGCCACGGACTGGCCGCTACGGTTCATGTAGGTGGTGGGAATGAGCAGACGAACGTCGTTGCCCTGATGGCTGAATTTAGCCGTCAGGCCGAAATACTTGCGGTCAGCGGTCAAGGAGACGCGCTGGGCGCTGGCAATGCGTTCAACGAAAAGAGCCCCTGCGTTATGCCGGGTCTGTTCGTATTCGGGGCCGGGGTTACCCAGGCCAACGATCAACTGGATGGCGGTCACGTCAGGGGCTCTTCCTTGGAGTTGGTGGGTTACAGGGCGCGGGGCACTGTAACCCGATCAACACCGGCGTGCGAGTGGATTACTCGGCAGCGCCTTCAGCTTCTGGAGCAACGCGTGGCGCGTGAACGTTGGCAACAGCTTTGTCATCACCGTGGGCCAGAGCGACGAACTCTACGCCTTTCGGAGCTTTCAGGTCCGACAGGTGGATGATGCTGCCGACTTCGGCGTTGGCCAGGTCAACTTCGATGAACTCAGGCAGGTCTTTGGCTTCGCAAGAAACTTCGATCTCGGAAACAACGTGCGAGATCTCGCCGCCTTTCTTGATCGGGGCTTCTTCGCCGATGAAGTGAACCGGAACCTTGGCGGTCAGCTTCTGGCCAGCAACGACGCGAACGAAGTCAGCGTGCATGATGAATTGCTTGGCTGGGTGGCGCTGCATGGCCTTGACGATGACGTTTTGCTTGACGCCGTCAACGTTCAGCTCGATCACGTGGCTGTAGGCAGCTTCGTTTTCGAACAGTTTGGCGATTTCCTTCGACACGATGGTCAGGGACTCGGCGTCTTTACCGCCACCGTAGACAACGGCAGGGATGCTCAGCGAGTGACGCAGGCGGCGGCTCGCACCTTTCCCCAGGTCAGTACGCTTTTGGGCGTTCAGGATGAAATCAGTCATTTTGCTTCTCCAAAATAGCCATCTCCCGTAGGCGTTTGCGACCAGCGCCAAACGGGGTGGGCAAAAAAGCCCCGCCCCAACACATGCTGGGGCGGGGCGCTTCACATCAACACGTGTTCCGCTTAGCGGAACATCGCACTGATCGATTCTTCATTGCTGATGCGGCGTACCGCTTCAGCGACAACCGGTGCGATATCCAACTGGCGGATACGGTCACAGGCTTGAGCAGCGGCGGACAGCGGAACGGTGTTGGTCACCACCAGCTCGTCCAGTACCGACTTCTCGATGTTCTCGATCGCGCGGCCCGACAGGACAGGGTGCGTGCAGTAGGCGTAAACCTTGGCAGCGCCGTGTTCTTTCAGGGCTTTGGCCGCGTGGCACAGGGTGCCGGCGGTGTCGACCATGTCGTCTACCAGGATGCAAGTGCGCCCTTCGACGTCGCCGATGATGTGCATAACCTCGGAGTGGTTAGCCTTTTCGCGGCGTTTATCGATGATACCCAGATCAACACCCAGGGACTTGGCGACGGCACGTGCGCGCACGACACCACCGATGTCCGGGGAGACGATCATCAGGTTCTCGAAACGCTGGTCTTCGATATCGTCGACCAATACGGGCGAGCCGTAAATGTTGTCGACAGGAATATCGAAGAAACCCTGGATCTGGTCAGCGTGCAGGTCGACGGTGAGAACACGGTCGATACCTACGACAGTGAGCATGTCAGCGACGACTTTGGCGCTGATAGCAACACGTGCCGAACGCGGACGGCGGTCCTGGCGGGCGTATCCGAAGTAAGGAATCACGGCGGTGATTCGGGATGCTGAGGAGCGGCGGAAGGCGTCGGCCATCACTACCAGTTCCATCAGGTTATCGTTGGTCGGGGCACAGGTCGGCTGAATAATGAAGACGTCTTTACCGCGGACATTTTCATTGATCTCAGTGCTGATCTCGCCGTCGGAGAATTTACCGACAGAGACGTCACCGAGAGGGATATGCAGCTGACGTACGACACGCCGAGCCAGATCGGGGTTAGCGTTCCCCGTAAAGACCATCATCTTGGACACGCGCAGTACCTGAAGGCTGAGGGTATACCTGGATGAGTATAAGGAAAATGGCAGGGGCGGCTGGATTCGAACCAACGCATGGCAGGATCAAAACCTGCTGCCTTACCGCTTGGCGACGCCCCTGTATCTGTTGCTGCGAGCGCTATGCACTCGACTTCTTGACCAGACTTTGTAGCTTGCGATGCAACATCGAAATATTGCTTCCTTTCGCCACAAACCCTGTTTGGGTCGCTGAAAGAAGGGCCAGAACTTTATCAGCTTCGGCTTTGCTTGGGAAGGCCCCAAACACACAACTTCCAGTTCCGGTTAGCCGAGCTTCGGTGAATTTACCCAGAGAATTCAATGCGTTTCGAACTTCTGGATAACGCTGCTCAACCACCCGTTGGCAGTCATTTCGACTGTTTCCCTCGGGAACGGGGCGCATCTTAAGGGGGAGGGAATCACGTGTCAACTGCGGATGTGAAAAAATTTCTACAGTACTGACAGACACTTGCGGCACCAGCACGACATACCAGGGTTCGTCGGGGTCGACCGGGGTCAGTTGTTCGCCGACGCCCTGGGCGAATGCCGCGTGGCCGCGAACGAATACCGGCACGTCGGCGCCCAGGCTTAGGCCCAGGGCCGCCAGGCGGTCTTCATCCCAGCCCAGTTGCCATAAGTGCGCCAGCGCCAGCAGGGTGGTCGCGGCATCCGAGCTGCCGCCACCGATGCCACCGCCCATGGGCAAGACTTTGGTCAGCCAGATGTCGGCGCCAAGCGTTGTGCCGGATTGCGCTTGCAGTTTGCGTGCGGCGCGTACGATCAGGTTGCTGTCGTGGGGCACTGCCTCGATGTCGGTGTGCAGGCGGATTACGCCGTCTTCACGCAGGGCGAAGGTCAATTCGTCGGCGTGGTCGAGGAACTGGAAGACGGTTTCCAGCTCGTGGTAACCGTCCGGGCGGCGGCCGATGATGTGCAGCCACAGGTTGAGCTTGGCCGGGGCCGGCAGGGTGAGCGTGTTCATCGATCAGTGCCCCAGCTGGCGCGGCTGCCAATCCTTGACCACCAGGGTCACGTCGAGGTCCTTGCCGTGCAGTTTCAGGCGCTCGGGCAGCCAGTAGCCATTCTGCTCGGTGTAGCTCAGGTACTGGACCTGCCAGCCATCCTGGTCGAGGCTGGCCAGGCGGCTGTCGCCGTCCAGGGTCAGCTTGCTCTTGCTGTCGGGCGCAGGCAGGCCACGTACCCACCAGACCAGGTGCGAAACCGGCAGTTGCCAGCCCAGTTGTTCTTCCAGCAGGGCCTCGGGGCTGGTCGCTTCGTAGCGGCCCTGGTTGGCCACTTCCAGCACCACGCCACCGGGGCGGCCGGTCAGGCGGGCGGCGCCACGGCCCAATGGGCCTGCCAGGCGGATGTCGTAGTAGTCCTGGCGTTGCAGCCAGAACAACGTGCCGCTGCCGGAATCGCGCGGGGCGCGGATGCCGACCTTGCCGTTGATCTGCCAGCCATCCAGGGTGCTTAGTTGCGCCTTGTGCTGGCGCCACTGCTGCGGGTCGCCTTGGCCCTGCAGGGCTTCGCGGCTACCGAAGCCGGCACAGCCCGCGAGCAGGGCGATCAGGGTGAAGGTGATGAAATGGCGCAGGAACATGGCGTTAAAGGGTCTCTGATCCGGTCAGGCGCAGTACGGTCTTGCGCAGGATAGGGCTGTCGGGCTGGGCTTCGAAGGCCTTGGCCCAAACCTGGCGGGCTTCACGGCGCTTGCCGTTGGCCCACAGGACTTCGCCCAGGTGAGCGGCCACTTCATGGTCGGGGAAGCGCGCCAGGGCCTGGCGCAGGTAGCCTTCGGCTTCGTCGAGTTTGCCCTGGCGGTAGGCGACCCAGCCCAGGCTGTCGAGCACAGCCGGGTCGTCCGGAGTCAGCTGGTGGGCTTTGTCGATCAGCGCCTTGGCTTCGGCGTAGCGGGTGGTGCGGTCGGCCAGGGTGTAACCCAGGGCGTTCAGCGCCATGGCGTTTTCGGGTTCGCGGGCGATGATGGCGCGCAGGTCTTTTTCCATCTGCGGCAGGTCGTCGCGCTTTTCGGCCAGCATGGCGCGGGTGTACAGCAGGTTGAGGTCGTCCGGGTAGCGTTGGATGGCCTGCTGCAGCACCTGGTTGGCCTGGGCATCCTTGTTGTTGTTGCTGTAGCTTTCCGACTCGATCAGGTACAGCTGCACAGCGACGTCCGGCTGCGCCTCGCGGGCTTCGGCGAGCAGGCGCGAGGCCTCGCTGCCGCGGCCGTTGGCAATCAGGATATCGGCCTGGCGCAGTTGCGCCGGCAGGTAGTCGGGGCCGGGGCCGACCAGGGCGTATTCGCGCAAGGCGGCTTCAGGGTCGTGGCGCTCTTCGCGGATGCGGCCCAGGTTCAGGTGGGCGGCATCGACGTTGCTGTCACGCTCGACCAGCTCCTGCAGGTAGCCTTCGGCTTCATCCCAGTCTTTGTTTTCCAGGCAGACCAGGGCCAGCGAGTAACGCAGCTCATCGTCTTCGGGGTACTGCTGGACCAGGCTGATGAACTCGCTTTTGGCATCGGCCATGCGGTCCTGCTCGACCAGGGTGCGGGCGTAGGTCAGGCGCAGGCGTTTGTCATCCGGGTTGTCGCGGATCGCACCGCGCAGCAGGGGCAGGGCCTCTTTGCCGCGGTCGAGGGCTTGCAGCAGGCGGGCGCGCAGCAGGACCGGTGCGATCTCGCCGTCTTGCGGCGGGTGCGCCTCAAGCAGCTCAAGCGCTTCTTCGGTCTTGCCGTCCTGGTTCAGCAGCAGCGCCTTGCCGAACACCAGTTGGCCGTTGTCCGGGTATTTGACCAGCAGGCGTTCGAAGCTCTGCAGCAAGCCGTCGCGGGTGCTCTGGTCGGTCTCGGCGGCGGACAGGGCAAGGAAGTCGAAATGGGTATCGCCCTGGCCCTGCAGGACTTTTTCCATGTAGACCATGGCATCGTCGTAGCGCCCGGCACGGGCCAACTGGATGGCGGCGGCGCGTTGGGCGTCGAGGTTGTCTGGGTCGTTGCGGGCCCAGACTAGGGCGTTGTCCAAGGCCGGCTCGTCGGCGCCGAGGTATTCGGCGATACGGTAGGCACGCTCGGAGACGCCAGGGTCCTGGGTCTTTTCGGCCTGGTCGGTGTAGTTGGCCAGGGCGATGTCGAAGCGGTTGCGCTGGCCGGCCAGCTCCGCGACCAGCAGGCTATAAAGGGTGTCTTGCTTGAACGAACCGTACACCACGGGTTTTTCGGCCTCGCCTGTGCCGGCCTCGGCAACGGGAGGCTCGGCTTTTTGCGGGGCCAGGCTCTGGCAACCCTGGAGCAGGGCGAAGGCAAGCAGCAGTGCGTAGGGTCTGTTCATAAAAAGGCTTAAAAGGACTCACCGGCGGTCGGAGCATGATGACACAAGCGCGGTGGCAAACCCACCTGCGAAGCATTTGGTTAACTGCGACCATGGCAGGGGCAAGCAGGTTCCGGGTGAGCGCTGACAGGGGATATTCCGGCGCTATCACGACAATAGCGAACGGTGGTTGTTCTGGAACCTGCGAAAGAGGACAATTATCGGCTTCTCGTCATAACCAGCGACCTTGCATGGCCTTTCTTGCACTTGGTATCAACCATAAGACTGCCTCGGTAGACGTACGCGAGCGCGTGGCGTTTACCCCAGAGCAGCTGGTGGACGCCCTGCAGCAGCTCTGCCGACTGACCGCCAGCCGTGAAGCGGCGATCCTGTCGACTTGCAACCGTAGCGAGCTTTATATAGAGCAGGACCACTTGTCTGCCGACGCGGTGCTGCATTGGCTGGCCGATTATCACCGCCTGAGCCTGGATGAACTGCGCGCCAGCGCCTACATCCATGAAGAGCACGACGCTGTGCGGCACATGATGCGCGTGGCCTCGGGCCTCGACTCGCTGGTGCTTGGCGAGCCGCAGATCCTCGGCCAGATGAAGTCCGCCTACGCCGTGGCGCGTGAGGCCGGCACTGTCGGCCCGCTGCTCGGGCGCCTGTTCCAGGCCACCTTCAGTGCCGCCAAGCAGGTGCGCACCGACACCGCGATCGGCGAGAACCCGGTCTCGGTGGCGTTCGCCGCGGTGAGCCTGGCGCGGCAGATCTTCAGTGACCTGGGCCGCAGCCAGGCGCTGCTGATTGGCGCCGGCGAGACCATCACCCTGGTCGCCCGCCACCTCCACGAACAAGGCGTGCGGCGTATCGTCGTGGCCAACCGGACCCTGGAGCGCGCCAGTACCCTGGCCGAGCAGTTTGGCGCCCATGCCGTGCTGCTGGCCGACATCCCGCAAGAGCTGGCCAACAGCGACATCGTCATCAGCTCCACCGCCAGCCAGTTGCCGATCCTCGGCAAGGGCGCGGTCGAGAGCGCGCTGAAGCAACGCCGGCACAAGCCGATATTCATGGTCGACATCGCCGTCCCGCGTGACATCGAGCCCGAAGTCGGCGAACTCGACGACGTTTACCTCTACACCGTCGATGACCTGCACGATGTGGTCGCAGAAAACCTCAAGAGCCGCCAGGGCGCTGCCCAGGCCGCCGAAGAGCTGGTGTCGGTGGGCGCCGAAGACTTCATGGTGCGCCTGCGCGAGCTGGCTGCGGTGGACGTGCTCAAGGCTTACCGCCAGCAAAGCGAGCGGCTGCGGGATGAAGAACTGCAAAAAGCCCAGCGTTTGCTGGCCAACGGCGGCAACCCCGAAGACGTGCTGGCCCAACTGGCCCGGGGCCTGACCAACAAACTCCTGCACGCCCCCAGTGTGCAGCTGAAAAAGCTCTCGGCCGAGGGCCGCCTCGATGCGCTGGCCATGGCCCAGGAACTCTTTGCCCTCAACGAGGGCTCGACGGACAAATCCTCGCAATGAAAGCGTCGCTGCTGAACAAACTGGATATCATCCAGGACCGCTTCGAAGAACTGACCGCACTGCTCGGTGACGCTGAAGTCATCTCCGACCAGACGCGTTTCCGCGCCTATTCCCGCGAATACGCAGAAGTCGAGCCGGTCTACGCTGCCTATCAAGCGTGGCGCAAAGTCCAGGACGACCTCGAAGGCGCCCAGGCGCTGCTCAAGGACAGCGACCCGGACATGCGTGAAATGGCCGTGGAAGAAGTGCGCGAAGCCAAGGAGCAATTGCTGACGCTGGAAGCCCAGCTGCAACGCATGCTGCTGCCCAAGGACCCTAACGATGGGCGCAACGTGTTCCTCGAAATCCGCGCCGGCACCGGTGGCGACGAGGCGGCGATCTTCTCGGGCGACTTGTTCCGCATGTATTCGCGCTATGCCGAGAAGCGTGGCTGGCGCTTGGAGATTCTTTCCGAGAACGAAGGCGAACACGGCGGCTACAAGGAAATCATTGCCCGTGTCGAAGGCGAAAGCGTGTACGGCAAGCTCAAGTTCGAATCGGGCGCACACCGCGTGCAGCGCGTGCCGGAAACTGAGTCCCAAGGCCGTATCCACACCTCGGCGTGCACCGTGGCGGTGCTGCCCGAGCCCGACGAGCAGGCCGCGATCGAAATCAACCCGGCCGACTTGCGCGTGGACACCTACCGCGCCTCCGGCGCCGGCGGCCAGCACATCAACAAGACCGACTCGGCGGTGCGCATCACCCACTTGCCCACCGGTATGGTGGTCGAGTGCCAGGAAGAACGTTCGCAGCACAAAAACCGCGCCCGCGCCATGTCCTGGCTGTCGGCCAAGCTCAACGACATGCAGACCAGCGCCGCGCAGAACGCTATTGCCAGTGAGCGCAAGCTGCTGGTGGGCTCCGGTGACCGCTCCGAGCGTATCCGCACCTACAATTATCCACAGGGCCGGGTCACCGATCACCGCATCAACCTGACCTTGTATTCGCTGGACGACATCCTCGCCGGTGGCGTAGACGCCGTGATCGAACCGCTGTTGGCCGAATACCAGGCCGATCAACTGGCCGCCCTGGGGGACTGATGACCATCATCGCCAGCTTGCTGCGCAATGCGCAGT
This sequence comes from Pseudomonas sp. 5.2, assembly GCF_059025405.1. NCBI lineage: Bacteria > Pseudomonadati > Pseudomonadota > Gammaproteobacteria > Pseudomonadales > Pseudomonadaceae > Pseudomonas > Pseudomonas sp. 5.2. Next base: position 128,342 of record NZ_JBYBHH010000011.1, read on the forward strand.
TGCCCGAATCGCCCACCGAGCGGCTGGATGCCGAACTGTTGCTGGCTGCGGCCATCGGCAAGTCGCGCAGCTACCTGCATACTTGGCCCGAGCGCATCGTCAGCAGCGAAGCGGCCGACACCTACGCCGGTTACCTGCAGCGCCGCCGTAGTGGCGAGCCGGTCGCCTATATCCTTGGGCAGCAAGGGTTCTGGAACATCGACCTGGAAGTGGCACCACATACGCTGATCCCGCGTCCGGACACCGAGCTGCTGGTCGAGACTGCCCTGGAGCTTCAGCCAGCAACCCCGACCAAGGTACTCGACCTGGGCACCGGGACGGGGGCCATTGCCCTGGCGTTGGCCGGCGATCGCCCGGCCTGGCAGGTGACAGCGGTAGACCGGGTGGAGGCGGCGGTCGCGTTGGCCGAGCGTAATCGCCAACGCCTGGGGCTGGCTAACGTCCAGGTGCGTGTCAGCCACTGGTTCGATGGCCTGGGCGATGCGCGCTTTGACCTGATTGTCAGCAACCCGCCGTATATCGCCAGTGAAGACCCGCACCTGGTCGCCGGCGACGTGCGCTTCGAGCCCAGCAGCGCGCTGGTGGCGGGCACCGATGGCCTGGACGACCTGCGCGTGATTGCCGCCCAGGCGCCACGTCACCTGCTGCCAGGTGGCTGGTTGTTGTTGGAGCACGGCTACGATCAGGCCGCAGCGGTGCGTGCCTTGCTGGCTGAACACGGCTTTAGCGAGGTGGCCAGCCGCACGGACCTGGGCCGCCATGAACGCATTACCCTGGGGCGCCTGCCATGCTGAGTGATCAGGAACTGTTGCGCTACAGCCGGCAGGTCTTGCTGGCGCAGATCGATATCGACGGCCAACTGCGGCTCAAGCAGAGCAAGGCCCTGATCGTCGGCCTCGGTGGCTTGGGCTCGCCTGTCGCGCTGTACCTGGCAGCGGCGGGCGTGGGTGAGCTGCACCTGGCGGACTTCGACACCGTTGACCTGACCAACCTGCAACGCCAGGTGATCCACGACAGCGCCAGCGTCGGCATGAGCAAGGTGGACTCGGCGCTGCAGCGCCTGGAGGCGATCAACCCAGAAATCAGCCTGGTCGCTCATCGCCAGGCGCTGGACGAGGACTCGCTGGCCGCTGCGGTGGCGGCGGTCGACCTGGTGCTGGACTGCTCCGACAACTTTTCTACCCGCGAGGCGGTCAACGCTGCGTGCGTTGCTGCCGGTAAACCGCTGGTCAGTGGCGCGGCGATCCGCCTCGAAGGCCAGTTGTCGGTGTTCGACCCGCGGCGTGACTACAGCCCTTGCTACCACTGCCTGTATGGCCATGGCAGCGAGGCTGAACTGACCTGCAGCGAAGCCGGTGTAATCGGCCCGCTGGTGGGGCTGGTAGGTAGCCTGCAGGCCCTGGAAGCGATGAAACTCTTGGCTGGGTTCGGCGAGCCGCTGGTGGGCCGCCTGTTGCTGATCGATGCCCTCGGCACGCGCATTCGTGAGCTGCGGGTCAAGCGCGACCCGGCTTGCGCGGTCTGTGGCAAGCGCGATGGCTGAGCGTTCGGCGCCGATTGGCGTAATGGATTCGGGGGTCGGCGGTTTGTCGGTACTGGCCGAGATCCAGCGCCTGCTGCCTAACGAATCACTGCTGTATGTGGCCGATTGCGGGCACGTGCCTTACGGTGAAAAGTCGGCGGATTACATCCGCCAGCGCTGCCGGCGTATTGCCGAGTTCTTTCAGCAGCAAGGCGCCAAGGCCTTTGTCCTGGCCTGTAATACCGCGACAGTGGCGGCCGTTGCCGACCTGCGCGAGCTGTACCCGCAATGGCCGCTGGTAGGCATGGAGCCAGCGGTAAAGCCGGCTGCTGCAGCCACCCGCTCCGGCGTGGTCGGCGTGCTGGCCACGACCGGCACCTTGCAGAGCGCCAAGTTCGCGGCGTTGCTCGACCGCTTCGCCAGCGATGTGCGCGTGGTCACCCAGCCTTGCCCCGGCCTGGTCGAGCGGATCGAAACCGGCGACCTGAGCAGCCCGGCCTTGCGCCAGTTGTTGCTCGGCTACGTGCAGCCGCTGCTGGCGGCTGGCTGCGACACGCTGATCCTGGGTTGCACGCATTACCCCTTCCTGCGCACGCTGCTGGCCGACATGGTGCCGGCGGACGTAGCCATCATCGATACCGGCGCCGCCGTGGCACGTCAACTGCAGCGTCTGCTGGGCGCCAGCGACCTGCTGGCTGAGGGCCCGGCAGTGGATACCCGCTTCTGGACCAGTGCCGACCCACAATCCCTGAGAAAAATCCTACCGTTGCTGTGGCAGAAGTCCGACAGTGTGCAAGGCTTTACGTTGTGAAAAAAACGTGAAAATCAGCTGAACTATCGTACCACTGCCGATTTCTACCGATTTGCCTGACACGAGGCGAACACTAACAACAGCATTAGGAAGAAGGATGTTTCTTATGAGGAAACTGCTCGGCTTGGCGGCGGCTGCCGTCTTTACCTTGGGGCAAGCAGTGTCGGCGCAGGCGGCCGATGTTTCATTTTCGGTGGGGCAGACGGGTGACTCGACCATGGTCTACCGGCTGGGTCTGCAATCGAACTGGGACGCGAGCTGGTGGCAGACCAGCGTTGGCCGCCTGACCGGGTATTGGGATGGGGCTTACACCTACTGGGATGGCGACAAGACCGCGAGCAACCACAGCCTGTCGTTCGCACCGGTATTCGTTTATGAGTTTGCGGGGGATTCGGTAAAGCCCTATATCGAGGCCGGGATTGGCGTCGCGGCCTTTTCCAGCACCGAGCTTGAAAGCAATGAACTGGGCTCGGCGTTCCAGTTCGAAGACCGAATCGGTTTTGGACTGCGCTTTGCGGGCGGGCATGAAATTGGCGTGCGTGCCATTCACTATTCCAATGCTGGCATCAAGCAACCTAACGACGGTGTAGAGAGCTACAGCCTGCATTACCGCATGGCGCTCTAGCTACCCCGCACCCTTGTAGGAGCAGCCTTGGGCTGCGAAGAGGCCGGTAATAGCAGCAGAGATTCTTTGTGGTCTCACCGGCCTCTTCGCAGCACAAGGCTGCTCCTACAGGTCCAGCGTTTCCGGTACCTGGCGTCTTCCAATGCTGGACGGTGTAGAGCGCTACAGCCTGCATTACCGCATGGCGCTCTAAGCTGCCCCGCACCCTTGTAGGAGCAGCCTTGCGCTGCGAAGAGGCCGGTGATAACAGCCGAGATTCTTTGTGATTTCACCGGCCTCTTCGCAGCACAAGGCTGCTCCTACAAGATCAGGGCCGTAGTGGCCACAAGCTGCTCAGGTCCAGCGTCTCCAGTACCAATTCCGGCTCGCGTTGCGGTAATCGCCGCAACAGTTCCTCGGCAGCGCTTTCAGGCGTCCAGGCCTCGGGTATCGCTTGCGCCGTTGTCACGGGTGTTTTCAACGATTGCGGCCCCACTACCGTCAAGCTGATCTGCAGCTTATCCAGTACCTGGCGTTGCTCGCGAAACCACTGGGCAGTGCTGTTGAAGCCGCTGGCAACCTGGGTGGGTGCAAACAGCTGCGAGGCCGAGTAGCGATTGAGGATGGCCATTACCTGAGGTGCATCACCCTTCGTCAGCAGTGGCAAGGCACTGGCCAGGCAATGTTCGCTGGCCACCAGGTTGCCGCTGGCGATGGCCTCGAACAGCTCGTCATCGGGCACGTCGTCGGCCAGGTAATTACTGGTGCCGGCATTGATGATCAGGCAATCCAGCGAACCCCAAGTATTCAGCAACAATGTACTGGCTGCATCCGCCTGTTCCAGTACCTGCAACTGCCCCGGTAGCCGCACCAACTGCGGGGCGAAACGTTCGCCCAGCATATCCAGCGCTTCACATTCCCTGCCACTGGCGGCCACCCGATGCCCTTGCTCGAGCAGTCGCTCTACCAATGCCAGCCCTAATCCGTTACTGGCCCCTGTCACCCAGAAACTCCGAGTACTGTTCACGATACTGCCCCCTGATCCTGCCGGCGCGGAAGGCCTTTGAAGGCTTCCAATGCACGCTGGCGACTGCTGCCGAGATCGACTATTGGATTGTGATACGAATTAGGCGCAAAAAGATCCGCAGCCTTCACGGGCTGATGAATGGCTTTCTCATCCAGTGCTTGCAATTCCGGTACCCAGTGGCGAATGAATCGCCCTTGCGGGTCGAAGCGCTGAGACTGCGAAACCGGGTTGAAGATGCGGAAGTAGGGCACTGCATCGGTCCCGGTGGACGCGCTCCATTGCCAGCCACCGTTGTTGGCCGCCAGGTCACCGTCTATCAAGTGGCGCATGAAGTGCCGCTCGCCTTTGCGCCAGTCGATCAGCAGGTTCTTGCTGAGAAACATGGCGACGATCATGCGCAGGCGGTTGTGCATCCACCCGGTGTCCAGCAACTGGCGCATGGCGGCATCGATGATCGGGAAGCCGGTGCGCCCCTGTTCCCAGGCCGCGAGGTCTTCAGGCGCATCGCGCCATGGCAAGGCTTCGGTCTGGGTGCGGAAGGCGCGGTGCCGCGAGACCTGTGGATAACCCGTCAGGATGTGCTTGTAGAACTCCCGCCACAGCAGCTCGTTGATCCAGGTTTGGACGCCCGTGCTGCCGCTGTCGAACTCGCCTCGGTTGCAGGCGAGGGCGCCGTGCAGGCATTGCCGGGGCGAGATCACCCCAGCGGCCAGATAAGCCGAGAGCTGACTGGTGCCCGGCTTGGCGGGGAGGTCGCGCAGGTGATGGTAGTCGTCAATCGCCTCATCAAGAAAGCGCGTCAGGCGGCTCTGCGCCTCGGCTTCCCCTGCTGGCCAGTGGTCGCTCAAGGTGCGCGGCGGTGTGTCGAAGCCCTCTATTTGCTCGGGTATGGGGTCGCTGGCGATGTTCAGGGGCGACTGCGGTTTGACTCGAGGGGCTAACGCCGGGAGGCTGCGGTGCAAGTGTTCGAGGCAGTTTTTCTTGAACTGGCTGAAGACCTGGAAGTAGTCACCACTGCGGGTGAGGACCGTGCCTGGGCGGAAGAACAACTGGTCGAGGTAGCTGTGCGCCTGGATCGCTGACTGTTCCAGCAGTGCCCGCGTAGCCTGGTCGCGGCGCTCTTCGTTGATGCCGTACTCGTCGTTCCAGTGCACGCCCTCGACCCGGTGCTGACGGCAGGCGTCCAACACGGCCTGTGGCGCTTGATCCCACGTATCGATGGTGCGGATCAGCAACGGGATGTTGAGGGCCTCCAGCGACTGACGCAGCGTGCGCAGGTTGCGCAGCCAGAAGTCGACTTTGCAGGCAGCGTCGTCATGCGCCTGCCACTGGCCGGGGCTGACCAGCCACAGGGCTAGGGTCGGGCCGCGTTCGCAGGCTGCGCTCAAGGCGGTGTTGTCGTCGATGCGCAGGTCGCTGCGCAGCCAGATCAGTTGCATGGCGCATTCATCTCTACAGGCCGGCGGCCATTGCCTTGAAGCACGCGCAATGCCGACTGCGGGGTATCGAACAGGAAGAGCTCGGGAAGGTCGAAGGCGTTCAAGTGGGCCTCATGCAAGGCGAGCGTGGCGCCACCCAGCAGTTTTGGCCCAGGTATGCCTTGCAGCAGGCGCTGCAAGGCTTTGCTGTCGATGCGTGGCCCCAGGTGCAGCAGGAGGGCGCGCGGCTGCAGTGCGGCGATCGCCCGTTGCAACTGCGGGCCGCCAACCGGCTGTTCCAGCACTTCGACAGGGATGCCATTGCTGCTCAATAGCCAGGCGCATAGCCACAAGGCGGGGTCGAACGCCTGCTCGCTGTCTTCGGCCAGCAGCACCGCTGGGCCTTGTAGCAGTTGGTTGTCGTGGTACACCCGGGCGCCGAGCTTGCTGCGCAGCCAGGTATGGAAAAACACCTGTTCAAGCCGGGCATTGAAATAGTTGCGCCAGCGCAGCTCCAGGCTGTCGAGCAGGGGCAGCAGCAGTTGCTCGCACAGGGTGATGGCGGGGTACAGCGCCATGGCCTGGTTGAGTTGCTGGTCGAGTGCGCGTTGCGAGAGGTTGGCGATGGCCTCGATCAATTGCGCCTGCCGGGCCTGCCAGTCGCTTTGCGGGGCGCTGCTGGTGGGTTTGTCGAGCAGCTCACGCACCTGGCCCACCGACGCGCCGCGCTGCAGCCAGGCCAGGATCGCTTCGACCCGTTCGACCTGCTCGATGGAATACAACCGGTGCCCTTTAGCGGTGCGTTGCGGCTTGAGCAGGCCGTATCGACGTTCCCAGGCACGCAGGGTCACGGGGTTGACGCCGGTGCGGCGGGCGAGTTCGCCGATAGGCAGCAGGCTTTCAGACGGCATTACGAAGCCCCAGGCTCTCGGGGTGTGGTTGCAGGTAGGCTTGCTGCATCAGGTAAGGGTCGGGGTGTTTGCGCAGGTGATGCTTGAGCAAAGTCAGAGGCACGACCAGCGGCACCACGCCTTGTTGGTACTGGCTGATGAGGGTTTGCAATTCGGCTTTGTCCTGTGCGGTCAGGGCATCTTTGAAGTAGCCACTCAGGTGCTGCAGCACGTTGCAGTGCGTGCCACGGCTGGCACAGCGACGCAGCGCTTGCATCAGCTCGCTGAAGTAACGTGGCCCGATCTCCTGTGGGTCGTCATCGCGGCTCATGGTGCCGAGCAGCCGCCCCAGCGTGCGGTAGGCTTGGGGGTTGTTGGCCATCAACAGGTACTTGTAGCGCGCATGAAAGCGCACCAGCGCGCCGCGGCTGAGGCCTTCGGCCAACAGGCGCTGCCAATCGGCGTAGGCGTACACGCGGCTGATGAAGTTTTCGCGCAGCACGGCATCGTGCAGGCGGCCTTCCTCTTCCACCGGCAGGTCCGGGCGCAGGCTGCAGAAAGCGTGGGCATAAACGCCGCGGCCGCCATGGAAGGCGGGGTGGCCGTTGTCCTGGTAGACCTTGACCCGTTCCAGGCCGCAGGAGGGCGATTTCTGCATGAAGATGTAGCCGCAGATATCATCGAGCTCGCCGGCCATCTGCTCGCCATAGGTGCGCAGCGGGCCGGTCAGGTCCATGCCGGGGTTGCGGGTGCCGACCACTTCGGGTTGCTCAGGGTTGCCGACCAGGCGGATAGGATCGCGCGGTACGCCGAGGCCGATAGCCACTTCTGGGCAAACGGGCACCCATTCGAAATGCGCTTCCAGTTGCGTGCGGCACAGGTCGGAGGCCTTGTGCCCGCCGTTGTAGCGCACACTGTGGCCGGTCAGGCAGGCGCTGATCGCGATGCGAGGCTTGCTGTGGGCGGTGGCGGCTTGCATGGCTGTCTCCGGAAAACCTGTACGTGAAATCAAATTTGTACAAGTTTATTCCAGCACAGCTACGGAGTTATGCAAACAAGTTTTTTTGTACAGGTTCAGCGCCCGCTCAGTCGAGGTGTTCCAGCAGCCGTCGGGCCGCTTCCTGGCCGCTCAGCCAAGCCCCTTCGACCCGCCCGGACAAACACCAGTCGCCACAGGCATACAGGCCTTGATCGGCATCGGCCAAGGCGCCCCACTCGTGGTTGCTGGTGGGGCGTGCATACAACCAGCGGTGGGCGAGGGCGAAGGTGGGGGCCGGTACCACGCAGCCGACCAGTTCGGCGAACTCGCCCCACAACTGCTCGATCACCTCTTCCTTCGACAGGTCGATGTGCTGCCGGCTCCAGTTCGACGTGGCATGCAGCACCCAGGTATCGAGGTGCTCGTCACGCCCTGGCTTGCTGCGGTTGCGGGCCAGCCAATCGAGCGGGTTGTCCTGCACGAAGCAGCCTTGCATCGGTGTGTCCAGTGGGGTCTGGAAGCCCAGGGCAACCGCCCAGGTGGGCTCCATCTGCACGCCTGCGGCCACCGCAGCGAGTTTGGGGGTCGAGGCCAGCAGCGGCGTGGCCTGTGGCGCCGGCACGGCGATTACAACGCGGCTGAATGGGCCGTGGCTGCAGCCTTCGGTGTCTTGCAGGTGCCAGTACTGTTTGCCGCGGAACACTTCAGCAATGCGGCAGCCAAAGTTGACGGTCACATCCTTGAGCAGGCCACGCGTGATGGCGCTCATGCGGGGCACGCCGACCCAGCGTGTCTGCTCGTCTGGGGAGGGGGTCAGCTCGCCATCGCGGTAGTTGTACAGCTGCGGCTTCCACTGCTCGGCCCAACCGGCGGCTACCCATTGCTGGACCTGTTCGACGAAGCGCCGATCACGGGCAGTGAAGTACTGGGCGCCCAAGTCCAGCGCGCCAGCGTCGCTGCGCTTGCTGGCCATGCGCCCGCCACTGCCGTGGCCTTTGTCGAACAGGTGCACGGATTGCCCGGCCTTTTGCAGCGCCTGGGCGGCGGACAGACCGGCGATACCGGCACCGATGATGGCAATAGGTACTGTCATGATGGCCTCTTCAAACCTTGCTGTGAGCAGACTACGCTGTCAGGCAAACCTGTACAATGCACAACTTTTGTATAAGGTTATTCCGCTTTATAGAGCAGGTTGGCCTATGTTTATCCGAGAGCGTCGGGTCAAAAAAGTGCCTTGATCTTAAAAATAGACCACAGCCGCATTCTGCGAGGACACAGCCATGCATATATTGCTGACAGGCGGCACTGGCTTGATTGGCCAGCACCTGTGCCAGTTCTGGCTCGGCCAGGGCCATCGCCTCACGGTCTGGAGCCGCCGACCGGAGCAGGTGCCCAAACTGTGCGGTAGCGGGGTGCGCGGTATCGCCCAGCTGGACGAACTGCAAGCGGATGATCACCTCGACGCGGTCATCAACCTGGCGGGTGCGCCTATCGCCGACCGGCCTTGGACCGGAGCCCGGCGCAACCTGTTGTGGGCCAGCCGTATCACGCTCACTGAGCAACTGCTGGCATGGCTGGGTGCGCGTGAGCAGCGCCCCGAGGTGTTGATTTCCGGTTCTGCGGTGGGTTGGTATGGGGACGGCGGTGAGCGTGAACTCACCGAGGCGTCCCAGCCGGTGCGCGAAGATTTTGCCAGCCAGTTGTGTATCGCCTGGGAAGAAACAGCCCAGCGTTCGCAAGCTCAAGGCATCCGCGTGGTGCTGGTACGCACCGGGTTGGTACTGGCCAGCGATGGCGGCTTTTTGTCGCGCCTGCGGTTGCCTTTCAAGCTCGGGCTGGGCGGGCCGTTGGGCGATGGTCGGCAGTGGATGCCGTGGATCCATATAGACGACCAGGTCGCCCTGATTGATTTTCTCTTGCAGCATAAGGACACCAGCGGTCCTTATAATGCCTGCGCCCCAGAGCCTGTGCGCAACCGTGAGTTCGCCAGGCGGCTGGGCCGTGCGATGCACCGGCCGGCGCTGCTGCCTGTGCCTGCGCTTTTGCTGAAGGCAGGGCTCGGCGAGCTGTCGACGCTGCTGCTCGGCGGCCAGCGGGCGCGCCCGGTGCGCTTGCTGGCGGCAGGTTTCACTTTCCGTTTCAACGATCTGCAATCGGCCCTGGACGACTTGTCCAGCCGCCTCTGACATAGGACGCTGCATGACCGATCACGCCCTGCTGCTGGTTAACCTGGGGTCCCCGGCCTCCACTTCGGTGGCCGATGTGCGCCGTTACCTCAACCAGTTCCTGATGGACCCGTACGTGATCGACCTGCCTTGGCCGGTGCGGCGCTTGCTGGTGTCGTTGATTCTGATCAAGCGCCCGGAGCAGTCGGCGCACGCCTACGCGTCGATCTGGTGGGACGAAGGCTCGCCACTGGTGGTGCTGACCCGCCGCCTGCAGGCTGCGATGGTCGAGCACTGGCCCCATGGCCCGGTCGAAATCGCCATGCGCTACGGCCAGCCGGCGTTGCCCGAAGTGCTGGAGCGCCTGGCAGCTCAGGGCGTGCGCAAGGTCACCTTGGCACCGCTTTATCCACAGTTCGCCGACAGTACGGTGACCACCGTGGTGGCGTTGGCCAAACAGACGGTCAGCGAGCGCCAGTTGCCGTTGCAGATGCGCGTGCTGCAGCCGTTTTACGACCATCCCGAGTACATCGAGGCGTTGGTGGCCAGCGCCAAGCCTTACCTGCAGCAGGATTACGACCACCTGTTGCTGAGTTTTCATGGGCTGCCGGAGCGGCACCTGAAAAAGCTCGACCCCACCGGTAAGCATGATTTTCAGGCGGCCGATTGCTGCAAGGACGCCAGTGCCGAAATGCGCGCCGTGTGTTATCGCGGGCAGTGTTTGGCCACGGCCAAGGCCTTTGCGCAGAAAATGGGCATACCGGATGGCAAGTGGTCGGTGTCGTTCCAGTCGCGCCTGGGGCGCGCCAAGTGGATCGAACCCTACACCGAGACGCGGCTGGACGAGTTGGCCAAGGCGGGGGTGAAGAAGCTGCTAGTAATGTGCCCGGCGTTCGTTGCCGATTGCATCGAGACGCTGGAAGAGATCGGCGATCGCGGCAAAGAACAGTTCATCGAGGCAGGGGGCGAGGAATTGCTGCTGGTGCCGTGCCTGAATGATCACCCAGAGTGGGTGAAGGTGCTGGCGGGGATGTGCGAAAAAGCCTGAATGAGTCCGCCCTTGTGGGGGCAGCCTTGTGCGGCGAAGAGGCCGGTGATGACACAGAAGATTGATGTGTTGTCACCGGCCTCTTCGCAGCACAAGGCTGCTCCTACAGGAGAGGCGTTTTGCGGCAGGAGCCCGTGTCACTCAAGGCAGCTGATCATCCAGCTTCTTGTTCTTCCAGCCATCATTGCCCGGCAGGATCAGGTTAAGGGCAATGGCCACCACGGCGCACAGGGCGATGCCCTTCAGGCCCCAGTCGTCCGGGCCGTCACCGCTGCCTATCAACACGCCGCCAATACCGAACACCAGGGTCACCGAAACGATCACCAGGTTGCGCGCCTCGGCCAGGTCGATCTTGTGGCGGATCATGGTGTTCATGCCCACCGCCGCAATCGAGCCGAACAGCAGGCACAGAATGCCGCCCATGACCGGTACCGGAATGCTCTGCAGCAGCGCGCCGAACTTGCCGATGAAGGCCAGGGTAATAGCAAACACCGCCGCCCAGGTCATGATCTTCGGGTTGTAGTTCTTGGTCAGCATCACCGCGCCGGTCACTTCGGCGTAGGTGGTGTTGGGTGGGCCACCGAACAGGCCGGCAGCCGTGGTCGCCAGGCCGTCACCCAGCAGGGTGCGGTGCAAGCCAGGCTTTTTCAGGTAGTCGCGTCCGGTGACGCTGCCCACCGCAATCACCCCACCGATGTGCTCGATCGCCGGTGCCAGGGCTACCGGCACGATGAAAAGGATGGCCTGCCAGTTGAACGCTGGCGCGGTGAAGTTGGGGATCTCCAACCACGGTGCAGCGGCAATCTTGGCCGTGTCGACCACGCCAAAGGCAAACGCCAGGGCAAAGCCCACCAGTACGCCAGAGATGATCGGCACCAGGCGGAAGATACCCTTGCCGAAAACTGCGACGATCAAGGTAGTCAGCAGTGCCGGCATCGAGATCAGCATGGCGGTCTTGTAAGGCATCAGCGCAGCACCGTCACCGCCCTTGCCCATGGCCATGTTGGCAGCGATGGGCGCCATGGCCAGGCCAATCGAGATGATCACTGGGCCAATCACCACAGGCGGCAGCATGCGGTCGATGAAACCGGTGCCTTTGATTTTTACCATCAGCCCCATGAAGGTGTAGACGAAGCCTGCGGCCATTACGCCGCCCATGGTTTCGGCCAGGCCGAACTGGCCCTTGGCAAGGATGATCGGGGTGATGAAGGCAAAGCTGGATGCCAGGAACACCGGGACCTGACGGCCGGTGACCAGCTGGAACAGCAGCGTGCCGATACCGGCGGTGAACAGCGCGACGTTCGGGTCGAGGCCGGTGATCAGTGGCATCAGCACCAGCGCGCCAAATGCCACAAAGAGCATCTGCGCGCCCGAAACGACCTGGCGCCAAAGCGGGTCGTTGAAGCCGTCCTGCATGGTCAGGCGTCCTTTTGCTTGGTGCCGAAGATCTTGTCGCCGGCATCACCCAGGCCTGGCACGATGTAGCCGTGCTCGTTCAGGCGCTGGTCGATCGATGCGGTGTAGATCTGTACATCCGGGTGGGCTTTTTCCACCACATTGATGCCTTCGGGTGCGGCGACCAGCACCATGGCGCGAATCTCTTTGCAGCCCGCTTTTTTCAGCAGGTCGATGGTGGCGACCATCGAGGCGCCGGTGGCCAGCATCGGGTCGATGATCAGGGCCAGACGCTGGTTGATGTCCGGCGCGAGCTTTTCCAGGTAGGTGTGGGCTTCGAGGGTTTCTTCGTTGCGCGCGACGCCGACGGCACTGACCTTGGCACCTGGAATCAGGCTGAGCACGCCGTCGAGCATGCCGATGCCGGCGCGCAGGATCGGGACGACGGTAATCTTTTTACCGGCGATTTTTTCGACCTGCACCTTGCCACACCACCCGTCGATCTCGTAGGTTTCCAGTGGCAGGTCCTGGGTGGCTTCATAGGTCAGAAGCGCGCCGACTTCCTGGGCAAGTTCGCGAAAATTCTTGGTGCTGATGTCGGCACGGCGCATGAGGCCGAGCTTGTGGCGGATCAGCGGATGGCGGATCTCACGAGTGGGCATAGGGGGGGCTCCGAAAGGCGGGCAAAAAAACCGCGCTAGATTAATCTATTCAGCCTGTGCTGTCGTGTAGTCCTTTTGGACGTTAGTCCATAAATGCTTGATCTGTGGCGAGCGGATGCGTACCTTTGCCCGCTTTTCCAAAATACCCCCCCTGGAGAGCGCAATGCCCGCCGATCTCGAGCACATCCGTCAAGTCATGCGCGAAGCAGACTGTCTGTACACCGAAGCCGAAGTCGAAGCGGCCATCGCCAAGGTCGGCGAGCAGATCTGCAAAGACCTGCACGACAAGAACCCGGTGGTCTTCTGCGTGATGAACGGCGGCCTTATCTTCTCGGGCAAGCTGCTGACCCACCTGCAGTTCCCGCTGGAAGCGTCGTACCTGCACGCCACCCGCTACCGCAACCAGACCAGCGGCGGCGAGTTGTTCTGGAAAGCCAAGCCAGAAGTCTCGTTCATCGACCGTGACGTGCTGATCGTCGACGACATCCTCGACGAAGGCCACACCCTCAGCGCCATCATCGAGTTCTGCAAGCACGCCGGTGCGCGCTCGGTGCACACCGCGGTGCTGATCGACAAGGACCACGACCGCAAAGCCAGCCCGGACCTTAAAGCCAACTACGTCGGCCTGCCCTGCGTCGATCGCTACATCTTCGGCTATGGCATGGACTACAAGGGCTACTGGCGTAACGCTAACGGCATCTTCGCCGTCAAGGGGCTGTAACCATGCGCCAGCCCGCGTTCATCGACCAATCGCTGTTCGCCGAGCTGGCGCAGAAGGCTGCCGCCAACCCTCGCGGGCGGCAGCACCATAACTTCCATGAGATGGAAGAGCCTTGCCACCGCATGGCAGTCGGGCTGCAGCCGACGACCTACATCCCACCCCATCGGCACCTGAGCGACGACAAGGCCGAAGCACTGATCGTGCTCAAGGGGCGCCTTGGCCTGTTGATCTTCGATGAGCACGGTGCGGTGATTGAAAAGCGGGTGCTGCAGGCCGGCGGCGACTGCCTGGGTGTAGACCTGGCGCCCGGTACCTACCACGGGTTGGTGGTACTGGAACCGAACAGCATTCTCTTCGAATGCAAGGCCGGGCCGTACCGGCCAGTGGGCGAGGGCGAGCATGCCCACTGGGCGCCGCGTGAAGGCGAGGCCGGCGTGGCCGAGTACCAGGCCTGGATGCGCGCCCAGTTCGATTGATCGCGGGCTCCCGGTACAGGCTGAACACAGCATGCTAGAGTGCCTGTTCAAGCCAAGGAGCCTCACATGCGTGCGATTCTTCCCCTCCTGCTGGCGGTCAGCCTGCCGATCTGTGCCGCACCGCTGCACAGCCAGTTTCTGCCGCCTGACGACCTGTCCCTGCGCCAGGAAGCGCCGACCGGTCAGCAACTGCTGCAAGTGACCGATTATGCAGTGGTGGTCGGTGCCCAGCGCCAGTCCGACCAGCAACCAATCCCCATCACCGCATCGTTGCAAATGCGCCTCAAGGGCAAGCCGCTGAGCAAGGGCGCCACCATCGCCCAGGTGCTGCTGACCTTCGATGGCGAAGCCGGCAAAAGCTTGAAAAAGCCGGTTTATGATGAGAAAACCCGCACCTTGAGCCTCAACTACCCGGTCAGTGATTACCGCGTGATCATGGACCTGCTGCGCAACGAAACGCTCTACGTGCAGTTTCTGACCTACGGCAACGGCCATATCTGGGCTGACCTGCACACCGGCACCGTACGTACGCGTTGAGGCGCGCGCCCTGCGGGGGGTAAACTGCCGGCCTTCGAAATTCCGTGATGGTCCAGTTGGAGTCGGCAATGCGTAAAGACAAGAAACAGGTAATCGGTGACGAAATCAGCGACGACTACATCAAGTCGTTCCTTCAGTTCGAGCCGGCCGATGGCGTGACTTCGCCGTCGCTGCACAAGCTGGTCAAGGCTTACCGTGGCCTGCGTGTCGACGACTTCGAGCGTTTCGTCGGCTTCTTCGTCGAAGCGGGCCTGGACCTGGATGGCAAGGACGAGCACGGCAAGACCTTCATCGAACAGATCGCCGACCAGCGCAATGCTCCTGAGTACATCGAGATCATCGATAAAGCCCGCGGCTGATTGTTAAGCCTGTACTGGTCTCTTCGCGGGCAAGCCCGCTCCCACAGGTATTGCACCGCTCTCAAGATCTGTGAAAAACCTGTGGGCTTGCCCATGAAGAGGCCGGCACAGGCCAAAACGCAGGCACAAAAAAAACGCCCCGAGGGGCGTTTTTTCGTTTCAGCCAGCTCAGGCGTAATGCTTGGCCGGGCTGTCTTCCACCAGTTCCAACGCGGCATCGTTGTCGGCACTGATCTTGTTGTACAGCGCGGCATCGGTTGCCAGGACCTTCTCGCGAGCGGGGAAGATTTCCTTGAGCTTGGCAGCCCAGGCACCTTTGGCCTGCTCGGGGAAGCAACGCTCGATCAGTTCCAGCATGATCGAAACGGTTACCGAAGCGCCCGGCGATGCGCCGAGCAGTGCGGCCAGGCTGCCGTCCTGGGCCGAGACCAGCTCGGTACCGAACTGCAGAATGCCGCCCTTTTTCGGGTCTTTCTTGATGATTTGCACACGTTGGCCGGCCACTTCCAGGCGCCAGTCTTCGGCTTTGGCTTGCGGGTAGAAGCGGCGCAGCGATTCCAGGCGCTGTTCCATCGACTGCATCACTTCGCTGACCAGGTACTTGGTCAGGTCCATGTTGTCGCGGGCCACGGCCAGCATCGGGCCGATGTTGCCCATGCGCACCGACAGTGGCAGGTCCATCAGCGAACCATGCTTGAGGAACTTGGTGGTAAAGCCTGCGTACGGGCCGAACAGCAGCGAGGTCTTGCCGTCTACCACGCGGGTGTCCAGGTGCGGCACCGACATCGGTGGCGCGCCGACCGCAGCCTGGCTGTAAACCTTGGCCTGGTGCTGTTTGACGATTTCCGGGTTGTCGCAACGCAGCCATTGGCCGCTGACCGGGAAGCCGCCGAAGCCTTTACTCTCGGGGATGCCCGACAGTTGCAGCAGCGGCAGGGCCGCACCACCGGCGCCGAGGAACACGAAGCGCGCGTCGACTTCACGGCTGCCGCCGCTGTTGACGTCCTTGATGCTCACGGTCCAGCCGCTGCCGTTACGGCGCAGGCCGACGACTTTCTTGCTGTACTTGACCTGCGCGTCGGGCGAGTCGCCCAGCAGCTTGAGCAGTTTGTTGGTCAGTGCGCCGAAGTTGACGTCGGTGCCTTTCGCCACGCGGGTGGCGGCGATGTGCTGGTCGGCCGGGCGGCCGGGCATCATCAACGGCATCCAGTCGCTCATCACGGCCTTGTCTTCGGTGTATTCCATCTCGGAGAAGGCATGATGCTGCTTGAGCAGCTCGAAGCGCTTCTTGAGGAAGGAAACACCCTTGTCACCTTCGACGTAGCTCAGGTGTGGGACAGGGTTGATGAAGGCACGCGCCGAGCCGAAGTTACCCTTCTTGCTCAGGTAAGCCCAGAACTGGCGCGAGACCTCGAACTGGGTATTGATGTGCACGGCCTTCTTGATGTCGATGCTGCCATCGGCGGCCTGGGGCGTGTAGTTAAGCTCGCACAGGCCAGCGTGGCCGGTACCTGCGTTGTTCCAGGGGTTGGAGCTTTCCGCGGCCCCGGAGTCCATCGCCTCGACGACCTCCAGCTTGAGGGTCGGGTCGAGCTCCTTGAGCAGTACGGCCAGGGTGGCACTCATGATGCCCGCGCCTACCAGTACTACATCAACCGATTCGTTCTGCGCCATTTAACGCGTCTCCACAATCTACAGCTACCTAATTGACAGCATAGGATCCCTGGGTTCGCCAGGATCGCCATGTCCGACTTTTCGCAGTTCTTGCAACTTCCGCGGACACCGCCAATCAGTCTTCGGGTTCGGGTATTGAACCCCGATTGCCACGGGTGCGGCAATTCGACTTATGGTCAAGGTGTCGTGCGTGCGTTATGGAACGGCCTCAGACACTCATCCGGGATGAGCGCAGTTGCCGCCTGTTCAGGGCTGTTCGGGACACATCTGCCGCTTTTGCACATGCCAGACTGTTCATTTGCTCGCCACACTCTCGTGAAGTTGTGAAAAACCGTTTTTTCACGCTCTTTTGGAGACGTGAACCTCAAAAGGGGACTGCGCGATGGCAACCCACAGGTTCATGCAGTGCGAAGGGCCGGAAAAGCAGGCACGACAGCCGATGCAAGACCTGAGTGGAAGGCTCTCTGTGGGCGAAGCGGTGAAGGTGCCGGGGTCAAGCGGCAAATGCGGGGCCCGATCAGGAGACGTCCTTATAATCGGGGGGAGATTATAGCGATGTCGCGGGCAGAAAGGTCGTTATTCGTGGTTTTTATTGCAGCGTTTGTCAGGCCGGCAGGCTGCGCTGATGCCAACGGTTGTTTGCGCGGGCGCAAACCCGGGCGCTGGCGGGCAGTTGGCGGCCCAGCCAGGCGAGTTGCACTTCATTCACCTGGACCCAGCCGCTGGCGCTGGGTGGCTGGCTGCAGTGCTTGAATGCCAGGCATTTGCCCTCGGCGTCGAGGCAGGCATAGGGGAGGTGGCGCGGGCGTTGGAAGAGCAGTGTCCAGAGCGAGGCCATGGCGGTGAGTCCTGTGTGTTAGGGCTGGGCCAAGGATAACGGCGGGGGCATGAAACGATTGTGACAGCGCGGTCTTGGCGATGACTGGCCTGTGCGAGGCTGGGTATACTGTGGGCCTTAGCCGCATTTTCTGGAGAAACGCGCATGTTGCAACGTCTGTTGTTCGGTTTGATCGCGGTGGCCAGCCTCAGCCTGGTCGGATGTGCCCACAGCCCGCAACAACTCAGCCCGCAACCCAAGCTCACCGCCCAGCTCGCACCTGTCGGCCACGGTCAGCCGGTGGTGGTCAAAGTGGTTGATGGCCGGGCTTCGCAGTCCCTGGGCACGCGCGGTGGCATGTACCCCGAGACCAGCACCATCAGTGTCAGTGGCAATGATGTGCTGCCCAAGCTGCAGGCCCAGGCCGAAGCCGCTGTGCGCCTGCTCGGTTTCACCCCGACGGCGAATGCCTACAATGCCCCGCAGTTGACCGTGACCCTGGCCGAGCTTAAGTACCAGTCGCCCAAGGACAACCTGTACGTGACCGAGGCCACCATCGGTGCCACCTTCCGTGCCGACGTGGCCAACGCCAACCGCCGTTACAGCGGCCGTTACGGTGCCTCGCTGGACCAGCGTTTCGGCATGGCGCCGAACCAGGAAACCAACACCAAGCTGGTCAGCGACGTGCTGAGCGACGCCCTGACCCGCCTGTTCAAAGACCCGACCATCGGGCAAGTACTGGGCGAATAAGCGTTCAGCCCCGCTAAAACAAGCCCGCTGCCTGGCTGACAGGCAGCGGGTTTGTTTTTTTGGGGGGCTTCAGGCCGCCTGGATGTGGAAGTCCAGCAGGCTGAAACCGGTGGCCACATCCACCTCCGGCAAGTCCTGATGCGCGTGCCCACCCAGCGCGCAATAGACCAACCACTGGCGGTCCTGCACATTGATGGCAAAACCGTCGATCAACGCCTGCTGTTCGTCGCTCTGGGCTACGAGATAGAGGCGGTCCTGGTTTTCGGCGTGCAGCATGAACAAGCTCCGGATCGGGAAAAGGCCGACAGCGTGGCCTGTTCTGATGACGAACCTGTGACAGATGAAATTTAGTGACACTTTGTCGCCGAGCCCGAGCGCCCACGCCGGACTTGGGTAGAATGCCGGCCTTTGCCGTCCTTCAAACCGAGGTTGTGTAATGTCGTTGCAAGTGCTCTGGGGGTTTCTGGCCGCCCATCCCACCAAGCTGATCAACCTGCTGGCGTTGCTGATGACGTGCCCCGGCGGGATGCTGCTGCACAGCGCGCGGCGGCGCGAGGTTTTCACGCGGGAAAGCCTGGCGGTGGATGAGGGGGTGGTGGATGCGTTTGACCTGAGGGTGCCGCGTTACTTCTATATTCTCGGTTTTTCGTGCCTGGCCATGGCGCTGCTGCTGTCCTGGTTCAGTACCTGGGTGTGAACCCTTGGGGCTGCAAAGCAGCCCCAGGTTGATCAGGCAACTGGCGCCTGCTGCTTGACTTGGTACTGGTTGCGCACCGGCGTCGCGTACTGCAACACCAGGTACGGCCGCTGTTCTTCAGGGCAAGCCTCCAAGCGACGCTGCCATTCTTCCTTGGCACGCGCCAGCTCTTCGCCTGGGAACACCTTCTCGGCGCTCGGCACTTGCAGTGCCTCATCTTTCTCGTCCCACATCGCGTAGGCCAGGTAGTGCACCGGGAACAACCGGTAGCCACCGAGGACCTGCCGGTCGATTTCGGCTGCCAGCTGCTTGGTGTCCTCGAAGTACTCGGTCACCGGCGCGGCAAAGTTGATGTGCACCCGGCCTTTGTAGCCGGTGATGCCCTTGGCGATGCTGTTGTCGTCCTCGCCCGGCGCCTTCTTGTAGGTGCCGGTGGTGGCGCGGATGTACAGCTCGCGGGCCTTGGCCTGGTCGCAGGGGTCGTACTCGTAGCTGATCGAAACCGGCGTCAGGTTCAGGCTTTGAATGACCGCACCGAAAGGCTCGTCCTTGCGGCTCATGTGGAACATCTTGAGGATCGCCGAGTCGGTACGGTCGTCGCCGTCCTTGGCGCGGCCTTCGGCCTGGGCGATCCAGATCGATGCGCCATCGTTGCGGATCGAATGGTTGATGTAGGCCGAGAGCAGTTGGTAAGCCGCCAGCTTCTCGCGACGACCGCTGAGCGAGCGGTGCACAATGAAGCTCTTGTTCAGGCGCATCATGTCGCTGACGAAGGGTTTTTGCAGCAGGTTGTCACCGATGGCGATGCGCGGGGTCGGCAGGCCGGCGTGGTAGACGGCGTAGTTGACGAAGGCCGGGTCCATGACGATGTCGCGGTGGTTGGCCAGGAACAGGTACGCGGTGCCGGCCTTGAGTTGCTCGACGCCCGAATAGGTAACGCCGTCGGTGGCGCGCTCGATGGTCTGGTCGACGTAGTATTCGACTTTGTCCTGCAAGGTCGACACGCACGTAACGCCGGCGAATTCCTTGCGCAGGCGGCGGGCGATCAGTGGCTTGAGCAGCCAGCCGAGTGGGGCGGCAGCACGCGGGAAGCGGAAGTGGGTGAGGATATCGAGGAATGCCGGGTCGCTGAGCAGGCGTGCCAACACGGCAGGGACCTCAGCATCGTCGTACGGTCGGATGGCATCGAATTCGCCCATCATGCTCTCTTGTTGGAAACGGCTAGGGTAATAGGTAGGGACGGGGTTCGAAAAACGGCTCGAACACGCACAGGCCCTGTAATCAGACCGGCAATTATACGCATAAGTCACCGTGGAGGCCGCGATGCTGGAAACTGACTTCTATGATTGCCCGTATTGTGGCGAACGGGTGGAAACCACTGTCGATATCTCCAGTGGCGACCAGGTCTATACCGAGGATTGCCAGGTCTGTTGCCAGCCAGTGGTGTTCATCCTGCAGGTGCACGGTGACGAATGGATGCTCGAAGTCAGACGCGAGGACGATGCCTGATGCAACGGATCTACGAACCGGAAAGCCTGCTGGAGGCTGAAATGCTGGTGGGCATGCTGGCCAGTGAGGGCATCTCGGTGCACCTGGTCGGCCGCGACCTGGTGGGTGCTGCCGGTGAGCTGCCGATGCAGGGTTTGCTGGGGCTTGCCGTGCCCGACGAGCAGGCCGAGTACGCACGGCAGCTGATCGATGCGTACAATGATGCCCAGCCACTGGTTGGTGACGAACCGGAGAGCTATCCCGGTACCTTGATCTGCTAGGTAAAAGATTCGCCCATGTGTGGACGTTACGCCCTGTTTCGCTGGCCCCAGGCCCTTGCCAGTCTGCCGGGCTTCCCCGTCGGCCAGCCGGCACAATGGAATATCTCGCCCGGTGCGTCGGTGTTGATCCAGCGCCAGGTCGACGGCGAGCATGGCTTGGCCAAGGCACGCTGGGGCCTGACGCCAGCCTGGCTCACTGACCTTTCCCGCACGCCTGCCCATGCCCGAGCAGAAACCCTTGCCGAACAGCCGATGTTCCGCGAAGCGTTTCGCCAGCGCCGCTGCCTGATGCCGGCCAATGGCTTTTATGAATGGCGCGGTACGGTGCGCAAACGCCCCTACTGGCTGACCCCAGGGGAGGGGTCGTCACTGTATTTTGCGGCGGTGTGGGAGGCCTATCCGGTGCAGGACCAGGTGTGGCTGAGCTGCGCGGTGGTGACCCAAGCAGCCATGAACCAGCGCCGGCCGTTGATTCTGGACGAGGCGGGGCAGGCGGCCTGGCTGGACCCTGATACGCCGATCACACGCCTGCAGGAACTGCTGGCCAGCCCCCCGGCTACGCTGCGTGAGCGGGCGTTGGCAAACTTCGTCAACGACCCGAAACTGGATGCACCGGAGTGCCTGACGCCGGCCTGACGCCGGCCAGAACGCGCGGCCGTGCAGCCGGTAAAATTCTTCCCTGCGGCTATGGCGGGCCCAGGCGACTAAGCCTAGGATACGCCGCATGTAAAAGGGAGTGTTTCCATGCGTAAGTCATTTGTTGTCAGTGTGTTGAGTGCCGGTATCCTGCTGGCAGGCTGCCAGGCGGTGAATACCACCAGCGGCGGAGCCGTCGGTGTCGAGCGCAAGCAGTACATGTTCAGCATGCTCTCGACCGATGAGGTCAACCAGATGTACGCCCAGTCCTACCAGCAGACCCTCGGTGAGGCGTCGAACAAGGGCGTGCTGGACAAATCCAGTGCCGATGCCAAGCGCGTGCAGGTCATCGCTGACCGGTTGATCGCCCAGGCGCCGAAGTTTCGCCCGGATGCCGCCCAGTGGAACTGGGAAGTCAACGTGATCAAGAGCGACGAGCTCAACGCCAACTGTGGCCCTGGCGGCAAGATCATCGTGTACACCGGCCTGATCGACCAACTCAAGCTGACCGATGCCGAGATTGCTGCGGTGGTCGGTCACGAGATCGCCCACGCCCTGCGTGAGCACAGCCGCGAAGCCATGTCCAAGGCCTATGGCGTGGAAATGGCCCGTCAGGGTGCGGGTGCCATCTTCGGCCTGGGCCAAAGCAGCATGGCCATGGCCGACACCGTGGTGAACTACGCCATGACCTTGCCCAACAGCCGTGCCAATGAGAACGAGGCGGACCTGATCGGCCTGGAGCTGTCGGCACGTGCCGGTTACGACCCGAATGCCGCGATCACCTTGTGGAACAAGATGAGCAAGGCTTCCGAAGGCGCGCCGCCTGAGTTCATGAGCACTCACCCGGCGTCCGAAAGCCGTATTGCCTCGTTGCAGGCAGCGATTCCGAAGGTGATGCCGCTGTATCAGGCTGCCAAGAAGTAATCTGCGTCACCTGTAGGAGCAGCCTTGTGCTGCGAAGAGGCCGGTGACAGCGCCGAAGGTCTGCTGTGCTGTTACTGGCCTCTTCGCAGCGCAAGGCTGCTCCTACAGGTCAGCCTACCCAGCAACTATCAGCCCACCCAGCCACTGGCCTTCATCGCCGAATACACCGCCACCACCGCCAGCACGGCGAACGCGGTAGCCGCCAGTCGGCGAATCAGGGTCAACGGCAGTTTGTCTGCCGCAAAGTTACCCGCCAATACCACCGGCACGTTGGCAATCAGCATGCCCAGCGTGGTGCCGATGATGACCATGATCAGGTGCGGGTATTGCGCGGCAAGCATGACTGTCGCCACCTGGGTCTTGTCGCCAATCTCGGCCAGGAAAAACGCAATCAGCGTGGTGAGGAACGGGCCGAAGCGACGCGCAGGGTTTTCATCGTCATCCATCTTGTCCGGCACCAGTGTCCACAGCGCCGTGGCAGTGAAGCTGGCGGCCAGGATCCAGTGCAGCGCCGAGTCGCTGAAGAACCCGCCGACCCACGCACCCACGGCGCCCGCGGCGGCATGGTTGGCCAGGGTAGCGGCGATGATGCCGGCGATGATCGGCCAAGGCTTGCGGAAGCGAGCGGCGAGAATGAGCGCGAGCAGTTGCGTCTTGTCGCCGATTTCGGCGAGGGCAACGATGGCGGTGGGGACCAGCAGAGATTCCAGCATCAGGTTTCCTACGGGGGCGGGTCGACACGGCTATGACACGTACAGCCTTCCCGCCCCGGGTAAGGTGTGCGTGTCATAGGTCTTGTCAAACCGCGGATCCGTCTGTGCGGATCTCTCTATGCAGGCTCTGCATAGTGGGTCGCACGCGCCATGGCCTGTGGGCCAAGTATGTTGACGCGTGCCGGGCGAGCTGGGTGCTCGCGGGAGACTACTCCCCTAGGACGGTGCGGATTCTGCCTAGCCGAAGCGGTTTCGGCAAGCGCTGTTTTTAACCGCGTGTTGCCTGGTAGATCCGGAAACCGTCCGCCTCGGCGCGTACCTGGCAGTTACCCAAGGCCCCTTCGATCAGTGGCTGGTAGCGCAGGAAGCTATTGGCAACAAGGCGCATTTCGCCGCCTTTTCGCAGATGAACGCCGGATTTTTTCAGCAAATTCTCTGAAGCCTGGTAATTGGTGTGCACGCCGGTATGAAACGGCGGATTGCTCAGGATCACGCTCAGGTCGGCAGGGGCCGCGTCGATGCCATCACCGCTGATCACTTCACCTTCCAGGCCGTTGGCGGCCAATGTCAGGCGGCTGGCTGCCACGGCAAACGCGTCCACGTCGAGCAGGGTCAGCCGGCTTTGCGGGTAGCGGCGTTTCACCGTGGCGCCCAGCACCCCGGCACCGCAACCGAAGTCCAGCACATGCCCGCTTGGCAGGCCATCCAGGTGCTTGAGCAGCAGGGCGCTGCCGCGGTCGAGGCGGCCGTGGCTGAACACGCCCGGCAGGCTGACCACTTGCAGTGGGCCATCCTCGAGGTCGAGTTCGAAGCGCTCGGCCAGGCTTTCCAGCGGCGTGGCCGCAGGCGCGTGGTCAACGGTCACCTGCCACAACTGGCAATGCCGGGCGCTGTCGAGCTTGCGCGGTTTGCCAAAGGCCTGCAGTTGCTTCGCCGCGCCTTCGATGCCGCCGCGTTTCTCGCCGACCAGGTACAGCTCGCGCCCGGCCAGGCGCGAGGCCAGGGCGTTGAGCAGGTAGGCGGCCAGCTCGCGGGACTTGGGCAGGAACAGCACAGCGCTGTCGAAGGCCACGGGGGGGGCTTCGACACCATAATGGCTGCGGCCAGCGAAGCGGCCCTCGAGCATGGCCTGGTCACCGGCATGCCAGGTCCAGCCATGGGCCATGGGCAGGTGGCCGAGCAGGTCGTCGGCGGGCGCGCCGGCGAGCAGCAGCGGGCCTTGGAACAGGTCCGCCTGGCGGAGCAACACTTCACTGCGCGGGTCCATGGACGACGCCTCCTGTAAAAAAAGTCGCGCAGTGTAGCAGAGGCTAACGCTGCGCTCAGCTGACCACGCGGCGTGGCTGACCGGCGAAATAGGCCTGGGCATTCTCGCTAAGCTGGCCGACGATGCGCTGGCGCGACTCCACCGCACCCCAGGCACTGTGCGGGGTGATGATCAGGCGCGGGATATCGCCTGCCAGCAGCGGGTTGCCGTTGACCGGTGGCTCGACGCTTAGCACGTCAGTAGCGGCGCCACCCAGGTGGCCTTGGCGCAGGGCGTCGGCCAAGGCCTGCTCGTCGATCAAGCCACCCCGTGCGGTATTCACCACCAGGGCGCCGGGCTTGAGCAAGGCCAGCTCACGGGCTCCGATCATGTGCCGGGTATGCTCGTTCAACGGGCAATGCAGGGTCAGCGCGTCCACTTGCGGCAGCAGGTCTTCCAGGGGCATGCGGTCGGCGCGCTCCGGGCGGCCGGGGATCTGCCCGCTCAAGACGCGCATGCCGAAGGCTTCGGCCAGGCGCGCCACTGCGCCGCCCAGTTCGCCATGGCCGAGCAGGCCGAGGGTCTTGCCCTCCAGCTCGACGATGGGGAAGTCCAGCAGGCAGAACTGGCTGGCCTTGGCCCACTGGCCGTCGGCCACTGCCTGGTTGTAGTCGCACAGCCGCGTGGCCAAGGCCAGCAGCAGGGCGAGGGTATGCTGGGCCACCGACGGCGTGCCGTAGCCCTGGCAGTTGCACACGGTGATGCCTTGGGCGCGGGCCGCCGCCAGGTCGACATTGTTGGTGCCGGTGGCGGCCACCAGGATCAGCTTGAGCTGCGGGTTGGCCGCAAGGGTCGCGGCATCCAGCATGACCTTGTTGCTGATTACCGCAACGGCGCCCTGCAGGCGTTCGGCAACCTGCTCCGGACGGGTGGCGGCAAACAGCTCGAATGCGTCGAACTGGCCCCGCAAAGGGGACAGGTCGAGGTCACCCAAGTCCAGTGACTGGTGATCGAGAAACACGGCGCGACGCGAGCTGAGCATGGGGTTCTCCGGTGGCAGGACGGGAAATGGGCCATCAACTTCGGGGGCACTGTCCGAAGCGGTTGAGCGCAGTGTCTAGCCCGCGGTTACCGCGCGTCAACGCCTGCCACTCATACCTTGCCGGTCCAAATCATTCCTTCGGCTGATTTGACCGTCACATTCAGCTACTACAGTAGATCCAGACTTGTCCGGCCCGTTTTTCAGAAAAGGGATACCCATGTTGCAGACCCGCATCATCAAACCCGCCGAAGGCGCCTACGCCTACCCCCTGCTGATCAAACGCCTGCTGATGTCCGGCAGCCGCTACGAGAAAACCCGCGAGATCGTCTATCGCGATCAGCTGCGCCTGACTTATCCACAGCTCAACGAGCGTATCGCGCGCCTGGCCAATGTGCTGACTGAGGCCGGGGTCAAGGCCGGTGACACGGTGGCGGTGATGGACTGGGACAGCCATCGCTACCTGGAATGCATGTTCGCCATCCCGATGATCGGCGCGGTGGTGCACACCATCAACGTGCGCCTGTCGCCAGAACAAATCCTCTACACCATGAACCACGCCGAAGACCGCGTGGTGTTGGTCAACAGCGACTTCGTCGGCCTTTACCAAGCGATTGCCGGGCAGTTGACCACCGTGGACAAGACCTTGCTGCTGACCGACGGCCCGGACAAGACCGCCGAGCTGCCCAACCTGGTCGGCGAGTACGAGCAGTTGCTCGCCGCCGCCAGCCCGCGCTATGACTTCCCGGATTTCGACGAAAACTCGGTGGCCACCACCTTCTACACCACCGGCACCACCGGCAACCCCAAAGGGGTGTACTTCACCCATCGCCAGCTGGTGCTGCATACCCTGGCCGAAACGTCGGTCACTGGCAGTATCGACAGCGTGCGCCTGCTTGGCAGCGATGATGTGTACATGCCCATTACCCCGATGTTCCACGTGCATGCCTGGGGCATCCCATACGCCGCCACCATGCTGGGCATGAAGCAGGTGTACCCGGGGCGTTACGAGCCGGACATGCTGGTCAAGCTGTGGCGTGAAGAGCAGGTCACCTTCTCCCATTGCGTGCCGACCATCCTGCAGATGTTGCTCAATTGCCCGACCGCCCAGGGCCAGGACTTCGCAGGCTGGAAGATCATCATCGGCGGCAGCGCGCTCAACCGCTCGCTGTATCAGGCGGCCCTGGCGCGTGGTATCCAGCTGACTGCCGCGTACGGCATGTCCGAGACCTGCCCGCTGATCTCGGCAGCGCACCTGAACGATGAGCTACAGGCGGGCAGCGAGGACGAGCGTGTCACCTACCGGATCAAGGCCGGTGTGCCGGTGCCGTTGGTCGAGGCGGCGATCGTCGACGGCGAGGGCAATTTCCTCCCGGCCGATGGCGAGACCCAGGGCGAACTGGTGCTGCGCGCGCCCTGGCTGACCATGGGTTACTTCAAGGAGGCGCAAAAGAGCGAGGAGCTGTGGCAGGGCGGCTGGCTGCACACCGGTGATGTCGCGACCCTCGACGGCATGGGCTACATCGATATCCGCGATCGCATCAAGGACGTGATCAAGACGGGCGGGGAGTGGATATCCTCGCTCGACCTCGAAGACTTGATCAGCCGCCATTCGGCCGTTCGCGAAGTGGCGGTGGTGGGGGTCGCCGACCCGCAGTGGGGCGAGCGGCCGTTTGCCCTGTTGGTGGTACGTGATGGGCAGGCCATCGATGCCAAGTCACTCAAGGACCACCTCAAGCCTTTTGTCGAAGAAGGGCACATCAATAAATGGGCGATTCCAAGCCAGATCGCCGTTGTTACTGAAATTCCCAAGACCAGTGTCGGCAAACTCGACAAGAAACGCATCCGCCAGGACATCGTCCAGTGGCAGGCCAGTAACAGTGCGTTCCTTTCTACCCTGTAAACCCCGTGCGGGTCGTGGACGACAGAACACGACCCGCAGGCTAGAGAGCTCGGCGCCTTGCCAAACAGGAAAAATGCGCCATGCTTCAGCACGGCCAGCACGTAACCCGAAAAACCTCGTAGCGAGTTGGCGGCACGGAGCGCAAATCACACTTTAGAGGGATCAAGCGCCTGTGCCTTGCTGGCTATAGTCGAGGCCAGGAGATTTTCAGGAATGGGGGAGGGCGACACGCGCAAGCCGTGTTGCCGCAGGTGCAAACCTGCACACCGGTCCCACGGACCGTTTCTGAAAGGACTCACTGCCATAACAAAAAAGTACATGGAGTAGCGTCGATGAAATCTGCAAACCTGTTCTGGCGCCGGGCCAAGTTGCCCTTGGCCGTCAGCCTTGCTTCCACGCTCGCAAGTCCTGCTTTCGCTGTCAGTTTCAACATAGGTGAAATCGAAGGGCAGTTCGACTCGTCGCTCTCCGTTGGCGCCAGCTGGTCGACCGCCAGCCCGAACAAGAACCTGATCGGGGTCAACAATGGCGGCAAGGGGCTGTCGCAGACCTCTGATGACGGCCACCTCAACTTCAAGCGTGGCGAGACCTTCTCCAAGATCTTCAAGGGCATCCACGACCTGGAGCTCAAGTACGGCGACACCGGGGTGTTCGTGCGTGGCAAGTACTGGTATGACTTCGAGCTCAAGGACGAAAGCCGCCAGTTCAAGGACATCAGCGACTCCAACCGCAAGGAAGGCGCCAAGTCGTCCGGCGCCGAACTGCTCGATGCGTTCGTCTACCACAACTATTCGATTGGCGACATGCCAGGCTCGGTGCGCCTGGGCAAGCAGGTTGTCAGCTGGGGTGAGAGTACCTTCATCGGCGGTGGTATCAACTCGATCAACCCGATCGACGTGTCCGCGTTCCGCCGCCCTGGGGCCGAGATCAAGGAAGGCCTGATCCCGGTCAACATGTTCTACATCTCCCAGAGCCTGACCGACAACCTGTCGGCCGAGGCCTTCTACCAGATCGAATGGGACCAGACCGTCGTCGACAACTGCGGCACGTTCTTCTCGCAGCCGGACATCATTGCCGACGGCTGTACCGACAACCTGCGCGTGCTCAACAGCAGCCGCACAGTACCGGGCGCGGCCCAGCAGTTCCTCGCCACCCAGGGCGTTAACATCAACGAGGAAGGCGTGATGGTGCGCCGCGGGGCCGACCGTGATGCGCGTGACAGCGGCCAGTTCGGTGTGGCGCTGCGCTACATGTTCGACCCGCTGGACACCGAGTTCGGTGCCTACTTCATGAACTACCACAGCCGTGCGCCGATCTTCAGCGCCACCGGTGCCCCGCCCTCCGTGTTCGCTGGCCTAAGTGCCCTGCCGGCACAGTTGCGCGCGCTGGCACCGCTGATCGTGGCCGGTAACTCCGAGTACTTCGTCGAGTACCCTGAGGACATCCGCCTGTACGGCCTGAGCTTCTCCACCACGCTGCCTACCGGTACCGCCTGGAGTGGTGAAGTCAGCTACCGCCCCAACGCGCCTGTGCAGCTCAATACCACCGACATCCTGTTCTCCGGTGTACGCCCGATTGGTGGCGCCCTGAGCAACGCTTCGCTGCTCTCCGGTACCCCTGGCCAGGACCTGCACGGCTACCGCCGCAAGGAAATCACCCAGTTCCAGACCACCCTGACGCACTTCTTCGACCAGGTGATGGGCGCCAGCCGCATGACCGTGGTGGGCGAGGTGGGGGTTACCCATGTCGGCGGCCTGGAAAACGCCCACGAAACCCGCTACGGCCGCGACCCGGTATTCGGCCCCGGCCCACTGCCGGCCACAGGTGGCGCGGACACCTGCCAGGCGCTCAACGCCAGCACCATCGCAGGCGCGGGTGCCGGTGCATCGACCACCAACCTGAATCGCAAGTGCGAGAACGACGGCTACACCACCAGCACTTCCTGGGGTTACCGCGGCCGGGTCATCTGGGACTACAACGACGTCTTCGCCGGGGTCAACCTCAAGCCGAGCGTGGCCTGGTCGCATGACGTTTCCGGCTACTCGCCCGGCCCTGGCGCCAACTTTGAAGAAGGCCGCAAGGCCGTCAGCCTGGGCCTGGACGCCGAGTACCAGAACACCTACACGGCGAGCCTGTCGTACACCAACTTCTTCGACGGCAAGTACAGCACCGTGGATGACCGCGACTTCGTCGCCCTCAGCTTCGGCGTGAACTTC
The DNA here is from genome assembly GCF_059025405.1 of Pseudomonas sp. 5.2. Taxonomy (NCBI): domain Bacteria; kingdom Pseudomonadati; phylum Pseudomonadota; class Gammaproteobacteria; order Pseudomonadales; family Pseudomonadaceae; genus Pseudomonas; species Pseudomonas sp. 5.2. The sequence goes on from NZ_JBYBHH010000011.1 coordinate 157,340, forward strand.
TAAGAATACTGATCCAGGACGACACGACATGAACAAGACCAGAAGTCTGCTGCAAGCCGGTGTGCTGGGCCTGTCCCTGCTGGCGACCAGTGTCATGGCAGCAGTGTCTGCCGATGAGGCGGCCAAGCTGGGCAGCACCCTGACCCCGATGGGCGCCGAAAAGGCCGGTAACGCCGATGGCTCGATCAGTGCTTGGCAACCGCTGTCGAAAACAGCGGGCAGCGCTGATGCCAAGGGGTTCCTTTCCGACCCGTATGGCAGCGAAAAGCCGCTGTTCACCATCACCGCGCAGAACGTCGACCAGTACAAGGACAAGCTCTCGCCGGGCCAGGTGGCAATGTTCAAGCGCTACCCAGACACCTTCAAGATCCCGGTGTTCAAGACCCACCGCGGCTCCACCGTGCCTGACGATGTATTCGCCGCCATCAAGAAAAACGCCACCCAGACCACACTGGTGGAAGGCGGCAACGGCTTGAACAACTTCGATACGGCGGTGCCGTTCCCGATCCCGAAAAGCGGCCTGGAAGTGATCTGGAACCACATCACACGCTACCGAGGGGGCAGTGTCAGCCGCCTGGTTACTCAGGCTACGCCACAGCAGAACGGCTCTTTCAACCCGGTGTATTTCTCCGACCAGTTCGTCTTCCGCGACAAGATGAAGGATTACGACGCAAGCAACCCGGGTAATATCCTGTTCTACTTCAAGCAGGAAGTGACCGCGCCCGCTCGCCTGGCCGGGACCGTGCTGCTGGTGCACGAAACCCTCGACCAGGTGAAGGAGCCGCGCAAGGCGTGGATCTACAACGCCGGCCAGCGTCGTGTACGGCAGGCACCGCAAGTGTCGTACGACGGCCCCGGTACCGCTGCCGACGGCCTGCGTACCTCGGACAACCTGGACATGTTCAACGGTGCGCCAGACCGTTACGACTGGAAGCTGGAAGGCAAGAAGGAACTGTACATCGCCTCCAACGCCTTCAAACTGGATGACCCCAAGCTGAAGTACACCGACATCATCAAGGCCGGGCACATCAACCAAGACTTGTCGCGCTACGAGCTGCGCCGCGTCTGGCACGTGGTCGCAACCCTCAAGCCGGGCCAGCGGCACATCTACGCCAAGCGTGACTTCTACATCGATGAAGACACCTGGCAGGCCGCAGTGATCGACCAGTACGACGGCCGTGGCCAGCTGTGGCGCGTTTCCGAAGCCCATTCCCAGCCGTACTACAACAAAGAGGTGCCTTGGTACACCCTGGAAACCATCTACGACCTGCAGTCGGGTCGTTATTTGGCGCTGGGCATGAAGAACGAAGAGAAGCGTGCCTACGACTTCGGCTTCAGTGCCAGCAAGGCTGATTTCCAGCCCGCGGCCCTGCGCCAGGCAGGTGTACGTTGAACCGTTAAACGCCAACTCCGTGTGATCCCTAGAGCGCCCCGGCTTGCCGGGGCGTTTCTTTTTCCTGCTCCGGCGATGGTTTCAAGCCCTGTAGGAGCAGCCTTGTGCTGCGAAGAGGCCGGTGATAACAGCCAATATCACTGTGTTATCACCGGCCTCTTCGCAGCACAAGGCTGCTCCTACAGGTACTGCACTGGCCTTGAAAGCTACGCAATCCCTGTGGGCGCGGGCAATAAATCTGCTGAATACCCAACCAAACCCCCGCTCCAGCCCCTGTCCATCAGGGTTGTTGCTTTTTGTCGTAGTCTTTTACAGCCCTATTGTGCCCATCATCTTCAAATGCGCTGCATTACCCGCTAGTCTCGCAAACATCCGTACCGCCGTTGTCTTCCCTTCAGAACGAGCCGGCCATGACAGATCTGTCCCGTACGCATGGATTCGCCAGCCAGGCCCTAGGCCTGCTGGACGGGCGTTTCTTCCGGCCGCCGCTGCCGGACGGCCATGTGCCGCGTGCGCGGTTGTGTCAGCGTTTGCACGCCGGCCTCAATGGGCGGTTGCTGCTGGTCAACGCACCGGCGGGCTTTGGCAAAAGCTCGCTGGCCATCGAATTCTGCGAATCCCTGCCGGAGCACTGGCGCAGCCTTTGGCTTGGCCTGAGCCAGCGCGATGCCGACCCTGGCCGTTTTCTCGAGCGGCTGCTCGAAGGCCTGCAGCAGTACTGCCCTGCATTGGGTGGCCAAGCCATGGGCCTGCTGAAAATGCGCCAGCGCCACCAGCCCTTCGCGTTCGAGGAGTGGATCGACGGCCTGCTCGATGAACTCGCCCAATACCTGCAAGCCGATACGCCTCTGCTGTTGGTGCTGGACGATTACCATTTGGCCCAAGGGCCCGTACTCGACCGCTGCCTGCAGTTTTTCCTCAATCACTTGCCCAGTGGCCTGGTGCTGTTGATCACCAGCCGCCAGCGCCCGGACTGGCACCTGGCGCGCCTGCGCCTGTCGCGGCAACTGGTCGAACTCAACGAGCAAGAGCTGCGGCTGACACCCGACGAGTCACTGGCGGTAATCGGCCGCCAACCCACCGGCTTGCGCGGCCAGGCGCTGGATAACCTGATCCAGCGCAGTGACGGCTGGGTGGCCGGGCTGCGCTTCTGGCAGCTGGCCGCCAGCGAGTCCGGTGATGAGCAGGCTTTGCCCCACGCACTGCACGGTGGCGAGGGGCTGATACGCGACTACTTGCTGGAAGAAGTCATCGAGATCTTGCCGGCCGACGTGCAGGCCTTTCTCTACGACACGGCGTGCCAGGAGCGCTTCTGTGCCCAGCTGTGCGATGCCCTGCGCGACCGCCAGGACAGCGCCGATATCCTGCGCTTCCTGCAGGCCCATCAAGTGTTTCTGGTGCCTCTGGACGAGCACGGCCACTGGTTTCGTTACCATCACCTGTTCTCCGACCTGCTGCGAAGCCGCCAGGCCAGCGAACCGCCAGCGCGCCTGCACCTGCGTGCGTGCCGCTGGTTCGAGGCCCAGGGTTTGCTGGACGAGGCGGTTGAGCAGGCGCTGCGGGCCGGCCACCTGGACGTGGCGGCCGACCTGGTGCAGAGCCTCTCCGAGGAGCAACTGCTGGCCGAGCAGAACGTTGGCATGTTGCTGCGCTGGAAGATGGACCTGCCCGACAGCTTGCTGATCAGCACGCCGCGCCTGATCGTGCTGTACAGCTGGGCGTTGGGGCTGGCGTGCCAGCTGGATGCGGCCGAAGAACTGGCAAGCTACCTCAGCCGTTTTCTGCCTGCGCCCTCGGCGACCGCACAGAAGTCCATGCTGGCCCAGTGGCTGGCCCTGAGTGGGGTGATCGCGCGGGGGCGGGGGGATCGCGCGCGTACCCTGGCCTACTGTGGCGAAGCCTTGCAAAGCTTGCCGTGCAAGCGCTACGGCCAGCGCCTGGTGTGCCTGTCGACACTGTCCAACCTGGCCATCACCGATGCCGACTTCTGGCATGCACGCGGCTGGAACCGCGAAGCCCTGGAGCTGGCCCAGCGCGTCGGCAACCCGCTGTTCGAAGCCCTGGCTCATTACGATCGAGCACGGGTGCTGCATGCCCGGGGTGAAGTGTTGCGGGCGCTGGACGAAGTGCGCCAGGGCCTGCAGCGCCTGCAGGGGCTGTCGGGGCAGCGGTTGTACGCCGTACGGGCCAGGCTGACGCTCTACGAGGGTTACCTGCTGGTGTCGCGCCTGCAATCAGCCCAAGGCCGTGCGCGCTTGCGTGCGGGGCTTGGCGAAGCGCGTGCTTGCCGGGACATCAGCGTGCTGATCGGCCATTGCGTCATTGCCACGCTCGATGGCCGCGAGGGCCACTTCGCCGAAGCGTTCGCCGAGCTGGCCGAGGCGGAGCGGCTGATGCACATCTGGGATGTTCCACCGATCTACTACTTGGCCATGATTACCCTGGTGAAGTGCGAACTGTGGTTGGCACAAGGGCGCACCGATCTTGCCGAATCCTGGTTGCTGCGGCTGGGGCAGACCTACGGTGGCGAGCAACCGGCAGCAGCGCCGGAGTTCCACCCGCTATTACCCCTGCATATCGAACTGCAGCAGGCATTGCTCGAGCGTATCCAGTTGCGCACCGAGGCGTCGGTTCAGCGCCTGTCAGGGCTGGTCGAACGTGGCGTGGCCAGTGGCGGCATGCTGCTGGCCGTCAGTGCACTGTGCCAGTGGCTCGCCCTGCTGCTCGCTGAAGGCCGAGACGCGCAGGCTGCCGGGCTGCTGCCAAAGGCACTCGAGGCCGCCCAAGGCGGTGTCCTGCAACCGTTCCAACCCTTGCTCGAAAAACACCCGCAGTGGCTGCACGAGCAGCTTGCAGCGCGCTCGGCTTGCCCGGTCCAGGTCGAACTGCTCAAGCGCCTGCCTCCGTTACCTGCCGTCAGCAGTGGCAGTGGCGAGGCATTGAGTGGGCGGGAGCGGGCCGTGCTTGAGCTGATCGCCCAAGGCTGTTCCAACCAGCAGATCAGCGAACGGCTGTTCATCTCGCTGCACACCGTGAAGACCCATGCCAGCCATATCAACAGCAAACTGGGCGTCGAGCGCCGCACCCAGGCGGTGGCCAAAGCGAAGGCGCTGGGCCTGCTGGCCTGACAGTAGCCGCACCAGGGGTTTGCCCGCTAAAGTAATGGCTTGAGGCTATTACTGGGCCGTTGTTTAGCGCGCTGTGTGCTCTATCCTCATCTTTCCCGGCCGGCTGCCGATACAGCATTCGGTGGTATGCATCGCCTTGCGCGATTTTTCAATCATCCCAATACAGGTCGTGTTGATGCTGCAGTACGGGCAAAAGAGCTTTCTGATCGTCGACGACTTTACCGACTTTCGTACGTCGACCCGTTCCATGTTGCGCGAACTGGGTGTGCGCGACGTGGACACGGCCGACAGCGGCGAGCAGGCGCTGCGCATGTGTGCGCAGAAGCGTTATGACTTCATCCTGCAGGATTTCCACCTGGGCGACGGCAAGAAGAACGGCCAGCAGGTGCTCGAGGACCTGATCCTCGACAAGCACATCAGCCATGAATGCGTGTTCATCATGGTGACCGCCGAGAGCAGCCAGGCCATCGTCCTCAGTGCCATCGAGCATGAGCCCGATGCCTACCTGACCAAGCCGTTCAACCGGGTGGGCCTGGCCCAGCGCGTCGAGAAGCTGTTCCAGCGCAAGACCTTGCTCAAGCCGATCCTCCAGGCGCTGGACCGCGGCCGCCCGGCCGAAGTGCTGGCAGCGTGTGCCGAGCTGTGCAAGAAGGACCCGCGTTTCGCCCCCCTGTGCCTGCGCTACCGCGCCGATGCCTTGCGCGGGCTCAATCGCTTCGACGAGCTGGAAAAGTTTCTCAAGGCCATTCTCGCCAGCCGCCCGCAGCCGTGGGTGTATTCGGCGCTGGGCAGCTTGATGCACAAGCGTGGCCAGAATGCCCAGGCCCAGGGTGTGTATGAACAGGCCCTGAAGGCCTTCCCGATCATGCCGGGCCTGTACGACGGCATGGCTGAAGTGCTGGTGGCGCAGGGCGAAACCAAGCGCGCGCAGAACATGCTGGAAGAAGCGGTGCGCCTGTCGCCGCTGTCGGTACGCCGGCAGTCCACGCTGGGCAAGCTGGCGCTGGGCAACGAAGATTTCGAAAGTGCCTCCAAGGCGTTCCGCCATGCCGTGAACCAGGGGCAGAGCTCGCGCTACAAGGATGCCGAGAACAACCTTGGCCTGGTTCAGGCGCTGATGAACAAAAACGCAGGTTTTGGCCTGGACGCCCGTACCCGCGTCGAGATCAACACCGTGCTCAGTGAAGTGGCCAAGGAATACCCTGAAGATCAGGGCCTGCAGGTACGCGCCCGCATGATGAAGGCCGCCAGCCTGCAGCAGGCCGGCGATGCCGAGACGGCCGCCAAGCTCACCGAGCAGGCCATGCAGCGTCTGGACAAGATGGAGCAGTTTTTCTCGGTCGATGCCGCGTTGACGGTGGCGGCTCAGCTGCAGGCGTCAGGGCAGGAAGCGGCCGCGCTCGGGGTGCTCAAAAGCTGCGTTGAAAGTTACGGTGACGACCCCAAAGTGATGCAGAGGGTGGCCAAGCTGACGGATGATCCGGCGGTGCTCAATGCGATCACCGAGGCCGTCACCCTCAACCGCCAGGGAGTGCGTAGTTACCAGGGAGGTCAGCTCGACGAAGCGCTGCAGTTGTTCCGCAAGGCCTTGGCCTTGCAACCCAAGAACATCAGCATCGCCCTCAACACCGCCCAGGCGCTGCTGCGCATCGGGGGGGATGACCCACAGCCTGCGATCATGCAGGAATGCCGCGACGCCTTGACCAGCGTGGCCGGCATCCCTGCCAGCGACAACCGCTATGACCGCTATGGCAAACTGCACATCCGAGTGTTCGGCGCATGAATCAAGACAATCAGGGGCTGGATTTTTCCACGGTGATCGCCTCCACCGTGCACGACCTCAAGAACTCCCTGTCCGCGCTGATCCAGTCCCATGACCAGTGGCTGGCGCGCTTGCCTGAAGAGTTGCGCGGCGGTACCGAGCAAGGGGTGATGGAACATGAGTTCCGGCACCTCAACGGTATGCTGGTGCAACTGCTGGGGCTGTACAAACTGGGCGTGAACCAGCTGCCCGTGTGCCCGGACTACCATGAGCTGGATGACTTTATCGAAGCCCAACTGGCCGCCCATCAAGAAGTGCTCAAGCACAACGACATCCTCGCCACCTGGCGCATCGACACCGACAACCCGCTGGGCTTCTTCGACCGAGAGCTGGTGGCATCGGTGATCGCCAACGTGATCACCAACGCCACCCGGTTTGCCGGGCATGCGTTGTTGATCAGCATCGAGGAAGAGGCGAATCAACTGGTCATCTGCGTCAACGATGACGGCCCGGGTTATCCACAGCGCATGCTCGAGCGCCAGGAAGAGTTCATCCAGGGCATCGATTCACACAGTGGCAGTACGGGCCTGGGCCTGTATTTCGCTGCGCGGATCGCGGCGCTGCATGAGAGCGATGGGGTGAGGGGGCGGATTGAAATTTCCAATGGCGGGTCGCTGGGGGGCGGGTTGTTCAGGTTGTTCTTGCCGTAAGCTTTTGCGCGGCCAGTTCACCTGATCAGGTATTACCTGATAATGCTGCCTCAGCGTCGATTCCCAAGACGATGTGAGGCATTTCCTTCTTGTGATTACAGGGCTTTTTTTAAAGCCAGGCGAGTGACAGTGTAGATACGACGTTTCTACATTTCACTTGCAATCACTTGGAGGGTTTCTACTATGTATCTACCTTGGGAGATACTTATGCAGATCAAGATTCAGCAGTGGGGCAACAGCGCGGCGATTCGTCTGCCCGCAGCGGTGCTCAAGCAGATGCAGCTGGGTGTCGGCTCGACGCTGAGCCTGGACACGGCCGGCGAAACGATGGTGCTCAAGCCGCTCAGAACCAAACCCAAATACACCCTTGAAGAATTGATGGCGCAGTGCGATCTGACCGCACCGGAGCCAGCGGACATGGCCGACTGGAACGCAATGCGCCCAGTGGGGCGGGAAGTGTGAAGCGCGCCAAGTTCGCTAGAGGCGACATCGTTCGCGTCAACCTCGACCCCACCGTCGGCCGAGAGCAGCAGGGCGCCGGGCGACCTGCATTGGTGCTCACGCCGGCAGCCTTCAACGCTGCGGGCCTTGCGGTCATTGTTCCTATCTCCCAAGGTGGCGATTTCGCAAGGCATGCAGGGTTTGCCGTTACCCTCAGCGGTGCAGGCACGCAGACGCAAGGTGTCATGCTCTGCAACCAGATCCGCACTGTGGATCTTGAAGCCAGAAGTGCCAAGCATGTTGAAACCGTTCCCGAAGTCGTCGTCCTCGATGCGCTGGCTCGGGTACAAACCCTCTTCGATTAACTGGTTCTTGTGTTCACCCATGGAAATGACACCGTCAGCGCTCATCCGCGAAACCTTCCCCGTAGGTCCCCTACAGTGCAACTGCACCTTGATCGGCGACCCATTGACCAAAAAGGCCATCGTCGTCGACCCAGGCGGTGACCCGGACAAGATCCTCGCGCGCCTGCAGGCCCATGGCTTGACCCTGGTGAGCATCATCCACACCCACGCGCACTTCGATCACTTCCTCGCCTCGGGCAAGCTCAAGGAGCTGACCGGCGCGACGCTGCACCTGCACAAGGACGACCAGTCGCTGTGGGACAACCTGGAGATGCAATGCCAGATGTTCGGCGTGCCCTACACCCCGGTGCCGCCGCCAGACCGCTGGTTGAGTGATGACGAGGCGCTGGCCTGTGGTTGTGGCGTGGCCTTGCACACCCCAGGGCACACGCCGGGTTCGATGAGTTTCTGGTTTGCCGATGCCAAGCTGCTGATTGCCGGCGACACCCTGTTCCGTCGCGGTATTGGCCGCACCGATTTGTGGGGTGGCGATCAGCGGGCTATCGTTCGTTCGATCAAGGAGCGGCTGTACCGGCTGGATGAAGAGGCCATCGTGGTCACCGGCCACGGGCCAGACACCCGCCTGGGTGACGAGATGCGCGAGAACCCGTTCGTGCGGGCATGAACCTGCATGAAATGGTGTTCATGGAATTTTTTGCCGTCTGGGCAATCCAAGGCTGGCATAGATCCATTCGCGGTCTGCCGCATTTATGAATTTCAGTAGGAGCTTGTCCATGTTCACCATGCGTCGTCTGATTATCGTCGCAACCGCCGCTGCCCTGATGACGGGCTGCGCCAGCCAGAACCCGTACGACAACCAGGGTCAGGCGCAGGGCTCCACGGGGATGAGCAAGACCGCCAAGTACGGCGGCCTGGGCGCGCTGGCCGGTGCCATCGCCGGCGCCGCCATCGACCACAACAACCGCGGTAAAGGCGCACTGATCGGCGCTGCCGCAGTGGGTGCCGCCGCCGCAGGTTACGGCTACTACGCCGACAAGCAGGAAGCCGAACTGCGCGCGCAAATGGCCAATACCGGCGTCGAAGTGCAGCGCCAGGGTGACCAGATCAAGCTGATCATGCCCGGCAACATCACCTTCGCCACCGACTCGGCCAACATCGCGCCTAGCTTCTACTCGCCGCTGAACAACCTGGCCGGCTCGTTCAAGCAGTTCAACCAGAACACCATCGAAGTGGTTGGCTTCACCGACAGCACCGGCAGCCGCCAGCACAACATGGACCTGTCCCAGCGCCGTGCGCAAGCGGTCAGCACCTACCTGACTTCGCAGGGTGTCGATGCTTCGCGTATTTCGGCGCGTGGCATGGGCCCGGACCAGCCGATCGCCAGCAATGCCGATGCTAACGGCCGTGCGCAGAACCGTCGTGTCGAGGTCAACCTGAAGCCGATTCCTGGCCAGCAGTATGACCAGGGCCAAGTTCAGCAGTAAGGCCACAACACAGGGGCCGCTGTGCGGCCCAATCGCCGGCAAGCCGACTCCCACATGACCGTGTGGGTCTCAAGTCCTGTGGGAGCAACTGTCTTGTGGTGCTTGTGCCGGCCTCATCGCTGGCAAGCCAGCTCCCACAGGTGCGGCGCTAGCCTTTGAGGCTACACAGTTCGGGTGGGAGCCGGCTTGCCGGCGATTGGGCTGCACAGCAGCCCCTGGATTCAGCGTACGACGCTGGCCTGGATCGCCGTCAGGGCGATGGTATGCACGATGTCATCCACCTGAGCCCCCCGCGGCAAATCGTTCACCGGCTTACGCAAACCCTGCAGCATTGGCCCCAGGCTGACCCCATCGGCGCTGCGCTGCACCGCTTTGTGCGTGGTGTTGCCGGTATTCAGATCAGGGAACACGAACACCGTGGCACGCCCGGCAACCGGGCTGTTCGGTGCCAGCTCGCGGGCAATGGCCGGGTTGGCCGCCGCGTCATACTGCAAGGGCCCATCGATCAGCAGATCGTGCGCAGCGCCCTGCGCCAAGCGGGTCGCTTCACGCACCTTGTCGACTTCTTCATCGCTCGCCGAATCGCTTGAATAACTGATCATCGCCACCCGCGGCGCGATGCCGAAGGTGTGTGCCGATTCGGCGCTCTGCTGGGCAATTTCTGCCAGTTCAGCGGCACTTGGGTGCGGGTTCATCACGCAGTCGCCGTACACCAGCACCTGCTCGGGGAACAGCATGAAGAATACCGAGGACACCAGGCTGGCACCTGGCGCGGTCTTGATCAGCTGCAGGGCAGGGCGGATGGTGTTGGCGGTGGAGTGCACCAGGCCCGACACCAGGCCGTCGACTTCATCCAGGGCCAACATCATGGTGCCGATCACCACCGGGTCTTCCAGCTGCTGCTCGGCCATGGGGGCGTTGAGGTTCTTGCTCTTGCGCAGGTTGACCATCGGTTCGACATAGCGCCCGCGAATCAACTCAGGGTCGAGTATCTCCAGGTCCGCAGGCAAGGTAATGCCCTGCGCACGGGCGACCGCTTCGACTTCTTCCGGCTTGGCCAGCAGCACGCAACGCGCAATGCCACGGGCCTGGCAGATCGCCGCCGCCTGTACCAGCAGCGGTTCGGCGCCTTCTGGCAGGACGATGCGTTTGTTGGCCTGTTGCGCGCGCTGGATCAGTTGGTAGCGGAACACCGCAGGCGACAGGCGCAACTCGCGTGGTGTGCCGCAGCGCTGGTGCAACCAGGCAGCGTCGAGGTGGCTGGCGACAAAGTCGGTGATGAATTCGGCACGTTCGCGGTCATCCACCGGGATCTCGCGGTTCAGCGAATTGAGCTGGTTGGCCGTGTCGTACGAACCCGTACTCACCGACAGAATCGGCAGGCCGGCCTGCAAGGCGCCGCGGCACAAGCCGAGGATGCGTGCGTCGGGCTTGCTGTCGCTGGTCAGCAGCAGGCCGGCCAGGGGAACGCCATTGATCGCCGCCAGGCTTACGGCAAGGATGATGTCGTCGCGGTCACCCGGGGTCACCACCAAGGTGCCAGGCGTGAGCAGCGGCACGGTGTTGGCCACCGTGCGCGCACAAATGATGATCTTGCTCATGCGCCGCTGCTCGTAATCGCCCGCGTTGAGCACTTGGGCCCCCAGCAGGTCGGCCACGTCGCGGGTGCGTGGGGCATTCAGCTCGGGCTGGTAAGGGATGCAGCCGAGCAGGCGGAAGTCGTTGCCGCGCAGAAGTGGCGAGTGTTCGCGCAGGCGGGTGGCGAAGTCCGCCATGCTTTCGTCGGTGCGCACCTTGTTGAGGATCACCCCCAGCACTTTCGGGTCGCGGGGGCCGCCGAACAGCTGGGCCTGCAGCTCGACGCGGCCGGACAGCTCGCTGAGTACCTCGTTTTCGGGCGCCGAAACCAGTATCACCTCGGCATCCAGGCTCTTGGCCAGGTGCAGGTTGACCCGCGCCGCGTAACTGGCGTGGCGGGTAGGCACCATGCCTTCGACCACGACCACGTCATTGCCGATGCAGGCTTGCTGGTAGAGGCGGATGATTTCCTCCAGCAGCTCGTCCAGCTGGCCATCGCCGAGCATGCGCTCGACGTGGGCCAGGCTCAGCGGCATGGGCGGTTTGATACCGTGGGTGCGTGCGACCAGTTCGGTGGAGCGTTCCGGGCCGGTGTCACCTGGGTGGGGCTGGGCGATCGGCTTGAAAAAGCCGACCTTCAGGCCTGCGCGCTCAAGGGTGCGCACCAGGCCGAGGCTGATCGACGTCAGGCCGACACCAAAGTCGGTCGGCGCTATGAAAAAAGTTTGCATGCGTGCTTCTCGAATTAAAGCGGTGCAAGGAATCAACGGCCAAGGGTAGCGCTATCGGCTGCCTGTGCACACCAGCCACACGCGAAAGCCTCGCCGATGCGCTGTTGGCGCTGCTCGGCATCGAGCACCCAAGGGCGCGCTTGCCAGGGCGGTTGGTGACGAAGGTGCTGGGTGTGGCCGCACGACAACTCGACCACCCAGTGGCCTTCTTCGTCCTGATGGAAGCCAGTGATCCGACTGATGGGCTGTTCCTCGGCCGAGGCGCGTTCGCAATCGGGCGATGGCTTGGTTACACTTGTCCGCTCTACATACTTTTGCAAAAGGTCTTGCCCCATGCTGATCGCCGCCAACAAGGCTGTCTCCATCGACTATACCCTGACCAACGACGCCGGGGAGACCATCGACAGCTCCGCCGGTGGCGCGCCGCTGGTTTACCTGCACGGTGCCGGCAACATCATCCCGGGCCTGGAAAAGGCCCTGGAAGGCAAGCAGGCCGGTGACGAGCTGAACGTTTCCATCGAGCCAGAAGAGGCCTACGGTGAATACCTGGCCGAGCTGGTCAGCACCCTGAACCGCAGCCTGTTCGAAGGCGTCGACGAGCTGGAAGTCGGCATGCAGTTCCACGCGTCGGCGCCGGATGGCCAGATGCAGATCGTCACCATTCGCGACATCGACGGCGACGACGTCACCGTTGACGGCAACCACCCGCTGGCCGGCCAGCGCCTGACCTTCCAGGTCAAGGTTGTCGACGTACGTGACGCCAGCGAAGAAGAAATCGCGCACCGTCACATCCACGGTGAAGGTGGCCATCACCACTGATTTTCTGCGCTAAGCTCAGAGAGTCGCCAGGCGCTCGGGCAAGCCGATTTGCCTTCCCAACGGGAGGTGGACGGCTTGGACGAGCGCTTTTTTATTGGGCGGATTTCGCCCTGCGGCCATCGGGAACCTGAGAGGGGATTACATCATGAGTGCTTTTCACGACCTGAAATTGGAGGCGCTGAACGGCGGGGAACTGCCCCTCGCACCGTTCAAGGGCCAAGTGGTGCTGGTGGTCAATGTTGCCTCCAAGTGTGGCCTGACGCCGCAATACGCTTCGCTGGAGACGCTGCATCAGCAGTTCAAGGGCAAAGGCTTCAGCGTTCTGGGGCTGCCGTGCAACCAGTTTGCCGGCCAGGAGCCCGGCAGCGAGAAAGAGATCCAGGAGTTCTGCAGCCTCAACTATGGTGTCAGCTTCCCGCTGGGTGCCAAGCTTGAGGTCAACGGGGCGCACCGCCATTCGCTGTATCGCCTGCTGGCGGGGGAAGGTGCTGAGTTCCCAGGCGACATCACCTGGAACTTCGAAAAGTTTCTGGTGGGCAAGGATGGGCGCGTGCTGGCGCGTTTCTCGCCCCGCACTGCGCCGGATGATCCAGCCGTGGTTCAGGCCATCGAGAAGGCGCTGGGCTGAAGCATGGGCGCGCGCGGCGGCTGAAGGTCAGCCGCGATGCGCTGTCGAACCTGGCTTGATCGCCAGTGCAGCACCTGAAGCTTTTTGCGTGTCGCCTGTGCGTTGTTTGCAAGCACTGCACAGGTAGGTTTCGAACTGCTCGACAATCGCCGGCCAGCCCTGTCGGCTGGCGTGCTGCCGTGCGTTCAGGCGCACCCGGCGCAGGGTTTCTTCCTCTTCCAGTAGCCAGCAAGCGGCATCGATGAAGGCCGCCTGGTCGCCGGGCATCGCCAACGCACCGCTATGGCCATGCCGAATGTGCTGGGCAGCCGCTGCCTCATCATAGGCGACCACCGCCAAGCCTGAGGCCATGCCTTCGAGCACCACGTTGCCAAAGGTTTCGGTCAGGCTCGGGAACAGGAACAAGTCACCGCTGGCATAGTGCTCGGCCAGCACCTCGCCCCGCTGGGCACCACAGAACACGGCATCAGGCACCTGCTGCTGCAAGGTGGCGCGCTGTGGGCCGTCACCGACCACGATCAGGCGCAAGCGCTTGTGTGGATAAGTCTTCTGCAGGGCATCCAGGCACGGTCGCAGTACCCCTAGGTTTTTTTCCGCCGCCAGCCGGCCGACATGCAGCACGGCGATATCGTCCGGCCCGATCCCCCAGCTTTCGCGCAGCGCCTGGCTGCGCCGGGCCGGGTTGAACAGGCAGGCGTCGACGCCGCGGGCCAACAGGTCCAGGCGCTCGAAACCACGACGTTCTAGCTCCAGGCGCTGGCTGACGCTGGGCACCAGGGTGACTGCCGTGCGGCGATGGAACCAGCGTAGGTAATGGGTGAGCAGGCGTGCCAGCAAGCCCAAGCCATACTGGCCGGAATACTGCGGGAAGTTGGTATGGAACCCGCTGACCACCGGTACTCCCAGACGCCGTGCCGCACGCAATGCGCTCAACCCCAAAGGCCCCTCGGTGGCGATGTACAGCACGTCCGGTCGCTGCCTGCGCCAACGCCGCAACAGCCGGTGCATCGACACTTCACCCCATTGCAGGCCGGGGTAGCCGGGCAACGCCCAACCGCGGCATAGCATCAGCTGCGGATCGTTGTGCACAGGCTCCTCGCCGGCTTGGCGGGGGCGGACGATCTCGATGTCATGCCCGCGTTGGCGCAACCCTTCGCTGAGGCGGCCAAGGGTGTTGGCGACACCGTTGATCTCGGGTGGGAAGGTTTCGCTGACGAGGGTGATGCGTAGGGCGGGTGTATTCATGACAAAAAGTTTCCGCTCGCATCATTGCGCCGATGTGACGGCCTTGTGACGTGCAAATGACGCCTGATTGCCGGCTGTTTCAATTGTGTGAATATTTGCGTGGGCGGCGCTCAAGAACCTGGCACTGGCAGCCGATGAAGATGCATTCGATTACGTGCTGCGCTCCAGGAGAGCGGTAATGTTCAACAACAAGCTCAAGCAAGAAATCCAGCAGTTGCGCGAAGACCTGCTGTCGGTCGAACAGGTCAAGTGCAGCCTCGACAGCGAGATGCTGGTGCTCCAACTCGACCCCCAAGGACGGATCGAGATGGTCAACGGCAACTTCGAGAGCGAGATGCTCTACCGTGCCGACCAATTGCTTGGACGCAAACTCGAGGACATTGTCCCGCCCCACGTGAAGTCGCTCGACTTCTACCAACGCATGAAAAGCGCGATCAGCCGGGGCGAGCACCTCAACGGGGCGTTCCGCCTGCTGCGCGGCAATGGCCAGGAAGCCTGGTTGCGCTCGATTCTGCAGCCGGTCAAGAACAGCGAAGGGCGCATCAAGTATTTCACCCTGCACTCGAGCGACCTCACCCGCACGATTGAGACCTCCCGTGAGCACGAAAGCCTGATCAAGGCCCTGATGCGCTCGACCGCAGTCATCGAGTTCGGCCTTGATGGCACCATCCTGACGGCCAACGAACGGTTTCTGACGTCGGTCGGTTATCGCCTTGAACAGATACGCGGCAAGCATCACCGTATTTTCTGCGAACCCGAAGAGGCCAATTCGTCGGGCTATCAGGCGTTCTGGGACAAGCTGCGCCGTGGCGAATACGTGGCTGAGCGCTTCAAGCGTATCGATGCCCATGGCCGGGTAATCTGGCTGGAAGCGTCCTACAACCCGATCTTCGACGCCCATGATGTGCTGTACAAAGTGGTCAAGTTCGCCACCGTGATCACCGACCAGGTCAACCAGGAGCAGGCGGTTGCCGAGGCGGCGGACATCGCCTTCAATACCTCGCTGAGCACTGACGCCAGCGCGCGCAAGGCCACCGACGTAGTCACGCAGACGGTAAATGTCATGCGTGGCCTGGAGTCGTCGATGCAAGACGCCGCCGAGGGCATTCAGGCGTTGGACACCCAGTCGCGGGTGATCGGCTCGATCATCAAGACCATCAGTGACATTGCCGGGCAGACCAACCTGCTGGCGCTCAACGCTGCCATCGAGGCGGCCCGGGCGGGCGAGCAGGGGCGTGGTTTTGCCGTGGTCGCCGATGAAGTGCGCCAGCTGGCCTCGCGTACCAGCACGGCCACCGAAGAGATTGCCCGGGTGGTGCAGCAGAACGAGCAATTGGCCCAGGCTGCGGTGGCGATCATCGACACCAGCAAGCGCCAGGCCGAGCAGGGGCTGTCGTTGGCCGATGAAACCGGCAACGTGATCGTCGAAATCCAGGAGGGGGCGAAGCGGGTGGTGGATGTAGTGGGGCAGTTTTCCAGCCGGCTCGGTCAATGACGGTAGGAGCAGCCTTGTGCTGCGAAGAGGCCAGTACTAGCCACAGATAGGTATTGTCAGTACTGGCCTCTTCGCAGCGCAAGGCTGCTCCTACACAGGGCTGCGTTTGGATTTAGTCGCGTTCACGCACCCAGAACAACGTAGCCCCCGCCACTGCGGCCGGCATCATCAGTACGTTCACCACCGGCACCATCAGGGCCAGGTAGGTGATGCCGCCAAAGCCCAGCGACTGCCAGCGCTTCTGGCGCAACCAGGCGAGCATGTCCTGCCAGCTCATCTTGTTGTTGTCCGCCGGGTAGTCGATGTACTGGATAGCCATCATCCACACACCAAAGATCAGCCACAGCGGCGCGGCGACCACGTTGACCACCGGGATCAGCGACAGGATGAACAGGCCGATGGCCCGTGGCAGGAAGTAACCCAGCTTGCGCATCTCGCGGCCAAAGGTGCGCGGCACCATGGCCACCAGCTCGGCCCAGCTGAAGGCAGGGAAGTTGTCTTGGCCGCGCACCACCACTTCGACCTTCTCGGCCAGAAAACCGTTGAACGGCGCCGCAATGACGTTGGCCACCAGGGTGAAGGTGAAGAACACCATCAGCACCACCAAGGCGACGAACAGTGGCCACAGAATGTAGGTGAGGAAGCTCAACCAGCTGGGCAGGGTTGGCATCAGGGCGTCGACCCAGACACTGAACTGATGGCCGGCAAAGTAGATCAGGCCACCAAACAGCAGCAGGTTGACCGCCAGGGGCAACAGCACGAACAACCGCAGGTTCGGGCTCAGCACCAGTTTCAGGCCTTCGCGCAGGTACTGGGGGCCAGAGAGGACAGGGGCTTGCATCGAGACACTCCGAACAGAAGGAAAACGCGCTGACCTTACCGAGTTTGTCGCGCCGACGAAAGGCGGGCGATGTTGGCGAAATCGGCTGTAACAAAAGCGCCAGGGCGTTTTTCGTGAATGAAATTGCTGGATAGACAATGCCTATGAGGTGGATTGTCGAAGGATATTTCCTTAATCTTTGCGACCTCGCTACAGTGCGCTCAACTTTTAGGTTTTGGATCGACGCGTAGTAGCCTTCCCCAAGGTTGCGTGGGTCCTTTTTAAATTCCAGCTGGCACCGCCGGCACACCGATGCTGGCCCCGTGCGGCCGGCTCGACAGGAGTTCGACATGTCTGAAGTACGTCATTCGCGCGTCATCATCCTCGGTTCCGGCCCTGCCGGTTACAGCGCCGCAGTCTATGCCGCCCGTGCCAACCTCAAGCCGCTGCTGATCACTGGCATGCAGGCCGGTGGCCAGCTGACCACCACCACCGAAGTCGACAACTGGCCGGGCGACCCCCATGGCCTGACCGGCCCAGCCCTGATGCAGCGCATGCAAGAGCACGCCGAGCGCTTCGAGACCGAGATCGTCTTCGACCACATCAACGCTGTCGACCTGGCCAACAAGCCGTTCACCCTGCAGGGTGACAGTGGCACCTATACCTGCGACGCACTGATCGTTGCCACCGGCGCCAGCGCTCGTTACCTGGGCCTGCCGTCGGAAGAAACCTTCATGGGCAAGGGCGTTTCGGCCTGCGCTACCTGTGACGGCTTCTTCTACCGCAACAAGCCGGTAGCAGTCGTCGGCGGCGGCAACACTGCCGTTGAAGAGGCCCTGTACCTGGCCAACATCGCCAGCAAAGTGACCCTGGTTCACCGCCGCGAAACCTTCCGCGCCGAGAAGATCCTGGTCGACAAGCTGAACGCCCGTGTGGCCGAAGGCAAGATCGAGCTCAAGCTCAATGCCACCCTGGACGAAGTGCTGGGTGACAACATGGGTGTGACCGGTGCGCGCCTGAAGAACAACGATGGCAGCAGCGATGAAATCAAGGTCGACGGCGTGTTCATCGCCATTGGCCACACCCCGAACACCTCGCTGTTCGAAGGCCAGCTGACCCTCAAGGACGGCTACCTGGTGGTCAACGGCGGCCGCGAAGGCAACGCCACTGCCACCAACGTCGAAGGTGTGTTCGCTGCGGGCGACGTGGCCGACCACGTTTACCGTCAGGCGATTACCTCGGCCGGCGCAGGCTGCATGGCCGCACTGGACGTCGAGCGCTACCTGGACGGCCTGGCCAACGCCGCGTTCTGATCCACGCCCGAAAAAAAACCGGCCATCTGGCCGGTTTTTTTATGCCTGAGATTTGCTGCGCCTGTGCGGGCCTCTTCGCGGGTAAACCCGCTCCCACAGGGGGCGCACATTACTCAAGCCTGCGGTGATCCTGTGGGAGCGGGTTTACCCGCGAAGAGGGCGGTACAAGCACCGCGTCCTCTCAGAGGCTCAATCGCATCGACAGGTCTACGGCCTTCACATCCTTGGTCATCGCACCAATGGAGATGTAGTCGACGCCGGTCTTGGCAATTACCCGCAAGGTGCTCTCGTTAACGCCGCCGCTGGCCTCGAGTTTGGCCTTGCCCGCAGTGATGCGCACCGCTTCGCGCATTTCGTCCAGGGTCAGCTCGTCGAGCATGACGATATCCGCACCCGCATTCAGGGCCTGGCGCAGTTCATCCAGGCTTTCCACCTCGATTTCCACCGGCTTGCCAGGGGCGATGCGGTGCGCTGCCGCCACTGCCTCGGCCACGCCACCGCTGGCGGCGATGTGGTTTTCCTTGATCAGGAAGGCATCGTAAAGGCCGATGCGGTGGTTGTCGCAACCGCCACAGGTGACCGCGTATTTCTGCGCCAGGCGCAGGCCGGGAAGGGTCTTGCGGGTGTCTAGCAGGCGCACTTGGGTACCTGCGACCAAGTCGGCCAGAAAGCGTGCGCGCGTGGCGACGCCCGACAGCATCTGCAGGAAGTTCAGCGCGCTGCGCTCACCGCTGAGCAGCGAGCGTGCCGGGCCTTCCAGGTGGAACAGCGGCTGGTTGGCCAGCGCGCGGTCGCCATCGGCCACTTGCCAGTGCACCGCCACCCGCGGGTCGAGCTGGCGGAACACGGCGTCGACCCAGGCGGTGCCAGCGATCACGCAGTCCTCGCGGGTAATGATGGTCGCCTTGGCCAGGCGTTCGGCCGGGATCAACTGCGCGGTGATATCGCCACTGCCGATGTCCTCCAACAGTGCACGGCGCACGTTGGCTTCGATTTCAGCGGTCAGGTCGGCGAGGCGTAGGTTCGGCATGGTCGGCTCCACAAGCTAGATGCCCGCGATTATAGGGCAGGGGAGCGGTGTGTACAGGGCCATGGCCGGTGACCTTTGGTCGGCCCGTCTGAGCATCTGGCCGAATACAGGGTCATTTCCCAGCAAGCGAAACGGCGCTGGCAGCTGTCCGTTTTTTTGCCGATAATAGTGACCAGTATTTGGCGTCATAGCTTTGACGATTCGTTGCCCGTGGGGCAAGCAAGCCTGCAAGGAGTTAGGGATGCATAAAGAAGGCAAGGTGGTGCCCCTGGCGGCAGCCATCGACCGAGGGGCGCGCACGCCTCTGCCTTGCCTTCCGGTATTGCTCCTGCAAGTGCGCGACAAAGCCGCGCTGCAATTGCGCCAAGGCCTGCAGGCCTTGTTCGACAACACCGACGTCACCCTCTTCGAGATGGCCGACAAGGCCGCTGAGCGCTGCGACCAGAACCTGTATTTCGAAGCGATGCGCGACGTGCGCCTGAAGCGCAAAAGCATCGAGCGCGGTTTTCTCGACACCTTCCATCACACCTTCGCCAGCCTCGGCCGGGCAGACCCTCTGGGCGGCCTGGGTGAAGCGCAGGGTTCAGGCAACAAGGCGCAGCGCGAGCGTGCATCCGCCATCGACGGCATGGTCGCGCGGGTGCTCTCGCGAGACGGCCTTGCCCTGCAGCAACTGGGCTTGCGCTTGCAGGCATTGCTCGATCGCCCGGTGGGCGAGCAGCAAAACCCCGTGGGCCCCGCTGCGCTGTGCGGCTATTTCCTCGAAGCGGGCCGCAACCTGGGGGTCGGGCTGCGGGTCAAGCTGATCCTCTTGAAGCTGTTTGAACGCTACGTGTTGCGTGATGTGGAGGTGCTCTACGCAGAGGCTAACCAGCTGCTGGCCGCGGCCGGTGTGCTGCCCGAACTGCAGCCTGCGCCGCGTCGGCGCGCCGAGGATCGGTGCCTGAGCGCCGGGCGCCGGCCGTCCAGCCTGGAGGCGCAAGGGGCGCTGGGCGCGGACAGTGCCGGGCAAGCGTATTTTGCTTCTCTGCAAACGCTTCTGGCCCCCGTGCGCGGGCAAATCGCGCCGCGTTTGCAGCGGGTGGCTGCTGCCCAGCCGATCAGCACCGCCGACCTGCTGCGCCTGCTTTCGCACCTGCAGCACTATGTGCCCGCCACGCAGGCGGCGGATGACTTCGCGCTTGGCCAACAGCTGGAACAACTGTTGTTGCGCGTCAGTGTGCGCAGTGGCACGCGTCGGCGCATCGCCACGGCCGATGAAGACATGATCAACCTGATCGGCCTGCTGTTCGATTTCATCCACAACGACGACAACTTGCCCGCCAGCCTGCGGGCATTGATCGCGCGTTTGCACATCCCGCTGCTCAAGGTCGCGCTGCTCGACAAGGGGTTGTTCAGCCGCGCCAACCACCCGGCCCGGCGCTTGCTCAACGAGATCGCGGGTGCTGCGATCGGTTGGCAGAGCAGCGCCGAAGGGCTGCGCGACAGTTTGCATGTACGGGTGGAGCGTATCGTTCAGCGTCTGCTCAACGACTTCACCGATGACGCCTGCCTGTTCGCCGAGCTGCTCGACGAGTTTCTCGCCTTCAGCCAGGACGAGCGGCGCCGCCACGAATTACTCGAACAGCGTACCCGCGACGCCGAAGAGGGCCGCGCGCGAACCCTGCAGGCCCGGCAGCAGGTGCAGCAGGTGCTCAACCAGCGTCTGCGCGGGCGGGTGCTGCCGCACGTGGTGGTGCAGATGCTGGTGCAGGCCTGGAGCCAGGTGCTGCTGCTGGCGTGGCTCAAGCAGGGCGAAGGGTCCGAGGCATGGCGCAACGGCCTGGCCACCCTGGACACGCTGCTCGCCAGTATCGCCCCGCACCACGACCCGCAGGCCTGTCAGCAACTGCTGCAACAGGTGCCCGGCCTGCTCAAGGCCTTGCGCGAAGGCCTGGCTGGCGTGGCGCTGGACTCCACCGCCACCCGTGACTTTTTCCAGCAGCTTGAGCAATTGCACCTGCGCGCTTGCTCGGCGTCCGAAGGGCACAGGGCCGATGACCCGCCCGTGCTGGACGAGGTGCTGGTGGACGAGGACATCGTGCTAGCGCTTGCCGAAGAGCCCGCCTGCGCCCCCCTGCACATTGTCGACGGCAATGCCTCGGCATTGCGCCAGGTGCAGCGCCTGCGTATCGGCAGCTGGGTCGAGGTATTCGATGAAGACGACCCATTGCGCTGCAAGCTGGTGGCACGCATCGACAGCAACGATCGGCTGGTGTTCGCCAATCGCACGGGCATGAAAGTGCGTGAGTGGAACACCGGCAGCCTCGCCCAGGCGCTGCACCGGGGAGAGGTGCGGGTGCTCGATGACGGCGCGCTGTTCGAGCGGGCGCTGGAGTCGGTGCTCGAAGGGCTGCGGCAACAGCAGGTCCATTGAGTCATCATTACAATGATTCACATGCAAACGGCCGCGGACGCAGGGCATACTGCTGCTCTGTACCCGGCGTTTTTTCAGGATCTGCCCCATGCAATTGGACCGTGCCACCGGCTGGTTCCACGGAATCACCCACTGCCCGTCGCCCAACTTCAACGCGCGCCCCGAGGGCGAGTCGATTTCCCTGCTGGTGATTCACAACATCAGCTTGCCGCCGGCGTGTTTCGGCACCGGCAAGGTTCAGGCATTCTTCCAGAACCGCCTGGACGCCCATGAACATCCCTATTTCCAGAGCATCTGCCACCTGACGGTTTCGGCGCACCTGTTCGTCGAGCGCGATGGCGCCGTGACCCAGTTCGTGTCGTTGCTCGACCGCGCCTGGCATGCCGGTGTCTCGTGCTTCGACGGGCGCGAGGGCTGCAACGACTTCTCCATCGGCATCGAACTCGAAGGCACTGACGACCTGCCATACACCGATGCCCAGTACGCCACGCTGGCGCAGCTGACCCGACAAATCCGCGACGCCTGGCCGGTCATCAGCCTTGAACGCATCCAGGGCCACAGCGACATAGCACCGGTGCGCAAAACCGACCCAGGCCCGGCCTTCGACTGGGGCCGCTATCGCCAAACCGTGAAGGATAACGAGGACAACTCATGAGTTTTCTGGTTTTGCTGCTGGCGCTGTGGGTCGAGAAATTCTCGGCACTGCGCCATCGAATACAGCGCGATGGTTTTTTCCTCGGTGAACTGGTGCGCCTGGAGCGCAGCGGCAAGGTGCAGCCGTGGTGGACGTTGGCCATTCTGGTGCTGGCGCCGGTAGCGGTGCTGGCCTTGCTGCTGCATGTGCTGGAGCCCGTCGCCTATGGCCTGCTGGCATTGCCGGTGCACCTGCTGGTGTTGATCTACAGCCTGGGCCGCGGCGATGCGAAAGCGGCGCTGGGGCCGTTTCGCGATGCCTGGCGGCGGGGTGACGATCAGGCCGCCCTGCACGTGGCCGAGCGCGACCTGGGCCTGGTGGCCGACGAGCCTCACAGCCTGCTGGTGCGGGTGCAGGGTTACCTGCTGTGGCAGGCCTACCAGAGCTTCTTCGCCGTGATCTTCTGGTATTTCGTGCTCGGCCCAGGTGCTGCCTTGGCCTATCGCCTGCTGGCGCTGTGCGGCGAGCACAGCAAGCAGCCCGCGCTCAAGGCGCGTGCCGAGCAACTGCGGCACATCATGGACTGGCTGCCGGTGCGGGTGATGGCCTTGAGCTTCGCGCTGGTCGGCAACTTCGTCGCGGTGACCCGCGTGATGCTGCACGAGCTCCTCAACTGGCACATCAGCGCCGGCCACCTGGTGGCCAGGGTTGGGCGCATTGCCGACGATATCCCCGACGAAGAAGACAGCCAGCGTGGCCTAAGCCGGCTGGACAGCCTTTGGGAATTGCTGCTGCGCTGCGCGGTGCTGTGGTACGCCGGGTTTGCGTTGTGGACGGTGCTGGTCTGACCTCACCGCCGTAACACGCGCCCTGTAGGAGCAGCCTTGTGCTGCGAAGAGGCCAGTAGCACCACCCCTGAATCTTCGGGATGCAACTGGCCTCTTCGCAGCACAAGGCTGCTCCTACCGGGGCTTAACCATAAGTTACAAACCTCCGATTCGATCTGCGGTATACACGTGGCACTGTGCTACCCCGTAGAACAATAAGAATCCAAGGAGGTGCCCCGTGAAGCGTCTGCTTTATCCGGCCATCGCACTGATGAACCGGCTGAGCTTCGGTCAGAAGTTCAGCCTTGTCAGCGTCCTGTTTTTCCTGCCCATGCTGGTCATCAGCGGCTACCTGGTACGCGATGCGTACCAGCAGTTTCAGGCCACCCGCGCCGAGCTGCAGGGCATTGCCCCCCTGCGCGAAAGCCTGGCCCTGCGCGCAGGCTTCGAAGCCTTGGGCAGCCTCCTGCAGATCAATGCCGTGATCGGCCAGTCGGGCCAGGCCGGTGATGTTGAATCGCGTATTGCTGCGTTGCAGGGCAACGTGCAGGAGCATCTCCAGGCACTGCATAGCGACGACCCGCAGCTGGAAGCCAAGCGCGAGGACTTGGCCGATGCCTTTGCCCGCGCCCGCGAAGAGTCCTCGCTGCAGAACAAAACGGCGTTGTTCGACGCCTTGCTCGCCCAGGCCCAGGTGCTGACCCGCCTGGTGGCCAGCCAATCTGGCCTGAGCCAGGACAGCCAAACCTCGGTGCGGCAACTGAACGACCTGCTTGGTGTGGCGACGGCGCAGGTCACCCAGGCCCTGGCGGACGGGCAGGCGATGGGGGCCATTGCCCTTGGGCGTGGCTTCATGGATTCGTCCGGCAGCGCGCGCTTCGAAGATTTGCTGCAGCGCCTCGAGCGCCTGGCCACCGACTACGCACTGCGTTTGGAGGACGCCCTGGGCAGTGACCCCGCGGCCAAAGCGGCCCTGGCCAGCAGCGCCCAGGCCAGCCAGGCGACGGTCAGGCAGGCCGCCGCGTTATTCGAAACACAGGTGGTGGTGGCCGAGACCTTGGACGCGCCCTGGCCTGCGTTCTATCAGCAAACCCATGAGCTGATGGGGCACACCTACCGCCTCAACGAGGCCATTCTCATGCACCTGCAGGGCCAACTGCAGAACCGGCTGGGCGAGCAACAGTGGCGCATGATCGGCTTGGTGGTGGTGCTGGCCGGTGTGTTCGCGCTGATTGTGTACCTGTACAGCGGGTTCTACGTCTCGACCCGGGCGACCCTGCGCCAGCTCGGCAAGGCGATGGGCAAGGTCGCCGACGGCGACATGACGGTTAGCTTCCAGGCCCGCAGCCGCGACGAGTTGGGCGAGCTGGGGCAAGGTTTCAGCGACACCGTGCAGCGTATCCGTGGCCTGATCGACCAAGTTGGCCGCACCGTGGTGGCCGTCGAAGAACAGGCCAGCCAAGTGTTGGCGGTGTCAGTGCGGAGCAACCAGGCAGTCAGCGGCCAGCGTGAGCAAATCGAGCAAGTGGCCACGGCCATGAACCAGATGAGCGCCACTGCCCAGGAGGTCGCACGCAGCGCGGCGCTTGCGGCCGATGGCGCGCAACAGGTCAACCAGGAAAGCGCCACTGGCCGTGGCCTGGTGCAACGCCAGCAAGGCAGCATCGACCGGCTGGCTGCCGAGATCGACCAGAGCGTGGTGGCCATCAATCAGCTAGCCAGTGACAGCCAGGCAATCGGGCGGGTGCTTGAAGTGATCCGCAGCATTGCCGAGCAGACCAACCTGCTGGCACTTAACGCCGCGATCGAGGCAGCGCGCGCCGGGGAGCAAGGCCGAGGCTTCGCGGTGGTCGCCGATGAGGTGCGCACCTTGGCCAGGCGCACCCAGGACTCGACTGCAGAGATCGCGCAGATGATCCAGCGCTTGCAGGAGGGGGTCGCAGCGGCGGTCAGTGCCATGGGCAGCAGCCACCAGATGGCCGCTGGCACCGTCGATGAAACGCGACGGGTGCAGCAGGCGTTGGGCAATATTTTGGGTGCGGTGGGCAGTATCGTCGAGCAGAACCAGCAGATTGCCGCTGCCGTGGAGCAGCAGACCGCCGTGGCGCATGACATCGACCAGAACATCGTGGCGATCAACAGCGCCGCGCAGGACACCACCCAAGGAGCCTGCCAGACCGAGGAGGCTAGCCGGGCATTGTCTGCTCAGGTGGTGGAGTTGAAACGGTTGATCGGGGCGTTCAGGGTTTAATGAAGCTACCTCTGTAGGAGCAGCCTTGAGCTGCGAAGAGGCCGGTAAGGCTGTAGAGAGGCTGTGGCGGTAATGGCCTCTTCGCAGCGCAAGGCTGCTCCTACAGCGCTAGCGCCGGGGCAGTCAGCTACCAGCCAAATAACTCACAGGCATTCTTGCTGCTGGCGTCAGCCAACACGTCCACCTCTATGCCGATCACCTCAGCCAGTGCTGCGGCAATCTCCGGCAGGTGCTCCGGGCTATTACGCTGCCCGGGGTACATCACCGGGGCCATGTCTGGCGCGTCGGTCTCCAGCACTACGCTTTCCAGCGGCAGCCGGGCAAGGGTCTTGCGCAAGCGCACTGCCTGCGGCCAGGTAGCCGCCCCACCAAGCCCCAGGCGGAAACCAAGCTTGATGTACTCGCGCGCCTCTTCATAGCTGCCTGCAAAAGCATGGATGACCCCAGCCCGGGCCGGCTTGTAGCGCTTGAGCGTGGCGATCACCTGGGCATGGCTACGGCGCACATGCAGCAAGGCCGGCAGCTCGAACTCGCAGGCCATCTGCAGTTGTGCTTCGAACAGCGCCTGTTGGCGATCTTTGTCCAATGCTTCCAGGTAGTAGTCCAGCCCGAACTCACCCACGGCGCACAGGCGCGGGTCGCCGCGCAGGCGCTCCAGCCAGTCGCGCAGCTGGGCAAGGTGCTCTGGGCGATGCTGGCCCAGGTAAACCGGATGCAAGCCCAGGGCAGCAGCCACACGCGTGTCGGCGCAGGCCAGGTCCCACACCCGCTGGAAATTCGCCTGATACACCCCCAGCACCACCATGCGTTCCACCCCGCGCGCCGCCGCATTGGCCAGCAGGCGCGAGCGGTCGGCGTCGAAGTCGGGGAAGTCCAGGTGGGTGTGGGTGTCGATCAGGCGCATGTTCAGGCCGCTGGGATACGTTGCTTGAAGGTTCGACCGATGGCGTGCACGCCGGGCTCGTAACGCTCTTCCTCGATGGCTGCCAGGGCCAGCTCTAGCGCAGTGGCGGCGATCAGCCCGTGCTGTTGGGCCATGGCATTGACCGGAAGCGGCAGGAAGTCGAGCAACTGGTTGTCACCGAAGGTGCCCAACTGCAGCTGGCGCGAGTCGGCGGGGCGCGCCTGCAAGGTGTCGAACACGCCCTGCAGCAGCACGTAGGAGGTGGTTACCAGGGCATCCGGCAGGCCACCCTGTTCGTCGATCAGTTGCAGCATCAGGCGCTGACCGCATTCACGGCTGAACGCCTCACCCTGATAACGGCGCACCTCACCTGCATAGCCTTGCAGGGCTTCGTCGAAGCCGCCGGCACGGGCCTGGCTGACTGAAAGCTCCGGGCGGGCGCCAATCAGGGCGATGCTGCGCGGGGCTGCGCTGAGCAGGCTGGCGGCCAGCTGACGGCTGGCGTCGCGATCATCGCTGATCACCGAGCAGAAATGCGCAGGGTCCAGGCGACGGTCGATGGCGATCACCGGCAGGCCCTTGTCTTGCAGCTCACGGTAGCTGTCGTCTTCCACAGGCAAGCAGCTGGCGACGAACAGGGCATCGCATCGACGGGCGCGGAACAGTTGCTGCAGCTGGCGCTCGCTGTCCGGCTGGTCATCGCTGCTGGCAATCAGCAACTGGTAGCCACGGGCGCGGGCGCCTTGCTCGAGCTGCTTGGCGATGCGGGCGTAGCTGGGGTTCTCCAGATCCGGGAGAATGAAGCCCAATGTGCGGGTATGTCGGCTGCGCAGGCCGGCGGCTTGCGGGTTGGGCGTGAAGCCATGGGCTTCGACCACTGCGCGCACGCGCTCGACAGTGCTGCTGCTGATGCGCTGCTGTTCGGCCTTGCCATTGATGACGTAGCTGGCAGTGGTCACGGACACACCGGCCAGACGGGCGATATCGCTGAGTTTCACCGAATTTTCCTTGTTATTACCGGGGCTGGCTGCGAGGCCAGACCGGATAGTTTGACCCGGAGCTGCGCTCGCGCGCAGACGACCATTGTCGCAATTGTCCGACAGGATGGGGCTTTTTCCTCGGGAGATTATCGAGTAACGTGGCCGCCTGGTCAGATTAATCGTTTCAGCTGCCAAATTTTCTGCCTCGGCTGCCATCTGCGCAAGGCTGTTCAACTGGCCATTTTCGACAACAATACCTCAGTACCCCACCTGGGTACTGCAAAAGGAGAAGGGCATGCTCGAGCTCGCCACAGGGCAAATAGCCATGGGCCAGAAGGCCGCGGACAAGGCCGAGGCCTTGCGCCTGCTGGCAGATCAGCTGGTGGCCGACGGCCTGGTCGCCGAGGGCTACCTCGCAGGGCTGCAGGCCCGCGAGGCACAAGGCTCGACCTTCCTCGGGCAGGGCATTGCCATCCCGCATGGCACGCCGCAGACCCGCGACCTGGTCCACACCACCGGTGTGCGCTTGCTGCAGTTCCCCGAAGGGGTGGACTGGGGCGATGGCCAAAGGGTCTACCTGGCGATCGGCATCGCCGCCCGTTCCGATGAACACCTGCGCCTGCTGCAATTGCTGACCCGTGCCCTGGGCGAGACCGACCTGGCCGAGGCGCTGCGCCGGGCCAGCTCTGCCGAGGCCTTGCTCAAACTGTTGCAAGGCGCGCCACAGGCGTTGGCGTTGGATGCGCAACTGGTTGGCTTGAACCTACCGGCCGAAGATTTCGACGAGCTGGCCTGGCGCGGTGCGCGCTTGCTGCAGCGCGCCGGTTGCGTCGACAGTGGCTTTGCCGCCGTGCTGCAGCAGGCCGAGCCTTTGCCACTGGGCGAGGGCCTGTGGTGGCTGCACAGCGAGCGCCAGGTGCGCCAGCCGGGCCTGGCATTCATCACCCCGCAGCAACCGCTGCGCTATCGCGATCAGCCGCTCAACGGCCTGTTCTGCCTGGCCAGCCTCGGCGCCGCTCATCAGGCTTTGCTCGAGCGCTTGTGCGAAGTGCTGATCGAAGGGCGCGGGCAGATGCTCTACCAGGCCACCAGCAGCCGTGCGGTGCTGCAGGTGCTGGGCGGTGAGGCGCCGGCGGATTGGCCCGGCGCGCGCATCGTGTTGGCCAACCCCCATGGTTTGCATGCCCGCCCGGCCAAGGTGCTCGCGCAACTGGCCAAAGGCTTCGAGGGCGAAATCCGTGTGCGGCTGACCGACAGCGCGCAGCCAGCGGTGTCGGTCAAGAGCCTTAGCAAGCTGCTGAGCCTCGGCGCCCGCCGTGGCCAGGAGCTGGAACTGATTGCCGAACCCGCCATCGCCGCCGATGCCTTGCCAGCGCTGCTGGCGGCCATCGAAGCGGGCTTGGGCGAGGACGTCGAGCCGCTGCCACAAAGCTCCGCACCGCTAGCCAGCCTGCCGCTCGAAGTGCTTCAGGCACCCGCCGCAGGCAGCCGGATCCAGGGTGTAGGCGCGGCGCCTGGGATTGCCAGTGGCCCGGCGCACGTCTGCGTCGAGCGCGACATCGATTACCCCCTGCGCGGCGAATCCCGCGCCCAGGAACGGGCCAAGCTGCGCGAGGCCTTGGCAACGGTGAACAGCGAGTTGCACAACTTGGTGCAGCGCAGCGACAAGGCCATCGGCGAGATCTTCGTCACCCACCAAGAGATGCTCGCCGACCCGGCGTTGGCCGACGATGTCGAGCAGCGCTTGGCCCAGGGCGAAAGCGCCCCGGCGGCGTGGATGGCCGTGATCGAGGCGGCAGCCCGGCAGCAAGAGTCGCTGCATGACGCCTTGCTCGCCGAACGGGCCGCTGACCTGCGCGACATCGGCCGGCGCGTGCTGGCCCAGTTGTGCGGCGTGCAGGCGCAGGTCGAGCCCGCACAGCCCTATGTGCTGGTGATGACCGAGGTCGGCCCTTCCGATGTGGCCAGGCTGGACCCGAGCCGGGTCGCCGGTATCGTTACCGCCCAAGGCGGCGCGACGGCCCACAGCGCCATTGTCGCGCGTGCCCTGGGCATTCCGGCAGTGGTCGGCGCCGGTGCGTCGATTCTGCTGCTCGAGGCCGGCACGCCATTGCTGCTCGATGGGCAACGCGGTGTGGTCAGTGTTGCGCCAGCGGCCGCCGAGCTGCAGCGTGCCCTGGCCGAGCGCGACCAGCGCGAACAGCGCTTGCAGGCAGCCTGGGCCCATCGCCATGAACCGGCAGTCACCCGCGATGGCCATGCGGTCGAGGTTTTCGCCAACATCGGTGAGAGCAGCGGTATCGACAAGGTGGTGGAGCAGGGCGCGGAAGGTGTCGGGCTGCTGCGCACCGAACTGATTTTCATGGCCCACCCCCAGGCACCCGACGTCGCCACCCAAGAGGCCGAGTACCGCCGCGTGCTCGATGGCCTGGGTGGCCGGCCCCTGGTGGTGCGCACCCTGGATGTCGGCGGCGACAAGCCGCTGCCGTACTGGCCGATCGCTGCCGAAGACAACCCCTTCCTCGGCGTGCGCGGCGTGCGTTTGACGTTGCAGCGCCCGCAGGTCATGGAAGACCAGTTGCGCGCCTTGCTGCGCGCCGCTGACCAGCGCCCGCTGCGGATCATGTTCCCGATGGTCGGCCAGGTGCACGAGTGGCGTGAAGCGCGGGCCATGGTCGAGCGCCTGCGTGAGGAAATCCCTGTGGCCGACCTGCAACTGGGGATCATGGTCGAAGTGCCCTCGGCAGCCCTGCTGGCGCCGCAGTTGGCCCGCGAAGTGGACTTCTTCAGCATCGGCACCAACGACCTGACCCAATACACCCTGGCCATCGACCGTGGCCACCCGAGCCTGTCGGCCCAGGCCGACGGCCTGCACCCGGCCGTATTGAGCCTGATCGACATGACCGTGCGCGCTGCCCATGCCGAAGGCAAGTGGGTGGGCGTGTGCGGTGAGCTGGCCGCCGACCCGCAGGCGGTGGCCATGCTGCTTGGCCTGGATGTTGACGAGTTGAGCGTCGCCGCCCGCAGCATTGCCGAAGTCAAAGCCCTGGTTCGCCAGGCCGATCACCAAACGGCCCGCGCCCTGGCGCGCGAAGCCTTGCAACAAGACAGCGCCGCGGCGGTTCGCGCGCTGGTGGAGCGTTACTGATGGCCAAGATCCTCACCCTTACCCTGAACCCGGCGCTGGACATCACCATCAGCCTCGATACCTTGCGCCCGGGGCACGTCAACCGCAGCCAGGCCCAGCACAGCGATGCGGCGGGCAAAGGGCTGAACGTTGCCCAGGTCTTGGCCGACCTTGGCCACAGCGTCACCGTGGGCGGCTTTCTCGGGCAGGACAACCTGCAGCCGTTCGAGGCCTTGATCGCCTGGCGCGGCTTTGCCGATTGCTTTGTCCGCGTGCCGGGCGAAACGCGCAGCAACATCAAGCTGGTCGAAGCTGACGGCCGCGTGACCGATATCAACGGCCAGGGGCCAGAAGTCGATGAAGCCGCCCGTACCGCGTTGCTGCGGCGGCTGGAACAGATCGCCCCAGGGCATGACGCGGTAGTGGTGGCCGGCAGCCTGCCACGGGGTATCAGCCCCGAATGGTTCCGCCAGTTGCTCGAGCAACTCAAAGCTCAGGGCCTCAAGGTCGCCCTCGACAGCAGCGGCGAAGCCTTGCGCGTCGGCCTGCAAAGTGCGCCTTGGCTGGTCAAGCCCAACACCGAGGAATTGGGCGAGGTGCTGGGCCTGGCCGTACAAACCCCAGCGCAGCAACGCGCGGCTGCTGAGCGGCTGCTGGCCAGCGGTATCGAGCATGTGGTGGTGTCGGCCGGCGAGCACGGCGTCAGCTGGTTCGCCCGCGACCTCGCCCTGCATGCCCAGCCGCCCACGGTGCGGGTGGCCAGCACCGTGGGTGCGGGGGATTCGCTGGTGGCTGGCATGGTCGACGGCCTGTTGCGTGGCGAGGCGCCGGCGCAGACCTTGAGCCGCGCTACCGCCATTGCCGCCCAGGCCGTGACCCAGGTCGGCTTTGGCATACGTGACCGCGAGCAACTGGCACGCCTTGAAGCCGGCGTGCAACTGACAGAACAACAAGAGGGTTGCCGATGAACATTGCCATTGTCACCGCCTGCCCCAACGGCCAGGTGTCCAGTGTGCTGAGCGCGCGCTTGCTGGCGGCAGCTGCGCAGCGCCGTGGCTGGAGCACCCGTGTCGAGGTACAGGACGCCGAGCACCCCGAGCGGCAACTGACGGCGGCCCAGCTCGCCGAGGCCGATTGGGTACTGGTAGTAAGCACCGGGCCGATCGACCTGGCCCGCTTCGTCGGCAAGCGCGTGTACCAGAGCACGCCGTCCCAGGCCCTGGCCGACCGTGAGGGGTTCCTCGACGAGGCGGCGGCCAACGCCCAGCTGTTGGCGGATACGCCCGACAGCCCGGCAGCGTTGAGTGGCGCTGGCGTGCGGATTGTCGCCGTCACGGCGTGCCCGACCGGCGTCGCGCACACGTTCATGGCTGCCGAAGCCTTGCAGCAGGCCGCGCAGCAGCAGGGCTATCAACTCACCGTGGAGACCCAGGGCTCGGTGGGGGCACGCAACCCGCTGTCCGCCCAAGCCATCGCCGAAGCCGACGTGGTGCTGCTGGCCGCTGACATCGAAGTCCCCACCGCACGGTTTGCCGGCAAGCGCATTTACCGCTGCGGCACCGGCATCGCCCTCAAGCAGGCGCGCGCCACCCTGGACAAGGCCCTGGCTGAAGGCAAGGTCGAGAACGCTGCAGATGCCGCGGCGGCCTCCGCTACCGGCAAGGGTGAAAAGACCGGCGTGTACAAGCACCTGCTCACTGGGGTGTCGTTCATGCTGCCGATGGTGGTGGCGGGTGGCCTGTTGATCGCCTTGTCGTTCGTGTTCGGCATTGAGGCCTACAAAGAGCCGGGCACCTTGCCGGCAGCGTTGATGCAGATCGGCGGCGAGGCGGCGTTCAAACTGATGGTGCCGCTGTTGGCCGGTTACATCGCCTGGTCCATCGCCGACCGCCCGGGCCTGGCGCCCGGCATGATCGGAGGGTTGCTGGCCAGCACCCTGGGCGCGGGCTTCATCGGCGGCATCATCGCCGGTTTTCTCGCCGGCTACAGCGCCAAGGCCATTGCCCGCTGGGCACGCTTGCCGAGCAGCCTGGAGGCGCTCAAGCCGATCTTGATCATTCCGCTGTTTGCCAGCTTGTTCACGGGCCTGGTGATGATCTACGTGGTTGGCCAGCCGGTGGCGGCCATGCTCGAAGGGCTGACGCAGTTCCTCGACAGCATGGGCACCACCAATGCCATCCTGCTGGGGTTGGTACTCGGCGGCATGATGTGCGTCGACCTGGGCGGCCCGATCAACAAGGCCGCTTATGCGTTTTCGGTGGGCCTGCTGGCCTCGTCGAGCTATGCCCCCATGGCGGCGACCATGGCCGCTGGCATGGTGCCGCCCATCGGCCTGGGCATTGCCAGTTTCCTCGCCCGGCGCAAGTTCGCCCAGAGTGAACGCGAGGCGGGCAAGGCCGCGTTGGCACTGGGGCTGTGCTTCATCTCTGAAGGTGCCATCCCGTTTGCCGCCAAGGACCCGCTACGGGTGATCCCGGCGAGTGTCGCCGGGGGTGCCTTGACCGGTGCACTGTCGATGTACTTCGGCTGCAAGCTGATGGCGCCGCACGGTGGCCTGTTCGTGCTGCTGATCCCCAATGCCATCAACCATGCGTTGCTGTACCTGCTGGCGATTGTCGCCGGCAGCTTGCTGACGGCCGTGGTGTATGCGGTGATCAAGAAGAGCGAGCAAGTGGAACTGGCCGTCGCGCCGGTGAAAGGCTAGCCCCACCCAGCCGCGAACTGTGTAGGAGCAGCCTTGTGCTGCGAAGAGGCCATTACCGCCTAACAAAATGTTCAGCCATACCGGCCCTTTCGCAGCACAAGGCTGCTCCTACAGGTCAAGCACGAGCCTGAAGTCAGCATTGAACCAGCAAAAAGCCGACCCTGAGGTCGGCTGGCCACCGTATCTGTAGGAGCAGCCTTGTGCTGCGAAGAGGCCATCACCGCCTAAAAAATTGTTCAGCCATACCGGCCCTTTCGCAGCACAAGGCTGCTCCTACAGGTCAAGCACAAGCCTGAAGTCAGCATTCAACCAGCAAAAAGCCGACCCTGAGGTCGGCTGGCGACCGTATCTGTAGGAGCAGCCTTGTGCTGCGAAGAGGCCATCACCGCCTAAAAAATTGTTCAGCCATACCTGCCCTTTCGCAGCACAAGGCTGCTCCTACAGGTCAAGCATGAGCCTGAAGTCAGCATTGAACCAGCAAAAAGCCGACCCTGAGGTCGGCTGGCGACCGTATCTGTAGGAGCAGCCTTGTGCTGCGAAGAGGCCATTACCGCCTAAAAATTGTGCAGCCATACCGGCCCTTTCGCAGCACAAGGCTGCTCCTACAGGTCAAGCACGAGCCTGAGGTCAGCATTGAACCAGCAAAAGCCGACCCTGAGGTGGCTGGCCACCGTATCTGTAGGAGCAGCCTTGTGCTGCGAAGAGGCCATCACTGCCTACCAAAATGTTCAGCCATACCGGCCCTTTCGCAGCACAAGGCTGCTCCTACAGAACACAATGAGGCGCTATTAGCGCCGATGCTTTTGCCGCAACGGCTCTAGCAAGTCCATCAGCCCGTTGTGATCGACTTCATGCATCAACGCCAATAACCCGCCCAGTTCTCCGGCCGGGAAGCCTTTGCGCGCGAACCAGGCCAGGTAGTCACCCGGCAGGTCGGCGATGATCCGACCTTGGTATTTGCCAAAGGGCATGGTCCGGGTGACCAGCAGTTCGAGGGTTTCCGGTTTCATCGACGCACCTGGCAGTCCAAAAGCGCCGACCATACTGCAATCTGCACGAAGGCCCAAGCGGCAATCATGCAGAACGCCGCTTCGAGTGCATTCTTCTAATTATTTAACTTATTGATTTATAACGATTTATTTTTCTGTCTAAGGTTGGCACGAACGCTGCTCCATTACAGATGACTATCACCTGCCAAGGAGTTCGTGAAATGAGCAACCCCAACAAAGACGTAATTGATGTGCTCAACGACCTGATCGAATACAGCAAGGATGGCGAAAAAGGCTTCAAGTCGTCGGCCGATGACGTCAAGAACCCAGAGCTGAAAGCCTTCTTCGTGCAGCGCGCCGGTGAGTGCGCCAATGCCGCCGGTGAACTGCAAAGCGAAGTGCGCCGCCTGGGTGGCGACCCTGAGACGTCCACC
Organism: Pseudomonas sp. 5.2; assembly: GCF_059025405.1. Lineage (NCBI taxonomy): Bacteria > Pseudomonadati > Pseudomonadota > Gammaproteobacteria > Pseudomonadales > Pseudomonadaceae > Pseudomonas > Pseudomonas sp. 5.2. The sequence continues at coordinate 191,548 of NZ_JBYBHH010000011.1, forward strand.
AGCATCAGCGGCGACCTGCACCGTGGTTGGGTCAACCTCAAGGCGATGGTCACCGGCAAGGATGAAGAGGCCGTGCTGAACGAAGTGGAGCGGGGCGAGGACCATGCCCTGAAAGCCTACAAGGAAGCCCGCGAGAAACTGGTCAAACTGGGCCGTACCGCCAGCGATCAGAGCTACACCCTGGTGGAAAAACAACTGCAAGGCGTGCAACGTAACCACGACCAGGTGAAAGCGCTGCGTAACGCCGCCCGCGCCCGCTCCTAGTCGCCAGGCCCTTCTACCCGGTTACGCCCGTTGGCCTTGGCCCGGTAGAGCGCCTCATCCGCAGCCCCCAGCACGCTCGCCAGATCGTGCTGGGGGTTTGCTTCGTACAGGCCGATGCCGATGCTGACCGTGACGGCACGGGTGTCATTGGCAAACGGCGCCAGGGCCGCGACGCTGGCCCGAATGCGCTCGGCCAGCAGGGTGGCGCCGGCCAGATCGGTTTCTGGCAATATCACCTGAAATTCCTCCCCGCCATAGCGTGCCGCCAGGTCTGCCGGGCGCCTGATGCACCCCTCGATGCACTTCGCCACCTCCCGTAAGGCATGGTCACCACCCGCGTGGCCGTGGCGCTGGTTGAACGCCTTGAAATGGTCCACATCCACCATCAGCACGGCCAACGGCTTGTGGTTGCGCTGCGCGCGTGCCCACTCCTGGCGCAGCACTTGGTCCAGCCGGCGGCGGTTGGCCAGGCCGGTCAGGCTGTCGGTGGCGGCCAGGGTGGCCAGGCCTTGTTCGGCCTCGTGGCGGCGGCGCAGCTCGCGGCCCAGCAGCAAGGTTAGCCAGAGGATGCCGATGCACAGCACGCCGGTGGCCACGCTGACCAGAATCGCGGTGCGCCGCCACGACTGGAACACCTCGTCGGCCGAGTGCACCACCAACACGATCAGCGGCAGGTCGGCGACCCGGGCGAAGGTGTACATGCGCGAGGTGCCGTGGGTGGCAGAAAGGGCTGTGAAGCTGCCACTGCGCTCGCCAAGGATGCGCTTGAAGTTGGGCCGCTCGGCGTAATTGGTGCCGATCAGCGGGTCTTGCGGGCGGGTCGGCTGGCGGGCCAGCAACTGGCCGTCGGTATTGAACAGGTTGATGCTGCTGTCATCGCCGATGTCCAGGCGCTTGAACAATTCGCTGAAGTACGAGAGGCGCAGGGCCCCCGCTGCCAGGCCGGCGAATTCGCCGTCTGGGCCGGGGATGCGCCGGCTGAAACTGATGCACCAGTCCAGGTCGCCCAGCTTGGCCTTGAACGGCGGGCCGACCAGCATGCCGAGGTTGGCGTTGTGCTGATGGGCCTTGAACACACCGGTGTCGGCGAAGTTGGCCTGGCGCGGTATGGCGCTGGTGGAATCGCCCACCACGTTACCTTGCTTGTCGAGCCAGAGTACGTCACCGCGTTTGCGGTCGACGAAGGCTTCATTGAACAACAGGCGCTGGCGCAACACGCCAGGCACTTCAGGCAGCTCCTTGCGCCCGACTGCCCAGATCAGCCCTTGCAACGACTGATCGTAGAGTTCGGCATTGCGCAGGATATCGCTTTCGATCAGCTGGACGATGTTGTTGGAAGAACGGATGGCCGACAGTTCGACGCTGTCGCGCTCACGGGCCAGCAGGTAGCTGACGATGGCCACGATGGCGAGCACGGCGAGGCAACTGCCCAGGTTGAGGATCAGCTCGGGGTGCGACCTGTAGAGTGCGAAACGCGGTGATCGGGTGAGCATGCTCGCTACTGCTGAGGCAGGGCCATTCGCGGCGGCGACATTCTAGGGAAGAGGGGATTGTCGGACAAGATTTGTCCGACGGAATCGCGTGGTGGTGCAGAGAACAGTGGTCGCAAGCCTGCCTTCAATCCGGTGGGAGCGGGCTTGCCCCGCGAATGGCCTCATGCGGTGCCTGGCACCGGCTGCGCCGGTGTTCGCGGGGCAAGCCCGCTCCCACTGGGTCTGCGCTAAGTCAATGAAACTAGGCGCGGGTCAGAACACGTTCAGCGGGTAATCAACGATCACGCGCAGTTCATCGTTGTCACTGCTGCTGTCGATCGACGCATAACCCTGGCTGCCACGGTGAGCGGCATAACGCACCAGCACCGAAAGGTCCTTGAAGTCGCCTTCCTGGAACACGTATTTCACGTCCAGGTCACGCTCCCAGTGCATGGCGTTCTTGCCATCGGCGCGGTAGTAGTCGTAGTGCGTGTTGCCCTGGTCAGCCTTGGTCAGGTCTGCCTCGCCACGCGAATACGACAGCGTCGTGCTCAGGCCGGGGACGCCCAGGCCGGCGAAGTCATAGCCGTACTGCAGCTTCCACGAACGCTCGTTGGGGGCGTTGAAGTCCGAGTACATGCGCGAGTTGTCCAGGTACACGCTGTCGCCCAGGTTGATGTAGTCGAACGGCGTATCGCCATTGACCCGCTGGTAGGCGGCCGTGACGCTGTGGAAGCCGGCGTTGACGGTGAAATGCACGCTGTAGGTGTTGTTGTCGATCTTGCCCAGCAGGGCCTGGCCGGTGTCCTGGGTGTGATAGAAGTGCACGCCCGGGTTGAGGCTGACCAGGTCGTTGACCACGTAGGTGTAGTCAAAATCAGCGTAGTACTGGTTCCAGATGTCCTTCAGCTCGGCGGCGTAAAGGTTGGCGGTGATGTTTTCCGTGCCGCTCCAGGACGCGCCGGCCCAGTTCAGGTGCTTGCTCTTGTCATGTTCGTCCAGCGAGCCGTAATAGGTGTCGATGCGGCGGTGGCCGCTCTGGTTGTACGGCTTGGTGAAGCTGACTTGGCCGCCTTCGAGCAGCAGGCCGTCGACACTGGTGTTGGTCAGGCTTACACCGCGGAAGGTCTGCGGCAGCATGCGGGTTTCGCCGCCAGCGATCACGGGGTTGGTGAGGAACAGGTCACCGGCTTTGAGCTCAGTGTCAAAGGCTTTGAGCTTGAGCGCTGCGCCTGCGGTAGAGAACGAATGCGGGGCCGCGCCCAGTTCGCCGTCGTCCTTCACATGCGTCGGCAGAATGCTGGTGCCGGCATGGCCGCCACCGCCGTCGAGCTTGAGGCCCAGCATGGCATGGGCGTCCACGCCAACGCCGATCACGCCCGGGGTATAGCCGGACTCGAAGCGTGCAACCGCGCCCTGGCCCCACTCGCGGGTGTCGCGCACGCCGGCGTTGTGGTTGTCGCGGTTGAAATAGGCATTACGAAAATGCAGGTTGAACGAAGAACCTTCGATGAAGCCATCAGCCTTGTCTTCATCTGCCTGGGCGGCGGTGGGAATCGTTGCAGTCAATGCAATGAACAGCGGGGTAAAACGAAACGCGGAAGGCACCGGTACTAGCTCCTTTGGTCTGACGGTGGGGCAGTTTTTATTTTTGAATGTGCAACTTTTTTATTAGGGACGTTACAGCGAGGCTGATAGTTAAAGCACATAAAAAAAGCCGCTGATTGGCAGCGGCTTTAAAAGGCTAACATATCGGCACCAGCGGTGCCCATGGCGTAGCCAAGGGAAATCGGGAGCAGGTACAACGGTCGATCAGCTATCGGCATTAACGTCGCTGGACACTTTGGAAGCTGTCTGGTTTGCGTCTTTTACGGCATCGGTCTGCTGTGCGGCTACGGCTTCGCGGGCTTCTTGATGGACCGCGGCGAGCTCGGCATTACGGGCGACGAAAGCGGGGGATTCTTCGGCCATGGCCAGGGGCGACAACAACAGGGAAGACAGGACGAAGACGCTGGCAATACCCATACTGTTGGACATTTGAAACTACCTTCTTGCGATGCAAGTGCTAATGAGGACAGGGCTAAAGTTAGTCCCTCAATGGCCTTGGAAACAGAGCGAAGTACGATAAGCACTGTTGCGCAAAAGGTAACGATCGTGCCGCGAACACTCAGGCTTTTGCTGGAAACCCGCGTCGTTGAGCGCTTGGCAAGCGAATGCCGAAAGTGTTGGCGCCGGCCTCGCTGTGCACAAAAACCTCGCCCCCATGCATCAGGGCGATCGCTTTGACGATCGCGAGCCCCAAACCGTGGTTGCCGCCACCACTGTTACTGCGCGCGGCATCCACCCGATAGAAGCGCTCGAACAGCAGCGGCAGGTGCGCGTCATCGATTGCAGGGCCCGGGTTGCTCACGGCGATGGTGACCTGTTCCGGCCCGTTTACGATTTGGACCTCGATCACTTGGTCGGGCGCGGTGTGCTGCACCGCGTTGTTCAGCAGGTTGATCAGCGCGCGGCGCAGTTGGGCTTTTTCGATGGGCGCCTGAGCATCGCCACTGACCTCCACGCGGACCTGCGCGTCTTCGAGGATGTAGTCCAGGTAATCCAGCGTGGTCGCCACTTCCTCTGCCAGCGACGCCTGGGTCAGCGCGGTGGCCTTGCTGCCCTGGTCGGCGCTGGCCAGGAACAGCATGTCGTTGATGATGCTGCGCAGGCGCTCCAGTTCTTCAAGGTTGGATTGCAGCACTTCGAAGTAGTGCTCGGCACTGCGACCGCGGGTGAGGGCCACTTGGGTCTGGCCGATCAGGTTGGTCAGCGGCGAGCGCAGTTCGTGGGCCACGTCGGCGTTGAACGCCTCAAGCCGCGAGTAGGCTTGGCTGACCCGGTCGAGCGCGGCGTTGAAGGCCCCGGCGAATTGCGCCAGTTCCGGGGCCAGATCATTAGTTTGCAGGCGCCCGTCCAAGCGCGGTGGGGCCAGTGCCTGGGCTTCGTTGGACAACGCCAGCAACGGGCGCAGGCCGATGCGGGCCACCCAGTAACCGAGCACCGACGCCAGCAGCACACCGAGCACCGCCAGGCCGACGATGGCCACCAGCAGGCTGTGTTGCGCCTGCCAGAAGGTCTCGGTGTCGATGCCAATCAGAAAACGCAGCGGCGGCCGGTCGGCCAGGGCCGGCAACTCGCTGACCAGGACTTTGTAGGGGTAGGGCTGGTCTGGCAGGCGCAGGTCGCGCATGCCTGGCGGGCCTTCGGCAAACGCGCGCACTAGTTCGCTGGGGTGGCCATAGTCGTATGCCGGATCGCTGCTGACCACCCAGAATCGGATACGCTTGTCCTCCTCGCTGAGCAGGTTGAGCTTGTTGCTGACCTTGGCCCAGTGCTCGGCGGTGCCGAAGCGGTTGAGGGTGGACTCAAGCACACTGAACCGCGCATCCAATTCGGCGGCCGGCAGCAGGTCGAGGCTGTGGTCGACCTGGCGATACAACGCCGACCCGATCAGCAAAAACACCCCCACCGCCACCAGGATGAACAGCGCCGACAGGCGCAGCGCGATGGAGTTAGCCCGCACGGTTTTCCAGGACATAGCCCATGCCTCGGATGGTGTGCAGCAGCTTGTTGTCGAAAGGCCCATCGAGCTTGGCGCGCAGGCGCTTGATCGCCACCTCGACGACATTCGCATCACTGTCGAAGTTGATGTCCCAGACCAGCTCGGCGATGGCGGTCTTGGACAGAATTTCGCCTTGGCGGCGGGCCAGCACACTGAGCAGCGAGAATTCCTTGGCGGTCAGGTCCAGGCGCTGGCCGGCGCGGCTGGCCTTGCGCGCCATCAGGTCGATCCACAGGTCGGCGACCTGGATCTGCAGCGGTTCATGGCTGCTGCTGCGACGGGTCAGGGCCTGCAGGCGAGCGACCAGCTCAAGGAACGAAAAGGGCTTGCCCAGGTAGTCGTCGGCGCCTTCGCGCAGGCCATGGATGCGGTCTTCGACCCGCTCGCGGGCGGTCAGCATGATCACCGGCGTCTGCTTGCGCGCGCGCAAGGCGCGCAGCACGCCATAGCCGTCCAGGCCGGGCAGCATCACATCGAGCACGATCACGGCGTAGTCGCTTTCCAGGGCCAGGTGCAGGCCATCGATACCGTCACGCGCCAGGTCCACGGTAAAGCCTTGCTCGCTCAGCCCGCGGTGCAGGTAGTCGGCGGTTTTTTCTTCGTCTTCGATGATCAGCACACGCATGGTCTTGTCTCAACTGGCACTTGGCGCGGCCGCATGGGCGGCCCGGCGGCGGTGGAACAGGCGCTCCAGGGCCAAGTATATGACCGGGGTGGTGAACAGCGTCAGGGCCTGGCTCACCAACAACCCACCTACCACCGCGATGCCCAGTGGCTGGCGCAGCTCGGCGCCGGTGCCAAAGCCGAACATCAGCGGCACTGCGCCGAGCAGGGCGGCGAGGGTGGTCATGATGATCGGCCGGAAGCGCGTCAGGCAGGCCTGGTGGATTGCCTGCTCGGGCGTGAGGCCGTGGTGGCGCTGGGCCTCGAGGGCAAAATCGATCAGCAGGATGCCGTTTTTCTTGACGATGCCGATCAGCAGCACCACGCCGATCAGCCCCATGATGCTGAAGTCCTGGCCCATGGCCCAGAGCAGCATCAGCGCGCCCAGGCCCGCGGAGGGCAGGGTGGAGATGATCGTCAGTGGGTGGACGAAGCTCTCGTAGAGCACCCCCAGGATGATGTACACCGCCACCAGCGCAGCCAGGATCAGCCACGGCTGGCTCGACAGCGAACTCTGGAAGGCCTGCGCCGCACCCTGGAAGTTGCCGCTGATGGAGTCGGGCATGCCCAGTTCGCGCTGGGTGCGCTCAAGGATGCTTACCGCATCGCCCAGGGCCACGCCCGGGGCGAGGTTGAACGACAGGTTGGCGGCTGGGAACAGGCCATCATGGCTGATCGACAACGGCCCGGTGCTCGGCGGCGCGACGTGGGCCACCGCCGACAAGGGCACCATCTCGTTGCTCAGGGGCGAGCGCAGGTAGAAGTAGTTGAGGCTCTCGGCCTTGCCGCGCTGGCGGGCGTCCAGTTCGAGGATGACCTTGTACTGGTTGGTCTCGGTCTGGAACTCGCTGATCTGCCGCTGGCCGAAGGCGTCGTACAGCGCCTGGTCGACATCGGTGGTGGTCAGGCCGAAGCGTGCGGCGGCCTGGCGGTCGATGTCGATGCGGGTGACGCTGGCCCCCAGTTGCAGGTCGTTGGACAGGTCACGCAACGCCGGGTTTTCGCGCAGGCGGTCGGTCAGGCGCTGGGTCCACAGGTTCAGCGCCACGCCGTCGTTGCTCTTGAGCACGTACTGGTACTGGGTGCGTGATGGGCCGGAGCTGAGGTTGATGTCCTGGCCGGCGCGCATGTACAGCACAATGCCCGGCACCTGGGCGAGCTTGGGCCGCAGCCGGTCGATCAGCTCGCTGGCTGACACATCGCGTTCGCCGCGGGGCTTGAGGGCGATCCAGAAGCGGCCGTTGGCGATGGTCTGGTTGCTGCCGGTGACGCCGACGGAATGCGAGAACGCCCGCACGGCCGGGTCGGCCTCGATGATCTTGGCCAGGGCCTGGTGCTTCTCGATCATGGCCGGGTACGACACGTCCGCTGCCGCTTCGCTGGTGCCGAGGATGAAGCCGGTGTCCTGCAACGGGAAGAAGCCCTTGGGGATGGCCACATAACCCACCACCGCCAGGGCCAGGGTCACGCCGAACACACCGAGGGTCAGGCGCTGGTGGGCCAGGGCGCGGTTCAGGCCTTTTTCGTACCACTTGACCAGGCGTTCACCGAAGCCGCCGTGCTGCGCGCCGGTCGGGCGGCGCATGAACAGCGCACACAAGGTGGGTGCCAGGGTCAGCGAAACCACCACCGAAATCAGGATGGTGGCCGTGGCGGTCAGGGCGAACTCCTTGAACAGCCGCCCGACCACCCCGCCCATGAACAACAGCGGGATGAAGGCAGCGATCAGCGAGAAACTGATCGAGACCACGGTAAAGCCGATTTCGCCTGCGCCCTTGAGGGCGGCCGTGCGGCTGTCGTCACCCGCCTCCAGGTGGCGATGGATGTTTTCCACCACGACGATGGCATCGTCGACCACGAACCCCACCGAAATGACGATGGCCACCAGGGTCAGGTTGTTCAGGCTGAAGCCGAGTACGTACATCAAGGCGCAACTGGCAATCAGCGACACGCCGAGCACGCTGGACACCACCAGGGTCGCCGACCACTGGCGCAGGAACAGGGCCATCACCCCGATCACCAGGGCCACGGCGATCATCAAGGTCAGCTCCACCTCGTGCAGCGAGGCGCGGATGGTTTGGGTACGGTCCTGCAACACCGACACCTCGATCGACGCCGGGAGCATTTCCTTCAGCTTGGGCAGCGCGGCCAGCACCCGGTCGACGGTGTCGACGATGTTCGCGCCGGGCTGGCGGAAGATCACCAGGTTCAACCCCGGCTGGTCACCGGACCAAGCCTTGACGTAGGCGTTCTCGGCGCCGTTGATGACCTTGGCCACGTCCTGCAGGTGCACCGGCGCACCGTCGCGGTACGAGACGATCAATTGGGCATAGTCTTCGGGGTGGAACAGCTGGTCGTTGGCGGCGATGGTCGACACGCTGTGCTCGCCGTACAGCGCGCCTTTGGCCAGGTTGAGGCTGGTTTGCTGGATGGCCTGGCGCAGGTCGGCGAGGGTCAGGCCGATGGCGGCCAGCTTCTCCGGTTGCGCTTGCACGCGGATGGCCGGGCGCAGTTGCCCGGTGATGTTGATCAGGCCGACCCCATCGATCTGGCTCAGCTGCCGGGCCAGCAGGGTTTCGGCGTAGTCGCTCAGGTCATTGCCGGGCATTTGGTTCGAGCTGACGGTCATCACCAGCACCGGGCTGTCGGCTGGGTTGACCTTGCGCCAGGTCGGCGGGTTGGGCAGGTCTTGTGGCAGCCGTGCGGTGGCGGTGTTGATGGCGGCCTGCACTTCCTGGGCTGCGGTGTCGATGTTCTTGTCGAGGGTGAACTGCAGGATCAGCGTGGTCGACCCCAGCGCGCTGCTGCTGGTCATTTGGGTCATGCCGGGGATGGCGCTGAACTGCACTTCAAGCGGCGTGGCGACCGACGAGGCCATGGTTTCCGGGCTGGCCCCAGGCAGTTGAGCGGTGACCTGGATGGTCGGGAAGTCGGCCTCTGGCAGCGGAGCCACCGGCAGCCGAGGGAAGGCGATGGCGCCCAGCAGGACCAGGGCGAAAGTCAGCAGCAGGGTGGCGATCGGGTGGTCGATGCACCAGGCCGAAACCCCGTTGCGGGTATTCATGGCTGGCTCCGGCGGTCGGCCATTTCCGAAGGCGCGGGGGCTTCGGTGGTGACCTCGACCCGCGAGCCCGGCTTGAGCCGCGACTGGCCGTCGAGCACCAGCTGATCACCCGCCTTGACCCCGGCGATGATGTTCAGCCCGCTGTCCTGGTACAGCACCTTGACCGGCACGCTGGTGACCTTGTCCCCGTCCAGGCGGTAGACGAAATGGCCGTCGATACCGCGCTGCACGACCGGCGGCGGCACGACCAGGGCATTCTCCTGCATGGCCGTGCGCAAGCGAATGGTGACCAGTTGGCCGGGCCACAGGCGCCCGTCCTTGTTGTCGAACTCGGCCTTGACCCTCACCGTGCCGGTGGTCGCCGAGATCTGGTTGTCGATCAGCGCCAGGTGGCCTTCACCCAGCAGGCTGCGTTCGCCGTCGGCGTCCATGTAGGCCTGCACCAGCGCCGGGGCGGGCGCCTTGAGCAAGCTCTGCAGGGTAGGCAGCATCTGTTGCGGCAGGGCGAACTCGATGGCAATCGGGTCGATCTGGGTCACGCTGAACAGGCCCTGTGTGTCGCTGCTGCGCACCAGGTTGCCGGGGTCGACGTTGCGGATGCCGACCCGGCCGGTCACCGGTGAGCGGATTTGGGTATAGGACAGTTGCACCTCGGCATTGGCGATGGCCGCCTGGTTGCCCTTGACCGTAGCCTGCAGCTGGTTGACCAGCGCTTGTTGCTGGTCGAGGGTCTGTTTTGACACCCCGTCATCGGTGCTCAGCAGGCGGTAGCGCTTGAGGTCGACACCGGCTACCTGGATCTGCGCCTGGCTCTGGCCAAGCTGCGCACGGGCCTGGTCGAGGCTGGCGCGGATGGCACGGTCGTCGAGGGTTGCGAGCAGGTCACCTTCCTTTACCCACTGGCCTTCCTTGACCAGTACCTGGGTCAGCACCCCTTCTACCTGTGCGCGGATCTCGACGCTGTGCAGCGACAGCACCGAGCCGATCGCACTGGCATAGCGCGGCACATCCTGCTGGCTGACGCTGACCACGCGCACCGGCACAGCCGCCTGCGCGCGGGGGGCGGGGGCCTCCTGACGCTGGCCGAACCAGACGCCCAGCACGACCAGGACAAGCAACGCCAAGGCGGCGAGGATGACAGAACGGGAAGGACGTCGCATCGGAGCGGGCACCTTGGCCAGAAGGGTGGGGACGGTTGTCTGTATTCAAGCTTATAGCCCCCGGACCGGGTCGGCAGCATGACGCCTGGCTGACAGCGCTGACAGTTTCAGTGTTTGACAGTACCGGCCCCTTCGCGGGTAAACCCGCTCCCACAGGTATTGCGCCAATCTTGCGGCTGGTGCAACTCCTGTGGGAGCGGGTTTACCCGCGAAGGGGCCGGTATGGGCTACTTAAAAACCAATAAAGGCGTAATAAACCGGTGCTTCGCAAGTGGTCTGCAAGCCATGGCACTGCAAACGGGCTGTCAGCTCGTCATCCTGCACATGCAGCGTCCACCGCGCACTGTTGTCCGCCGGCACCTGCGCCAGCGCTGCGGCAAACGCGCCCATCTCCGGCAGATAAGCGGTAAAGCCATTACCTTTTAGCGCACTCGTGGTCATGCCCAACGCCTGGCACACGGCAACCTTCGCCGCGATGTCATCTCGGTCTGCCTGGCGCGATGCCTGCACCAGCGCCGCCAGCTGCGGGTCGGCCAGTTGCGTGCCGTGAATCAGCTCAGGGCCCTGCTGCCAAGCCTCGGGCGGGCAGTCCTTGTTCTCGGGCCGCAGTGGGATATGCGGGTTGATCTCGACCGGGTAGATGCGGCAGACCAGCGGGCGCTGGTCATAGATGGTGCACAGGTCGTTATCGTCGAGGTTACGACAGCGCCCTGGGTTGAACGCCGCGAACGTTACCGAAACGCGGGCCTCACTGTCGCCGCAGGCCACCGGGTGGGAGCGGCGCAGCACATGCTCGCGCTGCTCGACCGGCATGCCTGGGCCGTCGACCACGAACGCCTCGATCAGCACCACCACCTGGCCAGCGGAGGCCGCCCACTGGCGGGCTTCGTCGAGGGTCAAGGGCACATGGTGGCCAGTGCAGCACTTGCCGCAGCCGGTGCAGGCGAATTGCACGCTGTCGGTCACTTGGCTTCCGGGCTCCATTCGCTGACGAACGCGCGCTGGTGCTGGCGGTCGTACAGGCACAGTTCGGTGCCGGTGCGCTGCTGCATGTGTTTTTGCGGGTAGACGCCTTCGATCAGCAGGGCGCTCATGCCGACCTGGTCGTCGAATTCGGCGGGCTTGCCACGCGCGTGAGCGTCCTTGAACTGGCTGGCGGCAAGGCACGCCTTGAGCATCTGCTGGCGCTGCTCGTTCCAGGCCTGGCTGCTGGAGGCCTGGGCGACACCGCTGAAGAGCGCGCAGGCGACAAGGAGGGAGCTGAAAAACTTCATACGCGATTCCGGCAAAAATCTTCCGAGGGGAGCGAATTATGCCCGACTCACCCCCGACGGCAAGCCGGGGAGTTTGTCGCTTGATGTATCAATGCTCGGCAAACACCACCGTCCGCGCCGCCACCACCAGGCAATCGGTCAGCTCGGGCGAGGAAAACTTGGTGAGGATGGCATTGGCCCCCGCGAGCCTGGCTTTTTCGCTGCTCATGGCACTGTCGAGCGAGGTGTGCAGCAACACATACAGGTGCTGGAAGTCCGGCGTCTCGCGCAGCGTGCGGGTGAAGGCATAGCCGTCCATCTCGGACATCTCGATGTCGGAGACGATGATGTTGATCGCCTGCTCGGTGCCCTGCAAGTCCAGCAACACGTTGATCGCATCCTTGGCGCTGCGCGCGGTGTGGCATTCGATGCCGAGGTTGCGCAGGGTGTGCACCGACTGCTGCAAGGCCACCTGGCTGTCGTCTACCACCAGGATGTTGGCGGCGGCCAGCAGGCTTGCGTCTTCTTCGCTCAGTGCCCCGTGCTGTGGCTCGGCGGCGGGCGGGGCGATGGCGTGAATGACCTTCTCGATGTCCAGCACCTGCACCAGCGCGTTGTCGACCCGGGTCACGCCGGTGATGAACGAGCGGTTGCCCGAGCCGAAGGGCGGCGGTTTGATGTCGGTGCTCAGGCAGTGGACGATGCGGCTCACGGCCTGCACATGCAGGCCTTGGCGCGAGCGGCTGATCTCGGTGACGATCAGGCAGCCGCCTTCAGGGTCCGCCAGCGGGCGCTCACCGATGGCACGGGACAGGTCGATGACCGACAGCGAATTGCCGCGCAAGGTGGCCACGCCTTTCACGTGGGGGTGCGATTCGGGCAGCTTGGTCAGTGAAGGGCAGGGGATGATCTCGCTGACCTTGAGCAGGTTGATTGCCATCAGCTTGCCGCTGCGCAGGGTGAACAGCAGCAGGGACAGCGAATCCGCGCGGGCTTTTTGCGTGGCCATGGTGACCTTCGTGGGAATAGAGGATAGAAGGATATCGGCCCGCCGAGCCGGCTCTTTAGCCTGTCAGCCGAATCCGTGTAGGAGCAGCCTTGTGCTGCGAAGAGGCCGGTGACAGCAATGACTAACTGCTGGGTATTCACCGGCCTCTTCGCAGCACAAGGCTGCTCCTACAGGGCATCGGATAACCGGGTCATCAGCGTTCGCGCAGGGCTTCCCTGGCCCGGTTCAACGGCTTGATCAGGTAATCCAGAATGGTCTTTTCACCCGTGCGGATATCCACCGTGGCGATCATCCCGGGCACGATCGCAAAGTGTTTGCCGGCCTTGTTCTGCAGGCTGTCCTGCTCGGTGCGGATGAACACCCGGTAGTAGTAGATCTCCGGCTTCACCTCGTCCTGCAGGGTGTCCGGCGAGATGCCGACCACCTTGCCCTCCAGCCCGCCATACACCGAGTAGTCATAGGCACTGATCTTCACCTTGGCGGCCTGGTCGGGGTGGATGAAGGCGATGTCTCGGGGCGCAATGCGGGTTTCGATCAGCAGGCGTTCATCCATCGGCACGATCTTCATCACTTGCCCACCGGGCTGGACCACACCTCCCAAGGTATTGACCTCGATGTCCTTGACGATACCGCGCACCGGCGAGCGCAGGGTCAGGCGGGTCAGCGAGTCGCTGCGCCCGCGGATCACTTCGGACAGGCTGTCGGCCTCGGCGCTGGCCTTGGCCAGCTCTTCGCGGGCCCGTACCAGGTAATCGGAGCGCGCTTCGTTGGCCTTGAGCTCGAGTTCCGAGCGCTGTCGGTTCAGGCGGATAACCTCGACGCGGCTTGAAGCGCCCATCTTCGCCAGGTTCTCGGTGATCTTCAGTTCGCTGCGCACCAGCTGCAGCGAATCGTCGATACCGGCCAGGGTTTGCTCCAGGCCGCGGCGGCGGGTCTGGTACAGCGCGGTTTCGGCGTCGACCAGGTCGGGGGAGTCGCGCAGGCTGTCGGGGAACACCAGCGGCTTGCCGGTGACCTCCGCACGCAAGCGGGCCTGGCTGGCCTTGGCCGCGCGGTACTTGGCTTCACTTTCGCCCACGCTGGAGGCGGTCTTGGTTGGGTCGAGCTGGGCCAGCACCTGCCCGCGGTCGACCAGGTCACCTTCGGCCACGCTCATCTGGGCGACGATGCCACCCTCGAACGACTGGATCACCTGCTCGCGCGAACTGGGGATCACCTTGCCGGTGCCGGTGGAAACTTCAGTGACTTCGAACCAGGCCGCCCAGGCCAGGAACGCTGCCAGCATCAGCGCACAGATGGTGATGATTCGGCCGGCGCGGAATACCGCCTGGTCGTCCTGCCCGTCCAGGTAGGACGCCGGGAGTTCATGGTTGCTCATGCCTGGGCTCCTTGCAGTTTGGCCAACGCGGCATCGCGGTTGTCGTCGATGACGATGCGGCCGCCATCCAGCACGATAATCCGGTCGACCCGCTGCAGCACGCTCAGGCGGTGGGTGGCGATTACCAGGGTGCGGCCCTGGCAGAAGCGGTCGAGGTTATCCAGCAACTTGCGTTCGGTCATGTCGTCGAGGGACGCGGTCGGCTCGTCCAGCAACAGCACCTGCGGCTGGCGCACCAGCAGGCGCGACAGCACCAAGGCCTGGCGTTGGCCGCCGGACAAGCCGACACCGCCTTCCAGAATCAGGTGGTCCATACCTTTGGGTAGCCTGCGGACGAACTCCAGGGCGCCGGTGGCGGCCAGCGCCGCGACCAACTCCTGGTCACTGGCCTGGCCGGCACCCAGGGTGAGGTTTTCCCGCAGGGTGCCGTGAAACAGCCGTGAGTATTGCGGCAGCAAGCCGACATCGCGGCGTAGGTCGGCGGGGTCGAGATGGGCCAGGGCGATGCCGTCCAGGTTGATTTCGCCCTGGACCAGGTCCATGGCGCCGCCCAGGGCCTGCAGCAAGGTAGATTTGCCGGCACCGTTGCGGCCGAGCACGGCGATGCGTTCACCCGGCTGGATGTCCAGCTGGCCGATGGTGAGGACGGGAGGCGCCTCCGCGCTGTAGCGGAAGTTGGCCTGGCGTAGCTGGTACTCGCCGCGGATGGCCGGCAGGTGCACGCGGGCTTCGTTTTCAGGGTGATCGACCGGTGACTGCATCAACTTGTCCAAGCCCTGCAGGGCCACCTTGGCCTGTTGCCAGCGGGTCAGTACATGGGTCAGCTGTGCCAGCGGCGCCATCATGCGCGACGACAGCATCGACGCCGCCACCAGGCTACCGGTGGTGAGGTCGCCGGCGATCACCATCGGTGCGCCGATGACGATGACCACGGCGAACACCGCGCCCTGCACGTTCTGCGTCCAGGTCACCAAGCCATTGGTCAGGGTGCGCAGGCGCAGGTTGGTGTGGGCGCAGGCGGCGTTGTACTGGTTCCATTGCCGCTCGAAACGGGCTTCGGCTTGCAGCGCCTTGATCTCGTCCAGGCCCTGGATGCTTTCCACCAGCATGGCGTTACGCAGCGCCGACTCACGCATCGAGGCATTGGCCAGGCGTGCCAGGCGCCGTTGCGCCAGCAGCCCGGGCAGCACCATGGCCAGCAACGCCACCAGCGGGATGAACACCAGCACGCCGCCGATCAGCCAGAACACGAACAGAAACAGCAGGAAGAACGGCAGGTCGGCCAGGGCGGTGGCGGTGCTCGAGGTGATCAGGTCACGGATCGACTCCAGCTCGCGCAACTGCGAGATGAACGAGCCGGTGGACTTGGGCCGTACCGAGTTGCGCAGGCGCAGCGCATGGCCATAGACCAGGTCAGAGACGCGCAAGTCGGCGCGTTTGCCCAGCAGGTCGGTGACCTTCAGGCGCAGCAGGCGCATGCTGAAGTCGAACACCAGCGCCAGCACCACGCCACCAAACAACACATACAGCGTTGGCAGGGATTCGGCGGGGATCACCCGGTCGTAGACCTGCATGGAAAACAGCACCCCGGCCAGGGCCAACACGTTGGCCACCAGCGAGGCGACCATCACCTGCCCATAGGGCCGCAGGTCGCGCAGGACGATACGCGCGAACCAGTGGCGGTCGTAGGGGGCGGTGTAGTCGTCGGTGCGCACATCGCGCAATGGCCGCGCCGGGCGCAGCAGGGCGACCCGGGTGATGCGCCCCTTGAGCGTGTCGCGGGGCAGGCGCGAAGTCAGGCCCTGGTCGCCTGCGAAGACCACCGCCAGGTCGTCTTCTTCGGTCACCGATTCGACCACTGCCAACTGGCCATCGTCGAGTTCCAGCACCAGCGGCGTGCGCCACTGCCGCAGGCCTTTGGCATCGAAGCGCACGAAGCGCAGCGCCAGGCCGGCCTGGCGTGCCATGTGGCGGAGAATCTCATCCAGCGGGCGGGCATCTTCGACGGCCGCCAGGCGAATGCGCTGGGGCGAGACGTCCAGGCGATAGTGGTGCGCGACCTGAAGCATGACCTCAAGCCAAGGCCCCAGGTCGGGGCGAGCATTGGCCGTTTGCTCCGGGGCCTGGCTCGGCAGGGTCACATTGACGGTTTCGTTCATGGCTGGATCTCCACACCTTGCAGGTTACGCCCCTCTAGGCCAAAGGCCGTGCGCAGGGCGCCGGTGTTGTAAAGGCAGTCGACATCCAGGCGCAGCAAGTCGGAGCGGGTGCCGGCGAGTTCGAAACGAGACTGGTAGATTTCCTGCTCGGCGTTGAGCAGGTCGAGCAGGGGCCGGGTGCCAAGGTCTAGGTACTGCCGGCCATAAAGCATGCGCGCCTCCTGAATGCTGACCTGGCGGGCTTCGAGTGAGCTCAGCCGACGGCCCAGCCCCGAGGTCTGCGCCATGGCCTCGGCCAGGCCACGGCGTGCCTGCAGGCGTGCAGCATCTTCGGCCGAGTCGGCGGCTGTCAGCGAATGGCCCGCAGCGCGGGTGCGGGCGCTGATGGCGCCGCCTTGGTAGATGGGCACCTCGACGTTCAGGTAGATGCCCGCCTGGGTGCGGTCCATGCGTGAGTTGTCGCGGTTGTAGTCGTTGTCCAGGTAGTGGTTGACCTGCGGCTGCAGCGACACGGTCGGGTAGGCCTCGGCTTTGGCCTGGGCCAGTTCGGCCTGGCCTTGGGCGCGCTGGGCCAAGGCCATCAACACGGCGGGCAGGCGATCATCACCTTGCCGTGGGCGCTTGCAGGCCTGGTTCAGCTCAGGGGGCGACTCTTCGGCGAGCATGGGCGGGGTGACCCGGCCGAGCAATGACGCCAAGGTCGAGCGCCAGCGTTCGTACTGTGACTGGTATTCCTCCAGGGTGGCGCGGGCGCTTTCTACCCGGGATTCGGCCTGCACCACGTCGGAGCGGGTGCTGGCGCCCATGTCGCTGCGCTGGCGGGCCATGCCGGCGATGTCGCCGACCCCGCGGATCTGGTCGCGGGCAATCGTGATCAGTTGCTCGTAGCGGCGGGTCTCGACCCAGGCATAGGCGGTGTCGCGGGCCAGTTCGTCGACCACCAGAAGGATATTGGCCTGGGCGCGGGCGGCGGCGGCCTGGGCAGCGCTGACGGCGCTGTCGACCTTGCCGAAGTCGTAGAGCATCTGCTTGAGCGACAGGTTGAGCGCCTGGCTGTTGCGGTCGCCGCCGTAGCCGGTGTCATAGCCCGTGCGGATACCGCCGGAAATCTGCGGGTAGTAACCGGCGCGGGCAACGTTGATGCCTTCGCCTTGCTTGTAGAGGTTGCCGATGGCCTCGGCGATGCTGGGGTGCCATTGCGCGGCTTGCAGCACCGCTTCGGTCAGCCCGAGGCGGTCGCCATTGCTGACGGGGGCCATGCCGATAGGTGGGCGGGCGGGCACCGCGTCGGGCGCATCACGTAGCAGTGAAGGCCCGATCTGGCGCAGTTGTGGGTCGATGTCGTCGGCTGCCTGGGCAGCCGTGTTGAAGTTCAGGGCCAGGAGCCCGAAGGCCCCCAGCAACAGCGGTGACAGCGGACTGCTTCGCTTCACATAGTTCCCTTACTGCTGTTCGTCCTTGCCGCCGGGCGATTGCCCGGCGGGATTGCAGCGGCCTCAGACGACATGGATACCGTTCTGCACCCACAGGTGATGGCTCGGATCCTCCTGGGCCGTGTATTGGTTATAGTCGATGCCGTCGGCAGTTTGGTTCCCGACCAGCGCCCAGTTGTCCGTCATGTGAACCGAGTCCTTTTCATCCCCCTTGATGACCAGTGTGTCGTTGCCGGTTTCGGTGATCGCGACCACGTCCGCCAGGTTCAGGGTCAACGCCACCGAGCTGGTGTCGTTGAGGTCGATCACTTCGATGTCGTGGACCCGTCCGACCAGGTTGCCCAGGTCGATGCTGGCATCGCCGCCGCCCCACAGCAGGGTGTCGTTACCACTGCCACCCTCGACGCTGGCGAAGTTCTGGTCGACCACCACCAGGGTGTCATCGCCCGCACCACCCAGCAGGGTGATGTGGCCGCCTTGGCTGCCATCGAGGTGGTCATTGCCATCGGTGCCGGCAATCACTTCGCTGGAGGCCACGGCCGCGAGACTGGCCAGTGCCACGCCTTCGTCACCGCTGTCGGCCAGCAGCGAGCTGGTGGCCGTGAAGTTGGCGGCGTTGTCCAGGCTGATGGTCAGGTTGGCGGTGTCGGTGGTGCCGTTGGGGTGGGTCAGCTCGTAGGTGAAGGTTTCATGCTGGCCAATCACCGCATTGGTCAGCCCGGCGTTGAGGGTGTAGGTGTAGCTGCCGTCTGCTTGCACCAGCAGGGTGCCGTAGCTGCCCGCCACACTGACCCCGTTGTAGCCCGGGATGGTGTAGGTGTTGGCCGCCGTCATCACACTCAGCACGGTCAATGGCGAGCCAAGGTTGTCGTCGGCCAACAGGTTGCCGGTGACCGCCGTGGCGCCGCTGACCACGAACTCGGTCAGGTGCGTGGTGGTGGCGTTGACGCTGGTGGTGATCGAACTGGCCAGGCCGATGCCGCCCGCGGTGACGCGCACGTGGTAGGTGCCTGCCCCCTGGTTCTGGAACGTGTAGCCCGCACCACCACCGAGCAGGCTGATCAGCGAGCCGCCGCCGACCGACTGCACCAGCACGTACTGGCCGGTCGCTGGGTTGAGTTTGAGCAGGTCGATGGTGGTGCCATTGAGCAAGCTCAGCAAGTTGGTGGAGTTGACCACCACTTGCAGGTTGGCCGTGGTGTCGGCGGCAACGCTGGTGGTGTAGGTGGCCTGGCGTGTGCCGATCAAAGGCAGGCCCAGTGTGCCCAGCGAGGCTGTACTGGTGTCCACCCGGTTGGCCAGGGTGAGGTGGCTGGTGCCGGCGTCGTTGACCGCGTCGAGCACTGTGGCCGGTGCACTGTAGTTGGTGTCGCTCCAGATCTCCGTGGCTTGTGGGCTGTCGATGCGCACATACAGGTTGGCCGCATCGGAGGCGCCGTTGGCGTGCAGCAACTGGTAACTGAACACATCGACCTTGCCGACGCTCGAGGGGCTGCCGTTAGGCGTGTAGGTGTAGCTGCCGTCACCGCGGATCACCAGGGTGCCGTACAGGCCCTGCACCGTGGTGGCGCTGCCCGCCGACACATAGCTGCCGTTCTTCATCACCTGCAGCACGGCGGCGCTGTCCGGGCCAAGGGCATCGACGCTGCCGTCGGTGCCAACGTCGGTAATGACGTTGCCGGTTTTTGCCGTGCCGGTGCCGGTGAACTGCGTGAGGCTGGTGGTCTCGATGTCCAGCGTGGTGGTCACGTTGGTGACCAGGCCGATGCCGCCACTGCCGACCGTCAGGCGATAGTCACCGGCCTGCAGCTCGCCGATGTCGACACGAAGGCCCTGGCCCAGCGGCAGCAGGATGAGGTCGAGCAGGCCCTGGCTGGTGCCCGTGGCCAAGGTCACCCAGTTGCCGGCAGCGTTCTTCACTTGCAGGGTGAAGGTGGCGTTGTCGAGCAGCGACAGTGCGCTGCTGGTGGTCAGGGTCAGCGTCGGGTCCACGGTAGTGCCGGCACCGACGGTCCAGGTGTAGGTCTTGGTGAAGCCTGCCAGCAAGGTGGTGAAGCTGTCCTGATAGCTGCGCGAGCTGACCACCGGTGCCAGGTTGACCTCGGCGGTCACCAGGTTGTCGCTGGCGATTACCGGGGCGTTGGCATCGACGTCTGGTGCGGTGATGTTGACGTTACCGGACACGTTGCCGCGCCCGTCGCTGAGGGTCACCGACAGCAACTGGCCGTTGTCCTGAGGCGGGCTCAGGGTCACGGTGAAGTTGCCGTCCGGTTGCACCACCGCCGTTTGCAGCACGGTGCCGTTGGCACTGCGCACGGTGACGGTGGCGCCCACTTCGCCGCTACCGGTGAGGGTGCTGCCGTCGGCGCTGATCGCCAGGTTGCCGGCGACTGCAGGCGGGGTCAGGTCCGGTGCGGTGAGCGCAGTGCCGGTCGAGACATTGCCTGCACCGTCGGTGAGGGTGACGCTCAAGGCCTGGTTGTCGATCTGCGCCGCAGTCAGGCTGACCACGAACAGGCCGTTGCTGCCCACCGTGGCCGTGCCGATGACAGTGCCTGCGCCGTTGCGCACCGTCACGGTGCTGCCGACCTGGCCAGAGCCGCTGACGGCCGTACCGTTGGCGTTGATGGTGGCCAGCGGCGCGGCTGGCGGTGTGGTGTCCGGCGCCGTCACGTTGACGCTGCTGGACAGGTTGCCGGTAGGGTCGGACTGGCGCACCACCAGCAGTTGTCCATCGTTTTGCTGTGTGGTCAGGGTGATGGTGAACGTGCCATCGGCTTGAACCACGGCCGAGCCCAGCGGGCCGTTCGGGCCTTGCACGGTCACGGTTGCACCCGCCTCGCCACGCCCTGTGAGCTCGGTGCCAGCGCCATTGATGACCAGGTTGGTCGGCGCGGCCGGTGGCTGCACGTCGATGGCGGTGACGCTGGTGCTGCCAGACACGTTGCCTGCCGCGTCAGCCTGGCTCACGCCCAATACCTGGCCGTTGAGCTGCGGGGTATTGAGGTTGATGCTGAACGCGCCACCGGCATTCACTTGCCCAGTGCCGAGCACGTTGTTGCTGGCGTCGCGCACGGTTACCGTGGCCCCGGCTTCACCGGTACCACTCAGTACCAGGCCGTTGGCAGACAGGCCGGTCACCACCGGGTTGGCCGGTGGCGTGATGTCGGCGGCCTGCACGAAGGTCGGTTGCGATTCGCCGCCCACCAGCGCCACAGCCGTCACGGTCAGGTGCTGGCCGTTGAGCTGCGCCGCGTTCAGTTGCAGGGTGAAGGTGCCATTGAGGGTGGCCCCGCCGGTGCCGATCAGGTTGCCGGCGGCATCGTAGACTCGGATACCGACGCCGCTCGGCGCATTGCCCTGCAAGGTCAGGCCATCGCTGCCCAGGGTCACGTTGGTTGGCGGCACGGGCGGTGCTACCAATGGCGTGACATAGGTCGCGACCGCGGAGGTGTTGAAGCCGTCAGATTGCGTCACCCCCAGCGTAGCCAGAATACCCGCAGGCGGTACCAGCGTGACCTGGAAGTTGCCGGCCGCATCCACTTGGCCAGTGCCCAGCACAGTGCCACCGCGGCTGACGGTGACGATCGCATTCGGCTCGCCTTTACCGGTCAGCACGTCGAAGGTGTTGTTGATGGCCATGTCTGTGACCACGGCAGGTGGCGAGGTGTCGTTGGTCTGGTAGCTGGCAGGCAGCGAGCTGTTGCCGGCATCGTCGGTGGACACCACAGTCAGCAGTTGGCCGTTGTTTTGGGCTGGGTTGATGGTGACGGTGAACTGGCCGTTTGCAGGGACTTCCACCTCGCCGACCACATTGTTGTTCGGCCCGCGAACGGTGACGGTGGTACCCGCTTCGGCGGTACCGGTCATCGAGGTGCCGGCCGGGTTGAGCAGCAGGTCGCTCGGCTGTACCGGTGGCGTCAGGTCTGGCGCGGTCACTTGCAGTGGCGCAGACGGGTTGCCGGTGGCGTCCTGGGCGATGAGGGTCAGCACTTCGCCGTTGATTTGCGCCGCGTTCAGGTCGAGCACGAAGGTGCCGTCCGGGTCGACCGAGACCTGGCCAAGCAGGTCGCCCTGGTTGTTGACCACGGTGACCCGTGAGCCGGGTTCGCCGGTGCCGATCAGCTGGGTGCCGCTGTCGTTGATCGTGGCGATCACCGAGGCGGGCGGTGTGATGTCTACTGCCGTGGTCGTGCTGATCGGCGAGATGTTGCCGCGGCCATCGGTCAGGGTCACTTGCAGCACCTGCCCGTTGAGCTGCGCCGAGCTCAGGTTGACCTGGAACGTACCGTCCGCGTCCACCTGGACCGTGCCGATTTGCGTGATGCCAACATAGACCCTAACGGTCGCACCCGCTTCGCCGACGCCGCTGAGCAGATCGCCCGCTGCGTTGAGCCGCAGTTCGGTCGCGGCCTCCGGTGGCGTGAGGTCCGGCGCCCGGACGTTGACCGGCGCACTGATGTTGCCGGGTGGGTCGGCTTGCTGTACCGACAGGATTTCGTAGTTGATTTGTGGCGGTGTCAGTTCGACACGGAAGCTGCCGTCGGCCAGTACGATTCCAGAGCCCAGCACCGCGCCTGCGGCGTTGCTGACGGTGACGGTTGCACCGGCTTCGCCCAGGCCGATGACCACGCTGCCGTCGAGCGAGATGTCGACATCGGTGAGCGCGGCGGGTGGGGTGAAGTCTGGCGTCAGCAGGGTAGCTGCTGGCGACACGTTGCCGGCAGTGTCGGTCTGGGTGAAGCTGAGCAGCTCGCTGTTACCCAGTGCCGGGCTGAGGATCACGGTGAAATGGCCGCTGGCATCGACAGTGGCCCTGCCAACCTCGCTGCCATCTGGCCCGGTGACGATCAACAGCGCGCCGACCTCGCCGCGGCCGGTGAGGGTGATGCCATCGCTGGAAATAGCCAGCTCGGTTGGCGCGGTGGGTGGGGTGGTATCCGGCGCGGTGATTGGGCTGGCAGCCGACTGGTTGCCAGCGGCATCGGTCAGCACGACTTGCACTTGCTGGCCGTTGGCCTGAGGCGCGTTGAGGTCGACCTGGAAGCTGCCGTCGCCACGCACCACCGCAGTGCCCAGCACGCTGCCATCGGCGGCCAGCACGCGCACAGTGCTGCCCGCTTCGCCGGTACCGTTGAGCAGGCTGCCGCCACCGGCAAAGGCCAGGTTCTCGGCGGCATCGGGCGCCACGCGGTCCGGCGCGATAAGGCTGATGCTGTTGGATTCGTTGCCGGCGGCATCGGACTGGCTGGCGCTGAGCTGTTCGCCATTGATCTGCGCGCTGCCCAGGTTGATGCTGAAGTTGCCATTGGCATCGACCACCCCGGTGCCGAGGTCGACGCCACCTTCACCGATCACGGAGACGGTGGCACCCGGCTCGCCGCGGCCACTGAGGACCAGCCCATCGCTGGACAGCACGACGTTGGCCAGTGGCAGCGGTGCCGTGGTGTCCGGTGCCTGCAGGGTGGCTGGCAGCGACGTGCTGCCATCGGTGCCTACCGCACTCACATGCAGCACTTCGCCGTTGGCCTGGACGCTGCCGAGGTTGACCGTGAAGGTGCCGTCGTTGGCGACCGGGGCTGTGCCCAGCAATACGCCGTTGGGGCCGTAGACAGTGACCGTGCTGCCTGGCGTTGCCGTGCCGGTTACTACCAGGCCATCAGCGGCCAGTACCAGGTTGTCGGGCGTCTCTGGCGCCAGGATGCCCGGTGCGGTGACGGTTTGTGCAGGTGAAACGTTCTGCGCGGCATCGGCCTGCACCACGCTGAGGCTTTCGCCGGTGATGGCGGCAGGTGACAGGTTGACCGTGAAGCTGCCATCGGCGCCCACCGTGGCCGTGCCCAGTGCGGTACCGTCCGGTGCGCGAACGGTGACCGTGGCGTTGGCTTCGCCGGTACCGGTGAGGGTCGCGCCATTGGCGGAGACCGCCAGGTTGGCGACTGCGGCGGGTGGCGTGGTATCGGCTGCGGTGTACGGCGCGGCCGGCGACACGTTGCCTGCGGCATCGGTGGCGGTTACCTGCAAGGTCTGGCCATTGGTCTGGGCACTGTTCAGGGTGACCTGGAAAGTGCCGTTGCTGCCAGCTACCGCAGTGCCCAGCACGTTGCCAGCGGCATCGCGCACGGTCACGGTACTGCCGGCTTCCGCACTGCCGGTCAACTGCAGGCCAGTGGCGGCCAAGGCCAGCGCGGTTGGGGCAGGCGGTGGGGTGAAGTCCGGCGCGGTGACCGCCACGGCGGTGGAGGTGTTATTGCCTGCGTCGGTCTGGGTCACGCTCAAGTGCTGGGCGTTGAGTTGAGCGTTGTCCAGGGTCAGGGTGAAGCTGCCGTTAGCGCTTACCAGGCCGGTACCGATGATGGTGCCATCCGGGCCGCGCACGGTGACGGTGGCGCCGGCTTCGCCGAGGCCGGTCAGGGTCAGGCCGTTGTTGTTCAGCACCACATTGGTCAGCGGCGCTGGCGGGGTCAGGTCAGGGGTGGTGACATTGACTGCTGGCGAGGTATTGCCAGCCGCATCCACCTGCGTGACGCCGATGGCCTGGCCGGTGGCTTGCGGGGTGTCGAAGACCACCGTGAAGCGGCCATCGGCCCCGACCACGGCCGTGCCGAGCACAGTCCCGGCGGCATTGCGCACCTGGACGGTGGCGCCTGCCTCACCGCTGCCCGATAGCTGCTTGCCGTCCTGGCTCAGTACGGGGTTGCTGATGGCTGCAGGCGGCGTGCGGTCTGGCGTCGCCAGGCTGGCCGGGCCAGAAATGTTGCCGGCGGCGTCGCTGAGCGTGACCTGCAGCGGGCTGCCGCTGGTTTGCGCACTCGGCAGGGTGATCTGGAACTGGCCGAGTTGGTTGACGGTGCCGGTGGCCAGAATGGCGCCGCTGGCATCGCGTACGGTGACGGTGGCACCGGCCTCACCTTCGCCGCTGAGCACGGTGGCCGCGCTGTTGAGGCTGAGGTTGCTGGCCGCCAGCGGCGCCTGCAGGTCAGGGGCCTGCAAGGTGGCTGCGAGCGACACGTTACCGGCCGCATCGGCCTGGGTGACGATCAGGTTCTGGGCATTGGTCAGCGGTGGCGCGAAGCTGATGCTGAACAAGCCATTGCTGCCGACGGTGGCAGTGCCAAGCACGTCGCCTTGGGCATTGACCACACGTACGGTCGCACCCACTTCGCCATGGCCGGTCAGCGTGCTGCCGGTGCGGTCGATGCCATCCACGATCGGGGCGGCTGGCGCGGTGGTGTCGTTGGCCACGAGGGTGGCGGGTACCGATGGGTCGCCATCGACCGTGGTGCGCGCGGTGACCACCAAGGTCTCGCCATTGAGCTGGGCATTCTGGAAGAACACCCGGAAGGTGCCATCGCTACCCACCGTTGCCGTGCCCAGGGTAATGCCGCCCGAGGTCACGGTGATCAGTGACCCGACGGTGCCTTGGCCGGTGAGCAGGAAGCCGTCGGCGCTGATGGCAAGGCCGCTTGGGGTAACGGCTTCGGTGCCATCCGGGCCGTCCAGCGAAACGGGGGTGGACTCGTTGCCGGCAGGGTCGATCACCACCACGTCGACGGTTTCGCCCTCCGCCAGTGGCGGCGTGACGGGTACCACGAAGGTGCCATCCGGCCCGACGGTTTCGCTGCCGCGTTCACTGCCATCCGGGTTGCGGATAACGACTGTACTGCCAGGTTCGGCGCCGCCGCCGACCACGCTGCCATCCGGGCTGACGGTGACCCCCGTGGCCGGGAGTGGGTCGGTGGTATCGGGTGCCGTGACGGTGATGGGCGCAGAGCTGTTGGCCCCGTCGCTGACTACCACGGTCACGGGTTCACCGTTGGTCTGCGGAGTCGGCAGCGTCACGCTGAAGCTGCCGTCAGGGTTCACCGGCTCGGTGGTCTCGTTGCCGGCTGCATCCCGCACCGTCACCGTCGTTGCGCCCGGCGCGTTGCCGGTCACGGTGGTGCCATCCGGGCTGACCTCCACCTCGGTGGGCAGTGCCGGCGGGGTGATGTCCGGTGCAATGATCTGGGTGGGCAGGGACTCGTTGCCCGCGGCGTCGGTCAAGGTGACCTCCAGCGCCTGGCCATCGAGTTGCGCAGGGGACAGCGGCACCGTGAAGTTACCGCCTGCTGGCACAACCACAGAGCCCAAGAGGCTGCCGTCAGGGGCGCGCACTTCGACGGTCGAACCTGCCTCACCGGTACCCTGGATGGCGTTGCCGCCCGGGGTAATGGTAAGCCCGGCCGGCGCGGTGGGTGCCGTACTGTCGTCGGCCGTGAAGGTGGCCGATGGCGAGGCATTGCCGTCGTTATCGATCAATACCACCGACAGCACTTCGCCGTTGGTCTGGGCGGGTGTGAGGGTGACGGTGAAGGTGCCGTCGCCATTCACCGGGATGGTGCCCAGCAAGTCCCCGGCAGCGTTGCGTACTTCCACAGTGCTGCCGGGTTCGCCCTGGCCGCTGAGTTCCGTGCCTGTCGGGTCCAGGCCCAGGCCTTGCGCAGCTTCCGGTGCCTCGAGATCAGGTGCGGTCACGAGGGCGGCGGGGGAGTCATTGCCGGCGCTGTCGGCCTGGGTGACGGACAGGGTCTGGCCATTGAGCTGTGGCGGGTCGATGGTCACGCGGAAGCTGCCATCGGCCTCGACCACGGCGGTGCCCACGACTGCGCCAGCCGTGCCGGTCACAGTTACCGTCGCACCGGGTTCACCGGTGCCGGTGAGGGTTCGGCCATCAGCGGACAACGTGGTGCCGGTCGGGGTATCCGGTGCCTCGCTGTCGGGTGCCGGCAGGGTGACGGCGGTGGACAGGTTGCCGGTTGGGTCGCGTTGTTCCACGGTCAGTGCCTGGCCGTTGGTTTGCGGCGGGTCCAGGGTGATTTCGAACGCGCCGTTAGCGCCGACCACAACGGTGCCCAGCACGCTGCCATCCGGCGCGCGTACGGTCACAGTTGCATCGGGTTCACCGGTGCCGGTGACGGTCAGGCCCGCGCCATCAATGGCTACCTCGCCAACCGCTTGCGGTGGCGTGGTATCAGGCGCTGTGAAGTTGACCGGGCCTGCGCTGTTGCCGAGGCTGTCGGTGGCGTCAACGGTCAGGCTTTCGCCATTGCGCTGAGGCTGGTTGAGGGTGACGTCGAAGCGGCCGTCGCCACCCACCGTGGTGGTGCCCAGAATGGTGCCATCTTCTGCACGCACGGTGATGGTCGAGCCGCTCTGGCCCTGCCCGGTGAGGTGGAGGCCGTTGGTGTCGATGGCCAGGCCCGAAGGCTGCAGCGGGCCGTCCAGGTCGGGCGCGTTGACGGTTGCGGTAGAGGTGTTGCCCGCGGCGTCGCGCAGGGTCACGTCCAATTCCTGGCCGTCGGTTTGCGGCGGGGTCAGGACCACGCTGATGACGCCATTGGCACCCACTTGGGCGTTGCCCAGCACATCGCCCTGGGCGTTGGTGACCTGCACGGTGGTGCCAGGCTCACCGCGACCTGTGAGGGTGCTGCCATCGGCGCTCAGTTGCAGGTCGCTGGCCTGGTTCGGCGGGGTGATATCAGGGGCAATGATCTGGGTCGGCAGTGAGTTGTTGCCATCGGCATCGATGGCGACTACATCCAGTGTTTCGCCGTTGGCCTGCGCTGGCGTGAGGCCGATGGTGAAGGCGCCACCAGGGCCGGCCTGGGCACTGCCCAGCACATTACCCTGTGCGTCGCGCACCTCGACCTGCGTGCCCGCAGGGGCACTGCCGCTGATGGACGAGCCGTCGGCTGCCAGCACCAGCCCGCTCGGGCTTTCGGGCAGCGGTGCATCGGCAACGATGACGGCGATGCCCACCGACTCATTACCCGCAGCATCGGTTTGCACCAGGACGATGGCCTGGCCTGCCGCCAGCGGCGTTTCGAGGTCGACCACGAAGGTGCCGTTCGGGGCGACGGTGCCGGTGCCGATGACCGTGCCATCGGTATCTTTCACCTCCACTTTGGCGCCGGCTTCGCCGCGGCCGGAGACCGCCAGGCTGCCGGCACCCGCCACGACGTCAGTGATGATCGCCGGTGCGGTGATGTCCGCTGCCACGTAACTCAGTGGCACCGAGGTGTTACCCGCGGCATCGACCACGGTGATGGCCAAGGTTTCGCCATTGGCCTGGATCGGGTCCAGGGTGAGGGTGAAGGTGCCGTCGGGTTCGGCGATGGCGCTGCCGATCAAGTTGCCTGACGCGTCGTGGACGTTCACTCGGGCGCCAGGTTCGGCGCTACCGGTCAGGCTGATGCCCTCGCTGAGGACAAGGTCGGTAGGTTGCAGCGGCGCGGCGAGGTCTGGCGTGAGCACCGAGCTCGGTTGCGAGGTATTGCCAGCGGCATCGGTCAAGGTCACCTGCAGCGACGAGCCGTCTGCAACCGAGGGGGGCAGCTGCACGGTGAAGTCGCCACCGGGTTGTACCGTTCCCGTGACCACCACCTGGCCCTGATCGTTGCGAACCTCCACGGTCGCGCCAGGTTCGCCGCGGCCAGAGAGGGTAAGCCCATCATTGCTGACCACCAGGTTGGTGGCCGGCTCCGGTGGCGTGGTGTCGCCATTGTCGATATCTGGTGCGGTAACGCTGCCGGCCGTCGAGGTATTGCCTGCGGTATCGGTGGCCGTGACTTGCAGCTGTTCGCCATCGACCTGTGCCGGGGTAAGGGTAATGCTGAAGGCACCGCTCGGGCCCACCAGAACGCTACCCAGCTCGGTGCCATCGGCCGCCAGGACGCGCACTGTGCTGCCCACTTCGGCACGCCCGGTGACCACGCTGCCATCGGTGCTGACGGCCAGTTCGGTAGGTGTGATAGGCGCAGTGATGTCCGGTGCGTTGACTTGTACCGGCAGGGACGATGCGCCGGTGCTGTCGATTGCCACTACATCCAGCAGTTCGCCGTTGGCTTGTGCTGGCGTGAGCACGACGGTGAAGGTGCCTTCGGCGCCGACCACCACGCTGCCGACCACGTTGCCGTCAGCATCGTGGACCTCCACGCGGCTGCCGACCGGGGCGGACCCGCTGATGCTGGTGCCGTCTTCGGCGACCACCAGCTCGCTCGGGCTGGCCGGCGCGGTGGTCACAGGGACATCGAATTGCAGGGCTTCGGAGGCGTTGCCGCTCGCGTCGGTCTGCACCAGGCTCAGGCGCTCGCCTGGCAGTGCCGCCGGGTCGAGGTCGATCAGGAAGGTGCCGTTGGCCAAGACAGTGCCGGTGCCAATGACCATGCCGAGGGCGTCACGCACTTCGACGCTGGCCCCCACTTCGCCACGGCCGCTCAGGGCCAGGCCACCCGTGCCGACCACGATGTCGCTGACGGCAGCCGGCGCGGTGATGTCCGGTGCATCGAATGGCAGCGGGGTCGAGGTGTTTCCGGCGGCGTCCACCAGGCGGATATCCAGCACTTCA
>NZ_JBYBHH010000012.1:0-216162 GCF_059025405.1 Pseudomonas sp. 5.2
AGCCAGCTCCTACAGGGGTGGCGTATTTCATGTGAATCTCGCTCACCTGTAGGAGCTGCAATGGGCTGCACAGCAGCCCCAATTACAGCCGATGTCGCCTAAGTGACTGGCATTACGCCCTCGGGCGTCTTTTTGCACCTGGATCACCCCCGAACAATCCGAGCCAACCGATCAGCGACCCCGAACGCCTCCTCCGCACTAACAATATTAGTAAACCCAAGCACCAACCCCTGCCTACGCCCCCCGTCCATATACCACTGCGACAACGGCTCAACCGCAACCCCAACCGCCCGAGCACGTAGGGAAATCTCCCGATCGTCCCCTTCACAAAGCCCCGCGACCAAATGCATGCCCCCCGCCTGAGGGTCAATCAACA
This sequence comes from Pseudomonas sp. 5.2, assembly GCF_059025405.1. Lineage (NCBI taxonomy): Bacteria > Pseudomonadati > Pseudomonadota > Gammaproteobacteria > Pseudomonadales > Pseudomonadaceae > Pseudomonas > Pseudomonas sp. 5.2. The sequence goes on from NZ_JBYBHH010000012.1 coordinate 377, forward strand.
GCCGCTCCCCAAACTGCGCCTGCAGCGCCTCAACCAACCACCGCCGCCGAACCCCATAAAGCCCGCGCATCTTCTTCAAATGCCGCGCAAAGTGCCCCTCCTGCAAAAACGCGCTAACAGTCGCCTGCAACACCTGCGGGCAGTGGTTATGCAACCGGTCCGCCTGGCGGGCAAACGCCTCGCTCTGCTCCGCCGGCACCACCAGATAAGCCAAGCGCAACCCCGGAAACAGCACCTTGCTAAAGGTGCCGGTATAAAGCACGCGCCCCTGCTGGTCGAGGCTCTTGAGCGCGGGCAAGGGCTTGCCTTGGTAGCGGTACTCACTGTCGTAATCATCTTCGATCACCCAGCTACCGCGCTGGTTGGCCCAGTCCAACAGCGCCAACCGGCGCGGCAGTGACAGGGATACGCCCAGCGGGCTCTGGTGGGTCGGCGTAACCACGGCGAAGCGTGCGTCGGGGGCTCGGGCAATGCCTTGCGCGACGTCGAGCCCGTCTTCATCCACGGGAACCGGCACCAACTGTGCGCCAGCCTCCAGCAGGGCATTCCTGGCCATGAAATACCCTGGCTCTTCCATCCAGCAACCATCGCCTTGGCGCATTAACGTGTGGCTGATGAGGTCGAGGCACGCTCGATAGCCTGCACACACGAACACCTGCTCCGGGTGGCAGGTAATGCCCCGTGAAATGCCCAGGTAGGTGGCGATGGCCGCGCGCAACGGGGCATGCCCTCGTGGGTCGGGGTAGACCAGCCCTTCAAGGCCAGCCTGGCGCAGCTGGCGGCCTGCCAGTCTTGTCCAGAGTTTGCGGGGGAAGGCGTCCAGCGCCGGTAGGCCCATCTGCAGGGCTAATGGCTGCGCCCCTGAATGGGTGGGCTGATACGCCGTCGAGGCCACCAGGGGGTGGTGCGTGGGTGAGGACATGGGTGGCAGTTGCGGTGTGACCACCGTGCCGGCGGCGCCGCGCGCGGTCAGGTAGCCCTCCCCCATCAGCAACTGATAAGCCGCTTCGACCGTACCGCGGGCCAGATTGAGCTCTGCCGCCAACGCGCGTACCGCCGGTACTCGGTCACCCGGGCGCAAGCGGCCATAGGCAATGGACTCACGAAAGCGCAGATACAGCTGACGGTAGATCGGCACTGACTGGCCGCGATCCAGCTTGATAGGAAGCATCATGGCCCAGTCATTTATGTATTTTATGGCCCTGCAGCTTAAGCCATTGCCGCACTAAGGTCAGCTATCACTCCACAGCGGACAATGGTCATGAATTACACACTGCAACACCTCGAAGACCTGGAAACCTTTCAGGCCAGTTTTGACCTGATGCGGGTACTGCGGCCGCACCTCACCCAACTGGATGCCTATGTCGATCAATTGGCTCGGCAGACTGGGCAGGGTTACCGTTTGCTGGCCGCCTGGGACGGTGAACAGATCGTCGGCTTGGCCGGTTATCGCGAGCTGGAAAACCTGCTCTACGGGCGCTTCCTCTACGTGGACGATTTGGTGGTACGGCCTGATGTTCAGCGCAGCAGCCTGGGTACCTGGCTGTTGAGCGCTGTTCGGGAAGAGGCCGTACGGCGCGGTTGCGCCCACTTTGTGTTGGACACTGGGCTGCATATGCCGTTGGCCCAACGCTTCTATTTCCGTCAGGGGCTGCTGGCTCACGGCATGCACTTCACACAGAACCTTCAAACAGAGAACCCAGCATGAACAATGTGCTCTTGATCAATGCCAGCCCGCATGGCCACGTATCCCATGCCAATCAGTTGGCAGTCGAGTTAGTGGCAACGCTGCGCCATCGGTATCCGCGGCTTGAACTGGTCGAGCGCGACCTGGGCCGGTACCCGCTGCCACCGCTCGACATGGACTATGCCCATGCCCTGGCGACCCCCACGCCGTTCGACTCACCGGTGTTCGAGCACTCAGAAGCGCTGATCGGCGAGTTGGAGCGCTGCGACATCCTGTTCATTGCCACCCCAATGCACAACTTCACGCTGCCCGCTGCGCTCAAGCTCTGGGTCGATTACGTCCTACGTATTCACCGGACATTCCGCTCAACCCCTGAAGGCAAAATCGGCCTTCTGAAACAGCGTCCGGTGTACGTGTTGGTGGGCTCAGGTGGTTTTCACCAAGGCGAGTCAGCGCGGCAACCGGACTTTCTGACGCCTTACCTGCACCAGGTACTGAATACCCTCGGGCTGCTCCATCCGCACTTCACCTACCTGCAGGGCTTGGTATTCGGTGATGAGGCCGTGCGCTCAACGCTTGAAGCTAGCCGTGCTCGGCTGGCACAGGAGCCTCTGTTCAAAGACCTGCTGGGCGCTTGATCCAGTCACTGATGAACGCCAGCGTGCCGGGCGCATAGGCGTGACGCCCAAGCGCCACGAACAGATACTGCTTCCATAAGGGCAATTGCGAGACCAACTGATAATTGAATAGCTCAGCCCTTAACAAGCTGTGCGTGGCGTTGGGGACTAGGACAACTTGCCTTCCACTGGCACCAGAAAATAACGCCTTGTAGACGCTCGAGTCTTCGGCCGCATTGACATTCACATCCTGCGCGCCCCAAACCGCCAGCACCGGCCCTTTCATGGTTTTCAATGCTGGCGTCACGTCTTCGTTGTAATTTTTGAGGACGAAATTGAAGCGGTCACGGTCCATTTCGGCAAAACCATCAGGGGCGTTATGTTCATTGGGATGGCCGAATACTTTGTCGTTTTTTTCGTACTCCTCGCGCACCTTCACTTCAACTTCAGTTGGGGTGCGCCCCTCGCCCGCCAATCGCAACCCGGTGTAGTACATGCCTTGGCGTCGCCAATTAACCGCCCCGCCGATAATTACCGAGAAGTCAGGGTCCCCTTCACTGGCGGCCCGCGGTATCACCCAACCACCTTGAGAGAACCCCAGAAAACCAACACTACGCCCAGCTACACGAGGTTCTTCACGCACACGTGCCAGTGCGGCCAGCGCCTCAGCAGCGCGGTCTGACATCGACTGGTTGAGCCAATTGCCGTCGCTCTCCCCTATGCCCTGTTTGTCCCAGGTAAACACACCCACCCCCGCGTCGAGCAGGCTATTGATTAGCGGTAAATACCCACGGGATGCGAAGCGGTCCATAGGGCCGTCACCGTGAATGAGCAGCACGACAGATTGCACATCCATCGGCAGTACCAACGTTCCGACCACGTCCACGTCACCCGAGCGAAACTTCAACGTAGAGACTTGCGCATCGTCGAGCTCAAAGTCGGATACGTTCTGGACAACAAACACGGCCAGCCCCAGCAGCATCGACAGGCCACCTGCCAAAGCCAACATCCCTAATTTTGTTCGCACGCCAATCTCTCCTTGTACCGGCGCAAGTAGCCCGGCTCATCCCATTGCGATTTATAGACTAAGCACTTAGTCTAGAATACGCTCGCACAGAGTGAAGCGTCCAGGGCGCCGCAGCGGCCTCGGCACAGGGAAATCGATACAAGGAACGCTCACCGAGGGTGAGCAACCATTCAGCGCCTACAGGGCCGGAACAAAAATGACTGAACATGGCACAGCAAAAGCCGACAGCTACCATGACCTTGCCGCCAAGCATGTCTCGGCAAGCCGGATCATCGCGCTGTTCGTTCCCTATAAGATGCAAATCGCGCGGGTCATCTGCCTGATCCTGGTGTGTTCCGCGATCGGCATGGCGTCCCCTTTCCTGCTGCGGGCGATCATTGACGAGGCGTTACCTAACGCCAACATGCGCCTGCTGGTGTACCTCGCGGGTGGGCTGATTGGCGTTGCCGCGCTAACGGCAGGGCTGAATACGCTGCAAATTGTCATGTCGACGAAAATCGGCCAGTCGATCATGCATGACCTGCGCGTGAGGCTTTACTCACACCTGCAATCGCTCTCGCTGTCGTTCTTCACAGCAACACGCTCTGGCGAAATCCAGTCACGCATCGCCAGCGATATCGGTGGCCTGCAAACGCTCGTTACCCACACAGCCAACGAGTTGGCGCGTAACTTCAGCATCGTGGTAATGACCACCATCGCCATGTTTCTACTCGACTGGCGGCTTGCGCTGTTTTCGATGATTGCGGTGCCGATCTCCATCCTGCTGAGCGACCGCGTCGGCAAGCTGCGGGAAAGCATTACGCACGAACAACAGGTCCGCCTTGGCGATATGTCTGCAGCGGTTCAAGAGTCGCTGTCGATTTCGGGTGTGATCCTGGCGCGTACCCTTGGGCGCGCAGCACATTTGACTCAACGCTTCACGCGTACCTCGAAAGAAGTCGCAAGCCTTGAGGTCCGCTCCCACACTGCAGGCGAGTGGCAATGGCAATTGATCCTGTTGATGTTGTCGATGTTCCCGGCCCTCACGCTGTTGCTGGGCGGCCTGCTGCTGAACGCCGGGGTTCCGGCAACTATCGGCACGCTGGTGGCGATGATCGCTTTGCAGGAGCAGTTGCTCTGGCCACTGGAAGGGCTGCTGGAGATTGGCCGCGAAATGCGCACTACCCGCGCCTTGTTCACCCGTGTTTTCCAGTACCTCGACCAGCCGGTAGAGATCACCGAAAAACCGGATGCCATCACGTTGGACCGGCTGCACATGCAAGGCGCAGTGCAACTGAAAAACGTCAGCTTCTCTTACCCTGCCAACCTGCAACCGACGCTGACTGATGTATCAATCGATATTCCTGCCGGCTCCAGCGTCGCCATCGTAGGTTCGACAGGCTCGGGCAAGACCACGCTGGGTTATCTGCTGGCGCGTCTTTACGATGTCTCGGCCGGTGAAATCCGCTATGACGGCGTGGATGTGCGGACGCTGAGTTTTGAAACGGTGACCGATCTGCTGGGTGTCGTTACACAAGAACCGTATCTGCTGTACGCCTCCGTGGCGGAAAACCTGCGCTTCGCAAAACCCGACGCCACCGATGAAGAGTTGATCGCAGCTGCCAAGATTGCGCAGATCCACGACAGCCTGTCGGCCCTACCCCAAGGGTATGACACGCTGGTTGGCGATCGCGGATACCGGTTCTCAGGGGGGGAAAAACAGCGCCTTGCGCTCGCGCGCACCATCTTGCGCAACCCTCCGATCCTGCTGCTCGATGAAGCGACCAGTGCGTTGGACACAAAAACCGAACGCGCCATGGAAGTTGCCCTGGCGGCCCTGTCAAAAGGCCGAACCACCATCACCATTGCACACCGCCTGTCCACCATTCGCCATGCTGACCAAATCGTCGTTCTGCAACATGGCCGCGTTGTTGAATGCGGCACGCACACCGAGCTGGAGAGCCTCAACGGTGTTTATGCGGGGCTCATCGCCAACATGAATTCAAATGCCGCTTGACCTCAGCTTAACCTGAGGTTTTATAAGGGTGGTCGGTTTGCCTTCGCAAACCCTACTCGCAGTGGCGGGTGAACTTACGAAGTGGAGCCGACATGAACAAGCATCACGCCTCACCTGATTCAGGTTCGCAACCCATGCCAGAACAGCGCACGTCTGTGGATAACCGCCCGGCCAGTGCAGGCTGGGCTGCCCTGCTGTCAGGCGCCAATGGTGTGCGCTCGCTCGCCTTGGCTGGGGGCGTCGTGCTGCATGCGATCAACGTCTACATTGCCACCACGATCCTGCCTTCAGTGGTCAGGGACATCGGCGGCATCGACTATTACGCGTGGAATACCACGCTGTTCGTCGCTGCCTCAATCCTTGGTTCGGCATTGTCGGCGCGGTTGCTTGGCGGTGCGGGGCCGCGAGGCGCCTACATCATCGCCACACTGGTGTTTGCCAGCGGCGCGCTGCTGTGTGCGTTTGCCCCATCGATGCCGATCATGTTGGCCGGCCGCCTGGTTCAGGGGCTCGGCGGAGGGTTTCTGTTCGCCCTCTCCTACGCCATGATCCGGCTGGTTTTCCATGAAGCGTTATGGCCGCGGGCAATGGCGCTGGTTTCGGGCATGTGGGGGGTGGCGACGTTGGTCGGCCCGGCAGTCGGCGGTATTTTCGCCGAGCTCGGCGCCTGGCGCGCCGCGTTCTGGTCACTCATCCCCGTCGCCGTGTTGTTCGCACTGCTGGCGGCCGTTGTGCTGCCCAAGCGCACCGATGAACGCGTTGGCCGCGCGCCGCTGCCACTGGCCCAGTTGCTGTTTTTGACGTTGGCAGTGTTGGCCGTTTCGGCCGGCAGTGTCTTGCCTGGCCTGCTCTGGAACATCGCCGGGCTGGGCGCCGCCGTTATCTTCACCGCGCTGCTGATGGGCACTGAAAGCCGCTCACGCCATAAGCTGCTGCCGACAGGTGCTTTCAGCGTCACGTCTGCGTTGGGCGCACTGTATGCGACGATGTCGCTGCTGGCCGTCGCCGTGACCAGTGGCGAGATTTTCGTGCCGCTGTTCCTTCAGGTGCTTCACCATCAATCCCCCCTCGCCGCCGGCTATCTTGCCGCGCTCATGGCGGCCGGGTGGACGCTCGGCTCGCTTGCCAGTGCTGGGGCGAGTGACAACGGCGTCAGGCGCGCCATCCTCGCCGGCCCGATCCTTGGGTTGGCCGGCATGGTGACGCTTGCCGTGCTGATTCGAGCCGAGAGTGCAGGTGGCTGGCTGACGATCACGCCCATCTGCCTGGCCCTGGTTGCCATCGGGTTGGGGGTGGGCCTGGCTTGGCCGCATCTGCTGACCCGCGTGTTTCAGGTCGCGTCGGCTGGCGAGCAGGGCTTGGCTGCAGCGTCCATCACAACCGTGCAACTGTTTGCCACAGCACTCGGTGCGGCGCTGGCCGGCATGGTGGCAAACCTTGCCGGGCTGACGGACCCAGGCGGTATCGAGGGTACGGCCAGCGCTGCAGCTTGGCTGTTTGGCGTGTTCGCGTTGGCGCCCCTGTTGGCCTTGTTTGCGGCCCAACGCGTGGTCCGGCTGCACGCCCAATCCATCGGGCAACCGGCCTGCACTCGCTAGAGCCGCGTGCGACGGTTTATTCGAGAAAGCGCCGGATCATGCGCATCAGTGTTGGCGTATAGGCTTTGGGCTTGAAGTCCCGGTCCAGCACGGAGCGGGAGACTGCACCGTCAATGAGCGCAATGAGCCAGGTGGCAGCGATCTTCGGATCCAGGGATGCATCGATCTGACCTTGGGCGATCCCCCGCCGTAGAAGCGTTACCAGGTCGCCCTTGATCGAAGCCTCGCTGGCAGCGAACAAGGTGGCCATCTCGGGGTTGCGCATGCTCTCGGCAACGACTTCGACCCCGATCTTAGCGTAGACAGGGTCGGCGCACTGTTTGAGGAGGTCTTTGGCCAATCGCTCGATTGCCAGAATGGCATCGGGCTCTTCGGCAAGTTGGGCGAAGCGTTCGCTCATTTCGCGCCGGTCCTCCTCCACAATGGCCTCGATCACGGCCTGTTTGTTGGGGAAGTAGTGGAACAGGTTGCCTGGGCTCATCCCCGCAGCTGCACAGATTTCGTTGGTCGAAGTGCCGCGAAAACCTTTCTCGGCAAAGCACGCCACAGCGGCTTCGAGGATGTGCTGCAGCTTGGCCTGGTGTTTCTGAGGATCGACTTTTCTCATGCTTTCTCCGTGGATGCAGGTGCCGACCTGCAATCCCACTCGTTAGATCGACTACTTAGTCTCTCATTGGAAAAAGCGTCTACACAAGGATGTTGGCAATGCCCGCCATACGGCGTAATGCTGTTCACTTAAGAATGCCGGGGCCGCTCTGCGGCCCATCCCGGCACAAGGCCGCTCCTACACCGACCGCGTTATACCCCTATTTACAAGGCATGCGCGAACATTGTGGGAGCGGCCTTGTGCCGCGATGGGCCGCAAAGCGGCCCCAATACAGGCGATGGATAACTTAAGTGAACAGCATTACGCCATACGGCGGGCACTTCACAATCCAGAAATCGCCTTACCAGCTGTAACTCAACTTAGCCGTAACCTCCCGCCCCGGGTTGTAATAGTTCGCAGTCCCCGACCCCACCACATGCTGCTCATCAAACAGATTGCTCACATTCAGCGCAAGGTCGGTCCCCTTGGCAATCTTGTAATTCAAAGCCGCATCAAACAGCGTGGTCCCATCGCTTTTCTTGGTATTGGCCGCATCCATGTAATAGGCCCCCACATACCGCGCCCCCAGCCCAACGCTCACGTCAGTATCAGGAATGCTGTAGTAGCTCCAAAGCGAGGCAGAATGCTTGGGCGCCGTGGTGAACTCTTTACCCTTCAGCGACGAGCCGTCATACAACGACCCACGCAGCACTTCAGACTCCATATACGAATAAGCCCCGATCACGCTGATGTCTTGCGTCACCTGCGCCTTGGCTTCCAGGTCCAGGCCGCGCACGCGAGACTCACCCACCGTCTGCTGCTCGATGATGCCGCTCGGCAACACCACGGCAATGGTGACGTTCTCCTGCGTCAGGTCATAAATGGCTGCAGAGAACAACGCATCCATGCCCATGGGCGAATACTTCACGCCCACTTCGTACTGCCGGCCCGTTTGCGGGGTAACGCCAACCTGTGGCGGCGAAACGGATTCCACCATGCTCACGTAGGTCGATACTTCATCGTTGACGATATAGGTCAACGCACCGCGGTAAGAGGTTTCGGAGAAGCTGTCGTTTTCACTCGAGGCGCCGCCGATGTACTCCTTGCTGGACAGGTCCATGGAGTCGTTACGCACACCTGCGGTAGCAATGACGCGGTCGTAGAACGACAAGTTCTGCTGCAGGAAAACAGCCTTGGTCGTGGCGTCGTTCTTTTTGCGGGTATACGGCGAGATATCGCCCGGCACGCCGGTGAAGATTGGGTTGGCGATATCGATGGAAGGCGCCAGGCCGTAGACGGAGCTTTGCTTGGTGGTGGAGTCGAGGTACTCCACACCCACCAGGGTGCTGCTGTCGATGTGCTCGAACTGGGCATCGTATTGCAGCATCAGGTTGCCGTTGAGTTGGTCGGCATCGCTGTCGGTACCAAACACGTAGCGTGGGATCGTGGTGCCAACACGCGTAGGGCTGTCGCTCAGGTAGGCGTAGCCGAAGTCATCGCTCAGCTCGCTGTAACGCAGGTTGCTGCGCAGCACGAAGCCGTTGTCGAAGTCGTGGGTGATGTTGCCGCTGAGGCTGGTGCGCTCGACCTTGTGGAAGTTGTAGCTGGGCTCACCGTAAAAATCGCTGCGGTCGTATTCCTTGTCCAGCGGGTAGCCACCGCTGTTGGGCGAGCTGTCGGTTTTCAGGTAGTCCAGGATGACGGTGGCCGAGGTGTAGTCGGTCGGCGCCCAGGTCAGGCCACCCATCACGAAGCGGTTGTCGTCTTGCGAGTGGTCGTACTCGCGGTCGCTGTTCTGCATCTTGGCGGTGAAGCGGCCGGCGACGGTTTTTTCGTCATTCAGCGCATCGCCAACATCGATGCCGGTCTCGGCATGGTCATAGGAGCCGTAAGTGACGTAGCCCTGGCCGAACTGCTCGAAGCGGGGCTGTTTGGTCACGAAGTTGACCGAGCCACCGGGGTCGGCCGGGCCGAACAGGGTGGAGTTGGCGCCGCGCAAAATTTCGATGCGCTCGTAGGCGTAGGGGTCTTCGCGCACACCGCGCATCGAGCTTAAGGTCAGGCCGTCGCGGTAGGTGGTGGCCTGGAAGCCGCGGATCTGGAAGTAGTCGTTGCGGTCGTCCGAGCCGTAGAAGTCACTGATGACGCCTGGTGTATAGAGCAGGGCCTCTTCGGTGGTGCTGACGCTGCGCTGCTCCATTTCCTTGCGGGTAACCACCGACACCGACGCGGGCGTGTTGAGGATGCTGGTCGCGACTTTGCCACCCACCCACAGCTCTTTGGCGACCACCGAGTCGGCGTCGTCGTCAGCATTGGCTTTGACCTTGGCATTGATGATGACGGGCGCCAGGCGATAGTCCTCGGTCGCGCCAAGTTCAAGCGGGCCAGCAGGCTTGGTTTGCGGAATGATCAGGTAGGCATTCGGGCCTTGCTGCTCTGGCTGCAACTCGGTCCCCTGCAACAATGACGACAGTGCTGCCGGCGTCTCGAGCGTGCCTTGGACGCCTTGGGTCGTGCGGTTGCCGATGCTCTGCGCATCGTAGGACAGGCTGATGCCCGCCTGGCGCGCAAAGCGGTCGAGCGCCGGCGCCAGCGGGCCTCCCGGGATGTTCCACTGCTGCAGTTGGTTGTTGTGATCAGTGGCCAAGGGTTGCGCAAGCGACGGCAAGGCATAGCTGCTGACAACCAACCCCAAGAAAGCGCCGTGCAGGGCACGATTGAAGGGGTGGCGCTGTGGAACCGGGGTCGAACTCATTTTCTCGCTCCGTGGAGTGCTGGCAGACTGGCCTGTATTCCGGCCTTCTCTACAGGCCGAACGAGAATGAGAAAACACCTCATTTATTTTCAGGTTTCTGCGCAACACACGTCACACGCTCGCTATTGAGCCTCCCACACTGCCGTCCAGGCTTACCGTGCGCCCTATTCTTGCGTTGAATGTGCCCCGTCGTCGCGGTCATTCAACTTCAGAATGTGCGCTTTGATGGAAGTACCCGCCAGGCTGACGAACGTCATATAAAAGTCCTTACCCAGATGCAGCAATGGCGAGCCTTTCAAGGATTCGGCGGCAGCCTTTATTGCAAATACCCCGAACTGTTCCGAGATGATTTCGACGCTGCGCGCACGCTTGGAGGGCTCGTCATAGGGCTTCTGATACCAAGTGGCGATTTGGTAGTCGACATCTTCTCGTTCAAACACCGCATACACATGGCTGACCAGGGCTATGCTGGTTTCGCGAATCAAGCCAGGGTCGACATTGTGTTGTTCAAGCAGCGCTTCGATGGGCTGGTTCATGACAAACAGCAGGTCTGCATTCGTATAACCGGGCATCGGAGGGAATACGCCGGGAGGCAGTTCGATGGTTGGGGCAGGTACGTCGTCATTGTGCATGTGAAGCTCCTTCTTCAGCCTGAATTGGCGCGCAGTCAATGACATTTGCCAATTGAATTAGTTGCGCGTCAAGAAGAAACAATCGCATTGCGCCCGCGGCCTCATCACTAGCCTTCGGTTAAACGTGCATCCTGCAGGGCCGGCAGGGGTCGGCTCAGTAACACGCCGACCAGCACCGCGAACAGCAACGCCGCCACGCCTGCCACGTGCAACACGGCTTCAAACCCTCCGATGAAGGCCTTGCGGGCCAAGGGCGCCACTGCCTCACGCAGGCCAGGGTCCAGCACGGCTAAAGCCGCCTGCAGGTCGCCCGCGGCAACGCGCGTGGCCATCGTGGCAACCTCGCCCAAATGCGCGGGCGCCACGGCGGCCATGGCCTCGTGCAGCAGTTGGCCGCTACGGGCCGCGAGCACGCCGCCGAGCACACCGATGGCCAGCACGATCGCGCCAAAGCGCGTGGTGGTGCTCAGCCCCGAAGCCATGCCGGTACGCTCACGGGGCACGCAGGCCATGATGTTTTTCTGCGTATCACCATTGAGCAGCCCTGCCCCCGCGCCCAGCACCACGCTGGCCAGGGCAAAAGCGCTGTAGCCGCCGTAGCCAGCGGCCCAGGCACACAGCAGGTTGCCCGCGCCCACCAGCAACAGGCCGAGGGCGAACACCTGGGCCGGGCTCAGGTGAGTGGCCAGGCGCATGCCCAGGCGGGGTGTCAGCAGCATGGCCACGGCGAACGGCAGCATCCCCGCCCCTGCCGCCAGGGCCGACAGTTGCAGGCCGTTTTGCAGGTAGAGCGGCAGCAGGGTCATCATCACCTGGGCACAGGCCGCATAGCCAAACATGCCCAACAGGGCACCCACGAAACGCCCGCTGCGCATCAGCCGCAGGTCGATCATCGGCCGTGTCTGGCTGCGTTCGACCATGATGAACAGGCCGAATAGGAATGCGCTGATCAGCAGCCGCGCCAAGGTCTGGGCGCTGCCCCAACCGACTTGGTTGGCGTCGATCATTGCCCAGATCAGGTAGCCCAGGCTGCCTGCGAAGGTCAGGCTACCCCAGGGGTCGAGGCGTGCTGCGGCGCTGTCGCGGGACGGCTCGACGCTGCGCAGTACCATCACGGCCAGCACCGCCACCAATGGCAGGTTGATGTAGAAGATCCAGCGCCAGCCCAGCGTGCTGGCGATCACCCCGCCGAGCAGCGGCGCGAAGGTGATGGTGGCGCCCATGCAGGCACCCCAGAAGGCCCAGGCGCGTAGGCGTTCCTGGGGTTCGTGGAAGCGGTGGCCGATGGCGGCGAGTGCTGAGGTCAGCAGCATGGCGGCGCCGATGCCCTTGGCCGCTCTGGCCAGGTTGAGGAACATTAAGCTGGGGGCTGCGCCGCAGGCCAGCGAGGCGATGCCGAACACGGCCAGGCCGATCAGCAGCAGGCGACGTCGGCCAAAGCGGTCGGCCAGGCTGCCGGCGGGCAGCAGGCAGGCGGCGAAGGCCAGCAGGTAGGCGCTAACCACCCATTCGATATCGGCGAACGCGCCGGACAGGTCGCGGGCGATGCTGGGCAGGCTGACGGCGACGATGTTGGTGTCGAGGATAATCAGGGCACAGACCAGTGAGGCGGTGAGCAGGGTGAAGCGCGGGGAAGCGGGCGTGGGCATGGCAAGGCTCCGAAGGCGGGCTGGTTGTCATGGGGCCTGGTGTCATTCAGTGGCATTGCACGGACCTGTGGGAGCGGGTTTACCCGCGAACACCGGCAAAGCCGGTGCCATATACCGCGTCACCTTCTTCGCGGGTAAACCCGCTCCCACAGGGTCTATATCACGGGCACCAACGATACCTTTGCCGCCATGGCACCAGCCTTGTAGTGTTGTCTTCACCCTAACGCCATCAGCCCCACGGCTTGTTAGCCGCAGTGGCCCGCGTCATTAGCTTGCAGGTAACACCGCATGGAAATCCGCCATTTCCGCTACTTCCTCTGCGTCGCCCAGCACGGCCATTTCACCCGTGCCGCAGAACAGTTGGGCATCGCTCCGCCTACCCTCAGCCGGCAGATCCAGGACATGGAGCGCGAGCTGGGCGTGCGCCTGTTCGAGCGCAGCCAACGCGAGGTGAACCTCACCGCCGCCGGCCAGGCATTGCTGATCGAAGCCGAACAGGCCGTACGCCAGTTCGATGCCGCACAACTGGGCGCGCAGCGTGCAGGGCGCGGCGAAAGCGGGCGTATCGAAATGGGCTATGTGGCCTCTGCCGCGTATTCGGGCATGCTGCAGCGGCAGGTGACCGGCTTTAGCGAAAGCCACCCGGACGTGCGCCTGAACATTCGCGAGCTGCCCATGCTGGAGTTGCCTGGACACGTGCGCGATGGCCTGCTCGACCTCGCCTACGTGCGCTCGCCGATGGAGCTGCCGGAAGAACTGGAAGCCATCGCCCTGCACCAGGAAGGTTTCGTTCTCGCCCTGCCTGCCAACTCGCGGATCAATGAGTTGCCACAGATCCCGGCATCCCGCCTGGCCAATGAGACCTTCATCCTCCCCGAGCAGATTTCCGGCACGCTCGAAGTCTCGGCACAAGGTGGTTTCGTGCCACGGCTCGGCCCGCAACCCGGCAGCCTGGTCGCAGTAATCACTTTGGTTTCGTTGGGCCAGGGCATCGCCGTGGTGCCGGAGTCGGTCGTGCAGCGCATCAGCCTGGCGCAGGTGAATTACCGGCGTATCGCCGATTGCCAGGCCAGCTCATGGCTGAGCCTGATTCATCGGCGTTTCGAAAAGGCACCAGCGGTGATCAGGTACATCGAGATGATGCGCTGATCCCCCGCAGTAAACGTCTCACCCCATCGCCTGTATTGGGGCCGCTTTGCGGCCCATCGCGGCACAAGGCCGCTCCCACAATGTTCGCGCATGCCCTGTAAATAGGGCATAACGCGGTCGGTGTGGGAGCGGCCTTGTGCCGCGATGGGCCGCAGAGCGGCCCCGGCATTCTTAAGTGAACAGTGGTGAGACTTTTTGTTTGGAAGATTAAGCCGATCCCCCCACCGACCGCGCCGCAACTGCCTGCGTATGCCCCCGCGATGTGACTATCCCCAGGAAGGAAATCACGATCGCCAGGCCCAGTGTCGAGCTCACTTCCACCCGGTGCTCAGGCGTATACATCATCACCGCCAGCGCCGCGGCGATGAAGATGATCACCGCCCAGGTCAGCCATGGGAACAGCCACATGCGGAACTTCAGGTCGGCGTTCTCGCGCTCCAGGCGGCGGCGCATGCGCAGCTGGGAGATGGCGATGACCATGTACACCAGCAGGGCGATGGCGCCCGAGCTGGCCAACAGGAACTCGAACACGCCTTTGGGGGCGAAGTAGTTGAGGATGGCGATGGCCGCGCCGATCAGGGTGCTGCCAAATACCGCCGAGCGCGGCACGCCGACCTTGGAGGTCTTGTTGAGGAAGGCCGGTGCGTCACCGCGCTTGGCCAGCGAATACATCATCCGCGAGGCGATGTAGATCGACGAGTTCATGCAGCTGGTCACGGCCACCAGCACCACCAGGTCGACCATGAAGGCTGCGTTGGGGATGTTCATGATCTCCAGCGCACGCTGGTAAGAGCCCACCACCGCCAATTGTGGATCGTTCCACGGCACCACCGAGATGATCACGAAGATCGACAGGATGTAGAAGGTGCTGATCCGCCAGATCACCGAGCGGGTGGCCTTGGCGATGTTGCGGGACGGGTCGCTGGACTCGGAGGCGGCGATGGTCACGGCCTCGGTACCGATGAAGCTGAACATCACGGTGATGAAGGCACCGATGACGGCAGACCAGCCCTTGGGCGCGAAACCGCCGTGCTCGGCGACCAACGTGCTCAAACCGCTGACTTCACGGTTTGGCAGCCAACCCATCAAGGCCGCGAAGCCCAGGCCGATGAAGCCGAGGATGGCGGTGACCTTGAGAATCGCGAACCAGAACTCGAACTCACCGTACTTGGCCACGCTGAACAGGTTGGTACCTGCCAACAGCAGCACCGAGGCCAGTGCGAAGATCCAGCTGTCCACCTGCGGGAACCAGGCGTTCAGTACATGCCCCGCCGCCAGTGCCTCGATGGGGATGACCAACACCCAGAACCACCAGTACAACCAGCCAATGGTGTAGCCAGCCCAGCGGCCAATGGCCTGGTCGGCGTAGGTGGAGAAGGACCCGGTATCAGGGTGCGCGACGGCCATTTCGCCGAGCATGCGCATGACCAGCACCACCAGGGTGCCGGCCACGAAGTAAGAAATTAGGGTGGCTGGCCCGGCCGCGGCAATCGCGTGCCCGGAGCCTACGAATAGTCCTGCACCGATGATGCCCGCGATGGACAACATCGTTACATGACGCGGCTTGAAACCTTGTGCAAGGTTGCCATCAGATCCCACGGTGTTCATTGATCTTGTTCTCTTTTTGCTGACACAAGGAAGGACGGGGGGCAGGCGTAGGCGAACATTATCTCCTAGAGAGTCCATCGGAATGACACATCACTCACGCGCTGTTGTTGGCCTTTTGCACGCATTCAGAGCAACGCACCAGCAGAATTCGAGGTCCATTTAAGCCCCGTAAGGCGTAGGAAAATTACACGAGAACGTCCCGCAGGTGTGCGATCACGACAACGCTTTTCCATTCCCGCCAGATGTCGCGATTGGCATGTCCAAACGCGCCATCGGGCCGTCTGAAGCTATCGTTTTTCATGTGGGTGTGCATCGCCCTGCAACGCTTGCTGCATGGTCAGGGCTTGGCTTCATGCACTGTAGGAGCAGCCTTGTGCTGCGAAGAGGCCGGTGAACACAGCAGAGATTCACTGTGTGTTCACCGGCCTCTTCGCAGCACAAGGCTGCTCCTACAGAGAGGGTGTGTTGGGCGCTTGGGTAGCGCGCTAGAAAGGGCTCAGCGCACCAGGCAAGGGCGCTTGTTGTCGAACTGCCAGCCCGGTATCAGAAACTGCATCGCCACGCTGTCATCCCGCGCCCCGAGGCCCATGTTGCGGTAGCACTCGTGCGCCTTGGCCAGTTGGTCTTCATCGATCTCCACACCCAACCCTGGGCGCGCTGGCACGCGCACATGGCCGTCGACGATACGCAGCGGCTCACGCGTCAGGCGCTGGCCGTCCTGCCAGATCCAGTGGGTGTCGATGGCGGTGATTTCACCCGGCGCAGCGGCAGCCACCTGGGTGAACATGGCCAGGGAGATGTCGAAGTGGTTGTTGGAATGCGAGCCCCAGGTCAGCCCCCAGTCATTGCACATCTGCGCCACCCGCACCGAGCCCTGCAAGGTCCAGAAGTGCGGGTCGGCCAAGGGGATGTCCACCGACTGCGACTGGATGGCGTGGCCCATCTGCCGCCAGTCGGTGGCGATCATGTTGGTAGCAGTAGGCAGCCCCGTGGCACGACGGAACTCGGCCATCACCTCGCGGCCCGAGTAGCCGTTTTCGGCACCGCAGGGGTCTTCGGCATAGGCCAGCACGTCGTGCTTGTCACGGCACAGGGCGATAGCCTCCTTAAGCGACCAGGCGCCGTTCGGGTCGAGGGTGATGCACGCATCGGGGAAGCGTTCGGCCAGGGCGGTCACTGCCTCCATCTCTTCCTCACCGCGCAGTACGCCACCCTTGAGCTTGAAGTCACTGAAGCCATAGCGCTGCCTGGCAGCTTCGGCCAGGCGCACGACCGCGTCCGGGGTCAGGGCCTTCTCGTGGCGCACGCGGAACCAGTCATCATCCGCCTCCGCTTCGCTGCGGTAGGCCAAGTCTGTCTGCTGGCGGTCGCCGATGTAGAACAGGTAACCGAGCATCTTCACCGCCTCGCGCTGCTGCCCTTCGCCGAGCAGTGCGGCCATGGGCACGTTCAGGTGCTGGCCAAGCAGGTCGAGCAATGCAGATTCGATGGCTGTCACTGCGTGCACGGTGATGCGCAGGTCAAAAGTCTGCAGGCCGCGGCCGCCGGCATCGCGGTTGGCGAAGGCTTGGCGCATGGCGTTGAGCACGCGCTGGTAGTGGCCAATGGGCTGGCCTACGACCAGGCTGCGGGCATCTTCCAAGGTCTGGCGAATGTTCTCGCCACCCGGCACCTCGCCCAGGCCAGTGTTACCCGCGCTGTCGCGCAGCACTACCACGTTGCGGGTGAAGTACGGGCCATGCGCGCCACTGAGGTTGAGCAGCATGCTGTCGTGGCCGGCCACCGGGATCACGCGCAAATCGGTGACCACGGGGGTGGTGCTGTGAACGGCGGGAGTCGTCTGCATGTTCATGGTTTTAATCTCGCAGTCATCAGTGGGTCTGGCCCAGGGCCGAAGGCGCCTTGAGCTCATCGGAAGGAGCGCCCTTTGGGCGAGTGCGTACGAAGAACACGGCGATGGCTGCCAGCACCGAGGTCACCGCCAGGCCATACAAGCCGCCCTGGATCGAGCCGGTCTGCTGCTCGAGCAGGCCAAAGGTGGTGGGGGCCACGAATCCGCCGAGGTTGCCGACCGAGTTGATCAGGGCAATCACTGCCGCCGCGATGCGGGCGTCCAGGTAGCCCTGGGGGATCGGCCAGAACAGCGACGAGGCCGACTTGAAACCGATGGCGGCAAAACAGATGGCGACAAAGGCGAACACCGGCCCACCGGTGGTGGACATGAACATGCCGATGGCGGCGACCACCAGCGCGGCGGCTACCCAGGCCTGCTGGAACTTCCAGCGTGCCGAGCCGGACGCGAAGGCGTACATCGCCAGGATCGAGATCAGCCAGGGGATCGAGTTGAAGAAGCCAACCTGCAGGTCGCTGAGGTCGCCCATGCGCTTGATGATGCTCGGCAGCCAGAAGGTCGCGGCATAAATGGTCAGCTGGATGCAGAAGTAGATCAGGCAGAACAGCACGATCTGGCGGTCTTTGAGCAGGCTCCAGGCCGAGGTCTTGACGCTACCGACGGCCTCCCGCTCACGCTGCTCGCGGTCGATGGTGTGCACCAGTGCATCCTGCTCGGCCTGGCTCAGCCACTTGGCATCCTGCGGCTTGGAGTCGAGCCAGAAGAACACGAAGAAGCACAGCGTTACCGAGGCCATGCCTTCGATGAACAGCATCCACTGCCAGCCATGCAGGCCAAGGCCCTGAATCTGCATCAAGGCCCCGGCCAGCGGGCCGGAGATCAGCGACGCCAGTGCCGAACCACTGAGAAAAATCGCAATCGCCTTGCCGCGCTCGGCGCCGGGCAGCCAACGGGTGAAGTAGTAGATCACCCCAGGGAAGAACCCGGCCTCGGCGACGCCCAACAAAAACCGCAGCACATAGAACTGGGTTTCGGTCTGGACAAAGGCCATGGCCGTGGCCACCAGCCCCCAGGTGAACATGATGCGGGTCAGCCACAGCCGAGCGCCGACACGCTGCAGGAGCATGTTCGAGGGCACTTCGAACAATGCGTAGCCGATGAAGAACAGCCCGGCGCCAAACCCATAGGCAGCAGCACTGATGCCCAGGTCGCTTTCAAGGTGCGGGCGGACGAAGCCGATGTTGACGCGGTCGAGATAGTTGACGATGAACATGATGACGAACAGCGGCAGGACGTGGCGCTTGACCTTGGCCACGGCACTGGCCAGAGCGTCGCCATCATTCCCGGCAGACGGAGCGAGGGTGTCGTTCACTTGCGGATCTCCCACTAGTTGTTTTTATGCGGGTTGTCTGACATGACAGTGGGGTGGAGCATAGGCCTCGTGCAGTTGTACGACAAGATCGATAACGTCGACAAAAGTACAAAATACAAGCTGTAAAAATGAGTATTTGCTGCGAACGTTCAAAAACAACCGCGCACGAGGCAGGCTTCTCGATCAGAAAAATAGGCGGAAAATATTTTTGTGTTTTAACTTGTCGTACAAGCTATCGATATCACGGAGCACACCATGGACTCAGTACACCCCCGTGTGCGCGGCCACAGCCGCGCCCACGACCTGGTCTCCAGCCTGACGCAGCAGATTTTGCTGGGCACCTTCAAGCCAGGCGACAAGTTGCCCTCGGAAAACACCTTGGTGCGTGAACATGGGGTCAGCCGCACCGTGGTGCGCGAAGCCTTGTCGAAGCTGCAGGCCTCAGGGCTGGTGGAGCCCCGCCACGGGATCGGTACCTTCGTGATAGAGCGCCAGCCCCAGGCGGGGCTGCGCGTTGGCGCCGAAAACGCCGCCAGCGTGCGCGACCTGCTGGAATTGCGCATCGGCCTGGAAGGCCAGGCCGCCGCCCTCGCCGCAGTGCGCCGCGACGACGGGCACGTGGCACG
This sequence comes from Pseudomonas sp. 5.2, assembly GCF_059025405.1. Taxonomy (NCBI): domain Bacteria; kingdom Pseudomonadati; phylum Pseudomonadota; class Gammaproteobacteria; order Pseudomonadales; family Pseudomonadaceae; genus Pseudomonas; species Pseudomonas sp. 5.2. The sequence goes on from NZ_JBYBHH010000012.1 coordinate 19,531, forward strand.
CATGCGCCAGGCGCTGGACGACTATCAAGACTTGGCGGCCGCTGGCGACAGCTGCATAGAGGCCGACCGGCGCTTTCACCTGCTGATCGCCGAGGCCACCGGCAACCTGTACTTCAGCGAAATGATGGCCCAGCTCGGCAGCGGCTTGATCCCCCGCAACCGCATGGCCCTGGCCGAACGCGCCGGCGCCAAGCTGGCCAGGCATGCGTACCTGGCCAACCTGGAGCATGAGGCGATACTCAATGCCATCCGCCGCCAGGACCCGGATGCGGCACGGGCGGCGATGTGCCTGCACCTGTCCAACAGCCGCGATCGATTGTTGCCTGACTAGGGGCCGCGATGCGGCCCATTCGCGGGCAAGCCCGCTCCCACCCGAACCGTGTAGCACCCAAGGCTAGCACCGCACCCGTGTAGCACCCAAGACTAGCGCCGCACCTGTGTAGCACCCAAGGCTAGCGCCGCACCTGTGTAGCACCCAAGGCTAGCGCCGCACCTGTGGGAGCTGGCTTGCCAGCGATGAGGCCGGACAAGGCAATCGCACTCACAGGTGCGATTACCAGGTCAGGCAGATCTTGCCGAAATGCCGGTTGCTCTCCTGGTAGCGGAACGCGTCGACGATCTGCTCCAGTTCGAAGTGCTTGTCCACCACCGGCCGCAGGCCATTGGCATCGATCGCCCGCACCATCGCCTGCTGCTGTGCACGGCTGCCGACCAGCACGCCCTGCAGGCGGATTTGCCGCACCAGTGCCTGAACCAACGGCAACTGCCCCGCTACCCCGGTGAGAATGCCGATCAACGACACATGCCCGCCGATGCGCGTGGCAATCATGGACTGCTCCAGGGTCGCCGGCCCGCCCACTTCGATCACATGGTCGACCCCGCGGTTGTGGGTCAGCTCACGCACCTTCTCACCCCAGGCCGGGGTGCTTTTGTAGTTGATCAGGTGGTCGGCGCCGAGGGCCTTGAGGCGCTCGAGTTTGGCATCGCTGGACGAGGTCGCGATCACCGTGGCACCCGCCAGCTTGGCAAACTGCAAGGCGAAGATCGACACCCCGCCCGTGCCCTGCACCAGCACGGTATCGCCGGGCTTGAGGTGGTCATCGCTCATCAAGGCACGCCAGGCCGTCAGCCCTGCGGTGGTCAGCGTGGCTGCCTCGGCGTGGCTGTAGCCCTTGGGCGCCAGGGTGAAGGCCGTGGCGCGGGCAGTGACCTGTTCACGGGCGTAGCCGTCGAGGCCATCGCCCGGCACCCGGGCAAACCCTTCGATATTGGCCTGGCCGTCGAGCCAGTCCGGGAAGAAAGTGCTGACGACGTTGTCGCCCACCTGGAACTCGCTGACACCCGGCCCCACTGCCGTGACCTCGCCGGCACCGTCGGCCATGGGGATACGCCGCTCGCTCGGCCCCCACATGCCGCTGACCACGGCGAAGTCGTGGTAGTTGAGGGAACTGGCGTGCAGACGCACAGTGATTTCGCCGGCCTGTGGCGCAGGCGCCTCGCAGGTGCCGACCTGGACTTTGTCGTAGCCGCCGCCAGGTTGGACGTAGATGGCCTTGCTGCTCATGGCTGGGTCTCCATTCAGGGAAAAACTGCGGTTCAGCATAGCCAGTGCAGGCTGCCTCCTCCCGTGTGGGAGCGGGTTTACCCGCGAAGAGGCCCGCACGGCCAACAAAAAATCAGCCAAGCATCGCGCGCAACGCTCGGCAATCCGCCGCATGCCAATCCACCAGATGCGGCCACGGGTTATCCGGCAAGTTGACCAATACGGTACGCGCCCCGGCCGCACGCCCACAATCCAGGTCAAAGCGATAGTCACCCACCATCACCAGTTCGCTGGGCGCCACACCCCACGCCTCTGCAATCTTCAGCAGGCCATCCGGGCTAGGCTTGGGTTCGGCCTCATCACGGCCAAGCACATGCTCCACCGGGAAGCAGTCGGCCAGACCGATGGCCTCCAGGGTGACATGCGCCAACTCCCGGGCATTGCGGGTCAGGATCGCCAGCCGGCAACCACGCCCGGCCAGTTCGCGCACCAGCTCCACCGCCCCCGTCGCGGCCGTCGACGCCAGCGCCAGGTCGCGTTCATGCTCCAGCAGCCAGGCGTGCTTGGCCGCCGCTTGCGCCGCCGGCAAGGCGGCCAGGTGGGTCAGGATGTCGTCTTCAGGCGGTATCTCCAGCGCTTCGCGAATCGCCGCAAAGTCATGCACCGCCACGGTCAGGGTGCCGTCCATGTCGAACACCCAGTTGCGTACCTCGCCCAGGCTCATGCCCAGTCCTTGCGATGGCGAATCAGGCCTTCCTGGCTCGACGACGCCACCAGTTGCCCGGCCTGGTTGAAGATGCTGCCACGGCAGAAGCCACGGGCATTGCCGGCCCACGGGCTGTCGGTGGCGTACAGCAACCACTCGTCGGCGCGCAGGTTGCCATGGAACCACAGCGAATGATCGAGGCTGGCGATCTGCATGTCGCGCTGCCACACCGATTTGCCATGGGGCAGCAAGGCGGTGGTCAGCAGGCCGAAGTCCGAGGCGTAAGCCAGCAGGTACTTGTGCAGCGCAGGCACGTCCGGCAGGTTGCCGTCGGCACGGAACCAGGCGTACTTAACCGGGTCGCCGGGCTTGGGGTTGAACGGGTCACGCTCGGTCACCGGGCGGATCTCGATCGGCTTGGCGCACAGCACTTTGTCGCGGATGCGCTCTGGCAGGTGCTCGGCCATGGCACTGGCCAGTTCGACTTCGCTGGGCAGGTTTTCCGGGCCGACCACATCAGGCATTTGCGCCTGGTGCTCGAAGCCCTCTTCGTCGTACTGGAACGACGCGCTGCAGGTGAAGATGGTGTGGCCCTTCTGGATTGCCGTCACCCGCCGGGTGCTGAAGCTGCCGCCGTCACGCACGCGGTCCACCGAATAGACCACCGGCAAACTGGCATCGCCAGGGCGCAGAAAGTAACCGTGCAGCGAATGCACATGGCGCGCATCTTCGACCGTCTGGCTCGCCGCCGACAATGACTGGCCCAGCACTTGCCCGCCGTACAACTGGCGGAAGCCCAGGTCCTGGCTGCGTCCACGGAACAGGTTCTCCTCGATGGACTCGAGGCTCAACAGGTCGACCAGGTCGTCCAACACATGACTCATCGGGGGTTCTCCTAGCAAGGCAACACGGCTCTACAGCGCTTTCATGAAGGCGAATGATACAGGGTTTGTCATTCGCACCGCGCATGCCCATCCATTCAGCCGCGCAGGGTCTGCTCCCAGTGTGCGCGGTCGATGCGGTACAGCACATGAGGGCGCAACGGGTGGCCGGCAGGCAGGCGCGGGTGTTCGAAACTGCCGCTCAGGTCCTGCTGCATGCCGATGGCCTGCATCACCTTTTGCGAGGGCAAGTTGCTCTCACTAGTGAACGACACCACCTCGTCCAGGCGCAATTGGGCGAAGGCACAACGCAGGCAGGTCCAGGCCGCTTCACTGGCAAACCCCAAGCCCCAGTGGCGACGCGCCAGGCGCCAGCCGATTTCTACCGCGGGCGCAAATTCGGCATCGAAGCTGACGTTCAGCAGCCCGGTCATGCCGATGAAGGCGCCGCTGTCTTTGCGCTCCAGCGCCCACAGGCCAAACCCATGCTCATTGAAATGGCCACGGATTCGACCAATCAGCGCGGCCGCCTCCAGGCGCGTCAGGGGTGCCGGAAAATACTGCATCACGTGCGGGTCGGCGCACAGCGCGGCGAACTCGCGCAGGTCGTCGTCGTGCCATTGCCGCAGCACCAGCCGTGCGCTTTCCAGGTGAAGAATTGGGGTCATCGGGCGTGCTCCGGTTTTGCTGTCTTGCAGTTTACAGCGTAGGCGCGGGCGACGGTTTCACTCAAGCGGCAGCACCTGAATGCAATTTTCACAACGCCTTCACCGCTACCCGACAGGCCGCTCACCAGAATGTCGCCAGCCACGACCACACCCGGCGCGGCCATGCCATCGGAGTCACGCATGCTATCGAGCAATACCCTGGGCCACCCTGCCATCCACGCCCGGCGCAAGCGACGTTTGTCACGCAAGGCCCTCGGTGCCGCTTTGGGCCTGTGCATGGTCGTGGCGGCGTTGACCACCTGGCTGGCAACGAGGACGCACATCGTGGACCTTGGCAACGAGCAACAGTTGAGTGACAGCGGCCTGCTGCAGGATTGGGCCGAAGGCGCAGTGATCGTGATGATCCGCCATGCCGAACGCTGCGACAGCGCACCCGGGCCCTGCCTGGACGACCCCACCGGCATCACCGTGGCCGGCACCCAGGCGGCCACCCGCGTCGGCCAGGGTTTGCACACGCTGGGCTTAAGCAATGTCGATGTGCTGAGCAGCCCCAAAGTACGTACTCGCCAGACCGCGCACTTCATTCTGGGCCAGGCCGTGCCGAGCGCTGCCTGGCTGGAGAGCTGCGACAACCAGTTCGCCGATGAAGCCCTGGCGCGCAAACGCCCTGGTCACAATCTGGTCTTGGTCACCCACAATGGTTGCATCGACCACTTCCAGCGCCAGCAGCGTGTAGTCGGTGGGGAACGGGAAAGCGGCTATGCCAGTGCGCTGTTCGTGTCGGTCGACGGCAACGGCAAGGCGCGGATTCTCGGGCGCTTGAACGAGCCGGATTGGCAGCGGGTACTGGCCAGCACCGGCAAATGAAAGGCTAATGCAACAAGCCGGTTGCGCGGCGCCCCACAACTGGCAAGATCAGCACTGGCCCCGATTGCGAACCGACCATGCCGTTGCCGCTGATCTACCACGATGACTACAGCCCGGAGTTCCCCGCCGAGCACCGCTTCCCGATGGACAAGTTTCGCTTGCTGCGCGACCACCTGGTCGACAGCGGCCTGACCCGTGACCAGGACCTGTTGCGCCCGCAAATCTGTCCCAACGACATCCTTGCCCTGGCCCACGACCGAAGCTACATCGAACGCTACATGAGCGGCGACCTGTCCCGCGAGGACCAGCGTCGCCTCGGCCTGCCCTGGAGCGAGGCGCTGGCCCGGCGCACCGTGCGCGCCGTGGGCGGTTCGCTGCTGAGCGCCGAGCTGGCCCTGCAGCACGGCATCGCCTGCCACTTGGCCGGCGGCACCCACCACGCCCATTACGACCACCCTGCAGGCTTTTGCATCTTCAACGACCTGGCCGTGATCAGCCGCTACCTGCTGGAAGCCGGGCGGGTGCACCGGGTGCTGATCTTCGACTGCGACGTGCACCAGGGCGACGGCACCGCGCGAATTCTGCACGACACCCCCGATGCAATTACCGTGTCCCTGCACTGTGAACAAAACTTCCCGGCCCGCAAGGCCCAGAGCGACTGGGACATCCCCCTGCCCCGTGGCATGGGCGACGCGGCCTACCTCAAGGTGGTGGATGACGCCCTCAACTACCTGTTGCCGCTCTACCAGCCAGACCTGGTGCTGTACGACGCCGGCGTCGATGTGCACAAGGACGATGCCCTGGGCTACCTGCAGTTGACCGATGAGGGCCTGGCGGCACGCGACGAGTTGGTGATGCGCCAGTGCCTGGGCCGCGACATCCCGGTGGTGGGCGTGATCGGTGGCGGCTACAGCAAGGACCGCGTAGCTCTGGCACGGCGCCACGGCATCCTGCACCACAGCGCGGCGCGAGTCATAGGTTGTTCACAATGACTGTGGAACCGCCTGTGGATAAGCTGCTGGAAAGCGGCTGCAGCCCTTTAGCTGCGCCACCTGCAGAGTATTGATCGTTTTTTGATCAGTGCTTCCGCCTACCGGCCTGCGCTAGAATGCGCGCTCTTTTCCACAGCCTGCCGCCCCCATGCCCGATCTACACCACTGCACCCCTCCCCTTGTCGCCGTCATCGGTGGCGGCCCCGCCGGCCTGATGGCTGCCGAAGCGCTGGCCCAGGCGGGCTTGGCGGTCGAGGTGTTCGATGCCATGCCCTCGGTCGGCCGCAAGTTCCTGCTGGCAGGTGTCGGCGGCATGAACATCACCCATTCCGAGCCTTACCCAGCCTTTGTCGCGCGCTATGCCGAACGCCAAGGCGAGATTGACGGCCTGCTGCGCGGCTTCGATGCCGACGCGCTGCGCCAGTGGATTCATGGCCTGGGCATCGAAACCTTCGTCGGTACCTCGGGCCGGGTCTTCCCGCGCGACATGAAGGCCGCGCCCTTGCTGCGCGCCTGGCTCAAGCGCCTGCGCGACAGCGGTGTAGTTATCCACACCCGCCATCGCTGGCTGGGTTGGCATGACGATGGCAGCCTGCGGATCGCTTATCCACAGGGTGAACGCCAGGTACACGCGGCCGCTGTGGTGCTCGCACTGGGTGGGGGTAGCTGGGCGCGCTTGGGTTCGGACGGTGCGTGGCAGCCGCTGCTGGCTGAGCGGGCTGTGGATATCTCACCCTTGCAGCCGAGCAACTGTGGGTTTGAGGTCGAAGGCTGGAGCACCTTGCTTAAAGACAAGTTTGCCGGCGCACCGCTGAAGAACATTGCCCTGAGCGTGCCCGGCAGCCTGCCGCGCAAAGGTGAGTTCATCCTCACTGCACAAGGTGTCGAAGGCAGCCTGGTGTATGCCTGGTCGGCGCCGGTGCGTGAGGCCATCAAGCGTGACGGCCGGGGTGTGCTGCTGCTCGACCTGCTGCCGGGCAAGGCTGTGGATAACATCGCCCAGGCATTGGCCAAGCCACGCGGCTCGCGCTCCATGGCCAAGCACCTGCACAGCCAGTTGGGCATCGATGGGGTCAAGGCGGCATTGTTACGGGAGCTGACCGATCAGGCCACGTTCGCCGATCCACAGGCGTTGGCGCGGGCCATCAAGGCGTTGCCGATCACCGTGGTGCGTACCCGGCCGCTGGATGAGGCCATCAGCAGTGCTGGCGGGGTGCGTTTCGAGGGGCTGAGCGAGGGGTTGATGGTCAAGGCATTGCCGGGGGTGTTCTGTGCCGGCGAGATGCTGGACTGGGAGGCGCCGACCGGGGGGTATTTGCTGACGGCGTGTTTTGCCAGCGGGCTGCGCGCCGGGCGGGCGGCGGCGCAATGGGTGGCGGGGCTGCCTGACAGGTAGCTGCCGCCCAACTTTGTGGGAGCGGGCTTGCCCCGCGAATGAGGCCACGCAGTGCATGGCACCGGCTTCGCCGGTGTTCGCGGGGCAAGCCCGCTCCCACACGGCCCCTGCAAAATCAATTAAATCTACGGCCCCCCGGCGATATCAAGGCTTACGCTTACGCGGCCCACCATTGAAGCTCGGCACCTTACGCACCGCTTTCACTGACGGTGCCGGGCTCGCAGCCTCGGCACTGTCCATCCAGCGCCCCAAACCACGCTTCGCGCTGCTCTCTTTAGGCTTTTTAGGCTTTTTCGGCTTCTTGATCACCTGGCCACTGGCATCGGTCATCGGCACGCGGTGCTCTGGGATAAAGTCCGGCTCTTCATGCCGCGGCAAGGTCTGGCGGATCAATGTCTCGATCGACGCCAGCATCTGCACTTCGTCGGCACACACCAGCGAAATCGCCTCCCCTTTGTTGCCGGCGCGGCCAGTGCGGCCAATGCGGTGCACATAGTCTTCGGCGACGATCGGCAGGTCGAGGTTGACCACCAGCGGCAGGTCGTCGATATCCAGCCCACGCGCGGCAACATCGGTCGCCACCAACACCTGGATCTCACGGGCCTTGAAGGTATCCAGCGCACGCTGGCGCGTGGCCTGCGGGCGATCGCCATGGATGCCGTCGGCGTTGATACCCTCGCTCAACAAGCGCTCCACCAACTGGTCGACACCGTTGCGGGTCTTGGCAAACACCAGCACCTGGCTCCAGCGCTGCTTGCGCAGCAAATGGCAGAACAGGTCGGCCTTGCGCTTTTTGTCCACAGGCACCAGCCACTGTTTGACCGTGTTGGCGGCGGCATTGCGGGGGCTCACTTCAATGCTCAGCGGGTCGTTCAGGGCCAGGCCGGCGAGGACCCGGATCTGGTCCGAGAAGGTCGCGGAAAACAGCAAGGTCTGGCGCTTGCGCGGCAGTGCGGCGTACACCGACTGCAACTCTTCGGCAAAGCCCAGGTCGAGCATGCGGTCGGCTTCGTCGAGCACCAGGGTCTGCACCTGGTTGAACTTCACCGCGTTCTGCCGGAACAGGTCGAGCAAGCGGCCCGGGGTGGCCACCAAGAGGTCGACGCCACGGCGCAGGCGCATCATCTGCGGGTTGATGCTCACCCCACCGTACACCGCATAGGTGCTCAGCGGCAGGTTCTCGGCATACTCGCGCACATTGTTGTGCACCTGCTCGGCCAGCTCGCGGGTCGGTACCAGCACCAGCGCGCGGATCGAGTTGCTGGCAACCTTCTCACCTTCCAGCGCCAGGCGCTGCAGCACCGGCAGGGCAAAGCCTGCGGTCTTGCCGGTGCCGGTCTGGGCCGCAGCCATCAGGTCGCGGCCGGCCAGCACGGCGGGGATGGCCTGGGCCTGGACCGGGGTCGGGGTGGTGTAGTCCAGCTGCTGCAGGGTACGCAGCAAGGGTTCGATCAGGCCGAGTTTGGCGAAATTCATGGCAATACCGTCAGGGGGTTCAGCGAAGGCGGCAAGTTTACCGCAACCCCCCGCCTACTTGCAGATTTCGCCCTTCAACGGTTGCGCAGGCGCTGGTGCCTTGCGCCACTGAGGCAGGCCGATCAGCACCACTGCGCCAATGATCACCGCCATGGCCACGCATTCTTCGGCGCCGATCTGTTCGCCGGCGAAGACGATCCCCAACAGCACCGCCACCGCCGGGTTGACGTAGGCATAGCTGGTCGCAGCTGCCGGGCGCACATGCTTGAGCAGGTACATGTAGGCACTGAACGCCAGGATCGAGCCGAAGAACACCAGGTAGGCCAGCGCGCCCCAACCGGCAGCGGTGGGCATCTGGGTCATGCGCTCGCCCGACAGCACACTGCCCAGCAGCAACACGGCACCGCCCACCAGCATTTCGGCGGCACTGGCCATCGGCCCCTGCGGCAGCGGCAAGCTTTTGCTCCATACCGAACCGAATGCCCACGACGCCGCCGCGAACAGAATCAGCGCCGCGCCAATCGGGCTTGCCTGCAAGTTGGAGCCGAGGTTGAGCAGTGCGATACCGGCCAGCCCGAGGCCGATCCCCGCCCATTCGAGCCGCGAGTTGCGGTGGCCGAACAGCAGGCCGAAGACCAGGGTGAACAGCGGCACCGTCGCTACCGCCAAGGCCGCCACGCCGGACGCCACACCGGCGTGTTCGGCCACGGTCACGCCGCCGTTACCACAGCTGAGCAACAGAAAGCCGATTGCCCCTGCGGCCCGCCATTGCGGCCAGGTCGGCGCCGGCACACCGCGCCAGCGCAGAAAGCCATACAACAGGCCCCCGGCGATCAGAAAGCGCACGCCTGCCATGAGCATCGGTGGCCACGATTCGACGCCGATGCGAATGAACAGGTAGGTGGACCCCCAGACCAGGTACAGGGCCATGAAGGCACCGATGAGCAGGAGTGGGAAGCGGCGGGAGGCAGGCATGGCTAAGTACTCGAAATCCGTTTACGGGTGACTTAGTTTAGAAAGGTCACTGCGTAAACTTAAGTTACAAAACCGGAATAAATGAGCGACACACTTGGTGGGGGTGCGTTGAGGTTGTGTGTTGGCCCGGGGGGTTGGCTTGAGGTTTTTGGGGCGTTTGAGATCGAGCGCCGCCCGCGCGGCGCATCGCGAGCAACGCTCGCTCCTACGTTTGTTTCGGGCCAATTATTCCTGGGGCATATGCGCGCGACCGCCTTTGGCGCATGGCGCGATATCGCGTCGAACAAACAAGGCGCTCGCGCGCAGCTTCCACAGGCGTGACTGGCCCGAAACAGACGTAGGAGCGAGCGTTGCTCGCGATGCGCCGCGCGGGCGGCGCTCGATCTCCCAGGCGCTGAAAACCTAACGCCATGCCCCTCTTCGCCCTGACGCCATCAACACCCCTCCACCTCGCGCCCCAACCCCGCGCTCAATGCCGCAACAACAACCGCCCCTCAATAGGCACATAACGGCTAGCAGCACGGATCAATGACATAGCCGTAAGCCCAGGCACGCCATACACCACCGCTTCGGCACCATGGCGCTGGATAACCCGCTCCAGCAACAAATCGAAGTCGCCATCACCGGAGGCCAACACCACCTGGTCCACGCGGCTGGCGGCGTCGATCACATCCAGGGTAATGCCCACATCCCAGTCACCTTTGGCCGAGCCGTCACTGCGCTGGATGTACGGTTTAAGGCGTACCTCGAACCCGAGGTTGCGCAAGATCTGCTGAAACTGCTGTTGCTTGCTGTCACCGCGGTCGATGGCATAGGCCACGGCTTCGACGATCTGCCCTTCACGGCTGACCTCGGCCCACAACGCGGCGTAGTTGAAATGGCAGCCATGCGCCTGGCGCACGGTGTAGTAGAGGTTCTGCACGTCGGCGAACAACGCGATCTTTTTCACGGGAACCTCATGGTCTGATGGAACCGGGGCTGCCGTGCAGCCCCAAATGCCAGCAGTATGCCAGACCCGTCAGACGTAGGAATCGTCGTCGGAGAAGAACCCGCCGTCACCACCGCCGTAATCGGTATCGGCGTAACCACCCTGGTCATTGCCCCAACCGCCGTTGTCGGCCACCTGCTGCTGCCCGCCCTGGTCGTTCCAGCCGCCGGTGTCGCTGGCCGGTGTCGGCTCTTCCTTGATCACTTCCACCACTTCCTCTGGCTGCGAGTTGTGGTTGAACAGGCTGCTGATCCCTTGGGCCAGCAACACCCCGCCGGCCACGCCGGCAGCGGTCTGCATCGCACCGCCGAGGAAGCTGCTGGCGCCCCCTCGCGCTGGCGCTGCGCCGAAGCCAGCTTGCTGCTGTTGCTGCGGTTGCTGCGGGCTGAAGCCCGGCGCCGACGGTTCACGCCAGCCACCCCCGCCAGCAACGGGCGCCGAGGGGCGCTGCGGTTGCACGGCCGGTGGCGTGTTACGCCCCCCCGAACCAAAGATGCTCGACAGAAAACCACCGCCACCGTTGCTCGGGGTGCTGCTACCGGCGCGGCTGGCTTCTACCTGTGCGCGAGCTTGCTGGAGCTCCGCCTCCAGTTGCTTGTTCTGCTCGTCAAGGCGCTTGATCGCGGCTTCTTGAACGAGGATCGCCTGGGCCATGTAGTAAGGCGCTGCCGGCTGCTGGCGCACATGTGCCTCGATGCACGCCTGGGCCTGCGCGTCGCGCGGCTGGCTCGGGTCTTCCGCTTGCTTGATGCGGCCGAACAGGCTATCGATCAGGGTTTGTTCTTCAGTGTTCATGAAGCTACCTCATGGGGAAGCGGGACAACGGACAGCGTCAAAGATGGGGCGTTCAGGCACTGGATTCAATCACCTCGGCGGTGAAACTTTTTTCAGCAAGTGACAGCTACACGCCTGCTTTGGGCTAAAGTACACCCCTGCTTTTACTGCCATGCGATGTTGACCGATGAATCCGCTGAGCGTTCTGCGCGACTCCCTGTACTTCTTCCGCCGCCACCTGCCGAACATCCTCCCGCTGTGCCTGCCGCTGGTGGTGCTCGAAGCCTTGCTCACCCAGCTGCTGTACCGGCAAATGGGCGACCAGGCGTCGCCGGCCTACGGCATGCTGGTCAGCTTGCTGTTGTACCCGCTGTACAGCGCGGCGCTGATCCTTTACCTCGACACCCGCAGCAATGGCCAGGAGATCGCCAAGCGCGACCTGTTTGCCCGGGCCGTGCAACTGTGGCCGCAGCTGGCCCTGCTGATTCTCATCAGCTCCCTGCTGATCATGGCCGGCCTGGCGTTGTTCATCTTCCCGGGCGTGTGGATCATGATCAACCTGGTGTTCGCCGAGTACCTGCTGGTACTGCGGGGCCTGCCGGTGGTGCAGTCGATGCGCGAAAGTGCACGGATGACCACCGGCAACTTCCTGCGCATCATGATTTGCGTGCTGGCGGTGCTGGCGCCGATCTGGCTGATCGACGGGCTGCTGCTGATGGCCTTCCCAGCGCCGTCCCCCGGCATGGAACTGGCCATGGACAGCCTCAGCGGCTTCTTGCAGCTGTTCAGCACCGTGGTGCTGTACCGCCTGTTCACGCTGCTGGAGGCTGATGCCGGCGCCTGATGCCAGGCACCTCGCACAAAGCGGGCTCCGTGGAAAACCTGCAGGCTGCCAGCATTGTCGAACATCAGTGACCGTGGTGGCTCCCGACCTTCCAATACGGAGCCTTCATGTCCACTACCACGGCTAACATCCACTGGGCAGACAGGCCGAAATTTTCCTCGGCACGTTCCAGGTACTCGACTCGGCAACCCCGCTCGAAAACGTAGCGCAAGAGACGTTAAAATCCGTCTACCTCAGCCTGTTCAAAGACGCCGATCAGAAGGTGATAAGCGGCCAAAGTGATTGGGTGATTGCTGGCCATCAGCAGCCTGCCAGCGTCTTTCGTTTTCTGTTTCACTCGAAAACGTCGAATCGCCTGCACTTCATGATCACCGGCAGTGGAGCGGACCACGACAAAACGATGGGGATCAGCCGCAACGGTTATCTGGGGCTGTACCAATACGCCAGCGTGTCCGACCCCTTCAAGCTTGAACCGCTGCATTGGAGCGACGACAGCTTGATATGCCGTTGGCGCGACCATCAAGGCCATTCGGTTAGGCTCCACCACAATCCCAAAGTGACCGCACCTAACTTTTCTTACCTGAGAGTGCTTGAGGGTAAAGAATCCATTTTCCGCCTTACGCGGGTTCACACCTAAGCGACAGGCAGAACTTTCAGTCTGTTTACCCGAGCACCGTTTCACGCTGCGCGTGCCTGCCATCCCTGTCTAACGTGCGTGCTTCCTCAATTGAACCCGAGAAAGCACCATGGACGAAGACATCCAGGCGGGCTACGCCAAGTCATTTCGCGGCAAACTGTATATACGGGCAGTCGGGCGCGATATTCCGCTGCGGTTAAGCCGCAGCACTGACAAGTTCAGCTGGGGCATCACCCCGGAAGATGACTGGCTGCAAGCTGGCGGACCAAAGGATTCGCCAGTCATGGGCTTCCATTTCGACTCCCGGACCGAAGATCGACTGCATTATCACATCAGCATTCCGGGTAACCCACGCACCAAAAAACTGGGCATTAGCCGCAATGGCTACCTGGGGTTTTACTGGAACGCCGAAGTGACAGATTTCTGGAAAATCGAACCGCTGCAACTGACCGATGAAGGCCTTGCTTGCTACCTGCGAGACCACAAGGGCCACAGGGTTGGCGCACTCCAAGATGATCCGCACTTCAGTGGCGACTGGATTGCATTGCTCAATGTCGAGCAAGGCACGGTCGTGACCTTCCTGCTCAAACAGACGGCTTGAACGCAGTATCCATTAAACCCTCAGGTACCCCGCGGTTTGGCCCGCGCCGTGGCTTCGGCCACCAGCGGGTCATCCGGCCAATAGTGCTTGGGATACCGGCCCTTGAGGTCCTTCTTCACCTCGGTATAGGTCGTGCGCCAGAAGTTGGCCAGGTCCTGGGTCACTTGAACGGGCCGGCGTGCTGGCGATAGCAGGTGCAATTTGACCTGCTGTCGCCCTTGGGCGATGCGTGGCGTGTCTGCCAGGCCAAACAGCTCCTGCAGGCGCACGGCGAGGATGGGCGGGTTTTCACTGTAGTCCAGCCGGATGTGCGAGCCGGACGGCACGGCCAAGTGCGCCGGCGCCCATTCGTCGAGGCGCTGCGGCAAAGGCCATGGCAACAGGTTGCCCAGCATCGACGACAGGTCCAACGCGGCAAAATGGCTTAAGCGGGACACTTTGCTCAGGTAGGGTTGCAGCCAGCCTTCCAGGGTCGCCAGCAGGGCTTCGTCGCTCAAATCTGGCCACTCACTTTGCCCGGCCTTGTCCAGGTCCAGCTGACGTAACAACGCCACCCGCGCCTGCCACTGGCGCAACTCGGGTGTCCAGGTCAGCAGGTTCAAGCCTTTACGCCGTACCAGGCCGAGCAGGGCTCTGGCGCGGGCGTCGTCGTCCAGGCCAGGCAACGGCTCGCGGCTGAGCACCAGTTCGCCGACCTTGGTCTGGCGCTCGGCGCGCAGCACCTGCTCGCGGTCGTCCCAGTCGAGGATATCAATACGCTCGACCTGCTCGGCCAGCACGTCGTCCAGCAGTGCGGGGTCGAACTCGGCCGCCAGGTAAATGCGTTCTTCCCGCTGGCCTTGGCGGCTGCCCAGGTCAGCAACCACCAGCCAGGGGCATTTCATCAAGGCATCGACCTCGGCGAACAGGGCCGCGCGGCCATTGGCCAGGCGATACTCGGCACCGCCCTCGCGGCGCTGCTGGGCAACCCGGTCTGGGTAAGCCAGCGCCAACAGTGCGCCCAACCAGCGTGGATGATCAGGGTCGGCAACCCCAGCGCCCGCCTTGCCACGCAGCAGCCCCCGGTACTGGCGGGCCAGCTGCCGCGCACGCTGCACGCCGCCCTGCCCGCCTCGGGCTGTTTTGCTTTCACCGCTGATCAGCGCCAGCCGGCTGTGCAGGTCGGCGCCACCCCCGCGCTGGATATCACGCTCACCCAACAAGGCCGCGACATCACAGGCCATGGCCGCCAAGCCCAGCCCCTGCCCGCGCAGCAGCAAATGGGCGATACGTGGGTGGGCCGGCAGTTCGGCCATGGCCTGGCCGTGCTCGCTGAGGTTGTCGCGGCTGCCCGCCTTGAAGGCACTGAGCCGTGCCAACAGGTCCTGGGCCTGGGAGAACGCCGCCGCGGGCGGCTGGTCCAGCCAGCGCAGTTGATCAGGCGTGACGCCCCACCGGGCCAGTTGCAAGGCCAGGCCGGCGAGGTCGGCCTGGAGGATTTCTGCGCTGCCATGCGCCGCCAACTGGTCATGCTGGGCCTCGGACCACAGCCGGTAGCACACCCCCGGCTCCAGGCGGCCAGCCCGGCCGGCGCGCTGGGTGGCGCTGGCGCGAGAGATACGCTGGGTGTCGAGCCGCGTCATGCCGCTGCCGGGGTCGAAGCGCGGCACCCGTGCCAAGCCGGCATCAACCACCACGCGCACGCCGTCGATGGTCAGGCTGGTTTCGGCGATGTTGGTGGCCAGCACCACTTTGCGCTTGCCGGCAGGGGCTGGGTCGATCGCCGCACGCTGGGCATTGAGGTCGAGCTCGCCGTGCAATGGGCAAAGCAGGATGTCGGAACGTTCGCCCAGCATGTCCTGAAGGCTCTGATGAACGCGGCGGATTTCGGCCTGGCCAGGCAGGAACACCAGCACGCTGCCGGTCTGGTCCGCCAGCGCATGGAGCACGCACTCGACGACGCGCGGCTCGATGAACTCGCCCGGCTGGAACGGCCGACCCCAGCGGATATCCACCGGGTACATGCGGCCTTCGCTGCTGACCACCGGCGCATCGTCGAGCAGCCGCGACAGCCGCTCGCCCTCCAGCGTCGCCGACATCAGCAAGATTTTCAGGGGCGGTTCGTCACGTAGCAGTTCACGCCCATTGAGGCTCAAGGCCAGGGCCAGGTCAGCGTCCAGGCTGCGTTCGTGGAACTCGTCGAAGATCAACAGCCCCACGCCATCCAGCGCAGGGTCTGCCTGCAAGCGGCGTGTGAGGATACCCTCGGTGACCACCTCGATACGGGTCTTCGGCCCGACCTTACTGTCCAGGCGAATACGATAGCCCACGGTCTCCCCGACCTTTTCACCCAGCTCGCTGGCCAGCCTTTCGGCCGCCGCGCGGGCGGCCAAGCGGCGTGGTTCGAGCATCACGATGGTTTGCCCAGCCAGCCACGGCGCGTCCAGCAATGCCCAGGGCACACGGGTGGTCTTGCCGGCGCCGGGCGGTGCTTCGAGCACGGCTTCGTCGCGGTTTTCCAGGGCCTGGCGCAAGGCGGGCAAAACAGTATCGATCGGTAATGAAATCATGGTGGTCCTCGAACAGTCGGGCGAGTATAACGGCGAACCCAGCCTGCTCTATCATGGTCTTAGCATCAGGTGCTGGCGCTTCGCTTGCCCTGCTGAATACCTTTTCGGAGATTTACATGCGTATCCCATCCCGTGTCATCGGCGGCGCCCTCATCGTCACCTTGCTGACCCAGCTGACGGCCTGCGGCACGCTGTTCTACCCAGACCGCCGCGGCCAGATCGACGGCAAGATCGACCCCGTGGTCGCCGCCATGGATGCCATCGGCATTCTCTTCTACGTGATCCCCGGGCTGATCGCCTTCGGCATCGACTTTGCCACCGGCGCCATCTACTACCCAGGTGGCCGCACGGCCCAGGTCGCCCCAGAGAAACTGCGCGAAGCGGTAAGCCCGGACGGCAAGGTCGACAACCTCAAGCTGCAGGCCATTCTTGAAAGCGAACTGGGCCAGCGCCTGCCGCTGAACGACCCACGGCTGATCCAGCACCGTGGCAGCGTCGAGCAACTGGCCGCCTACCAGCTGGTACCGGCTGCCTGACCCAGACAAGGACATCGCCCCGGCATGATCACCCCGGCTGAACACCAGCGCCTGCTGCGCCTGGCCACCCGCGCGTCACTGGCGGTGGCCAGCATCCTGGTCGTGAGCAAGGCGCTGGCCTGGTGGCTGAGCGGCTCGGTCAGCCTGTTGGCCGGGTTGACCGATTCGGCACTGGACGCCGTCGCCTCGTTTCTCAACTTGCTCGCCGTGCATTACGCCCTGCGCCCGGCCGATGACGACCATCGGTTTGGCCACGGCAAGGCCGAGGCCTTGGCGGGTATGGCCCAGGCGCTGTTCATCGCAGTCAGCGCGGTGCTGATCGGGGTACAGGCGGTCGAACGCCTGCAAACCCCACAACCCTTGGGTGACACGGGCGTCGGCATCGCGGTCATGCTGCTTTCACTGGCTTTGACCGTTGCCTTGCTGGCGTTGCAGCACAAGGTCATACGCCTGACCGGCTCCACTGCGGTGCGGGCTGACTCCCTGCACTACCGCTCAGACCTGCTGCTGAACGGCAGCATCTTGCTGGCGTTGCTGCTGACTCAATTTGGCTGGTCGCAACTGGATGCCCTGTTCGGCTTGGGCATTGCCTTCTACATTCTCTGGAGCGCGCTGCAGATCGCGCGGGAGAGCACCGCCATCCTGATGGACAAGGAGCTGCCGGGCGATGTGGGCGAGGCGATGTCCGACCTGGTGCTGGCCATCCCTGGCGTGAAGGGGGTGCATGATGTGCGTACTCGGGTTTCGGGCAACCAGTGGTTCGTGCAGTTGCACCTGGAGTTGCCGGGCGAGCTGGCGCTGCATGAAGCGCACAGTCTGTGCGTGGCGGCATCGGAGGTGATTCGCCAGCGTTATCCACAGGCGGATGTGATGGTGCACGCGGACCCGGTGTAATCCTGTCCTGCCCTATCGCCGGCAAGCCGGCTCCCACCCGAACTGTGTAGCCTCAAAGCCTAGCGCCGCACCTGTGGGAGCTGGCTTGCCAGCGATGAGGCCGGCACAAGCACCACAAGACAGCTGCTCCCACAGGAAAACGCAGGCCTTGAGCACTGCACAGTTCTGTGGGAGCCGGCTTGCCGGCGATAGGGCCGGATCATTCAGCGACAATTTCAGTTGATGCTGTAACCCCGCCCGCTGAAACAAGCCCCCAGCGCACGCCGGTAGGTATCGGTCACATTCAAAGGGGGTGCATAGGCTGCCGTCGCCGGGTCAAAGCCTGACTGGCTCACCGCCCAACGGTGGCACTGGTAGCGGTCCTGTTCCTGCTGTTCCTGCCCCTGGCCATACATTGGATAAGCCACCACGTCGTAGCCGCCAACTGCGGGTGGAACAGGCGCGGGTGCAGCCATCGGCGGGTTCACCACCACATACTCGCGGCTGTCCGCCAGGTACTGGTAATAAGTATCGGCTACCAGGAAGAACAGCGCCCCACCCAGCCAAACCTCACGGGCATACGCCGGCAGGTACTCCACCCGCGCCCCATAAGGCGGTGCCACGACGATGTAACTGCCGCCGTGCGGTCGATACCAATAGCCGCCCGAATAGAAGTAGTCGTGCCCGCGGTAAGGCACCTTCCAGTGGCGATCCGGGAAGCGGTCGATGGTCTGCCCTGGGCGATACTGCGGCCCTGGCCCCCAGCCATTGCCATGGCCGTCCGGGCGCCCCTGCCAGTCACCGCCCGGCCGCTGCCCCGGCCCACCGGCTTGCCAATAGCGGTTATCGCCATTGTGCCGGGGGATGTCCTGGTAATAGCCCTGGCGCGGGGGCTGCGTCTGGCGTACTTCGTCGCGCGAGTTGAGCGGAGACCGGCCCGCGGCAGCGCCGTTCGGGTCCTGTGGCCCGTTGCCGCCATGCCCCTCATCAGGCCCCTGCGCCACAGCGCCAAGGCTGATGCTCAACGTAACCAAACCAACACCTGCCCACTGCCAGATGCGCGACTTCATGGTGCCCCTCTCGATCAAAATGACTGCAGCCGCTGCCAGTCTACCGCGCCGGCCGCACCGGCAACTTAAAATCGCGGACATGAAAAAAGGGAGGCCGTTGGGCCTCCCTTTGGGAATTGTCGTCCGTGCTCGGCACTTGTGGCGCCGGCTCACCTCACGCCGTCTTCTGGACGGTGTGTAGCCCGGGGGCCTGGCGGATCCTGTTGGATGGCTGGGCCGCGACCGCTCGCCTAGAGCGCGTCGCCGTGGACTGATGTCCGGGCAGTGATTCTGTGGATAAAGATACCGGGCAGAGGGCGACAGAGGATTGCGAAGATTGCTCAGATAAATAGCACTTGCGCAATTTTTCACCTTAGATTGATAATTCACCGCAATCTGAACAGAAAAGGCATATTCCATGAGCAAACTTGACCGCTACGACCTGAGCATCCTCGCCGAACTGCAGCGCGATGCGCGCATTTCCAACCAGGAGCTGGCCGAACGCATCGGCTTGTCGCCTTCGCCGTGCTCGCGTCGGGTCAAACAACTTGAGGACGACGGCTACATCTCGCGCCAGGTTGCCCTGCTCGATCGCAAGAAGCTGGGGTTGAGCCTGACCGCCTATGTACTGATCGGCATGGACCGCCACACCCCAGAGCGCTTCGAGACCTTCGAGGCCGCCATCCGCAACTTGCCCCAGGTGCTTGAATGCAGCCTGGTCACCGGTATGGACGCCGACTACCAGCTCAAGGTGGTGGTACCGGACATGGACCACTATCAGAAATTGCTACTCGGCAGCCTGACCCGCATCGAAGGCGTCACCAGCGTGCGTTCGAGCTTCGTGCTGAACCAGGTACTGGCCAGTACCGAGCTTCCATTGACCCACCTGCGTTGAATACTTCATCGCCCGGCGTATGATCGAGCGCTCAGCCAGCCTGGAGAACACTGATGGATCCCGCCGTATTCGAAGAATGGATGATGATCATCCTCGTCACCGTGTTGATCGGTTTCATGGGCTTTATCGTCTGGGACCTGGCGAAGAAGTCCAAGGCCGGGCGGTTTGGCACCCTGATCCTGTTCTTCGTGCTGGGGCTTGGGGTACTGGCCTTTATCATCAAGAGCGTGGTGGTGGCGTTTCTGGAAGGGGTGTAGGCGCAGCCTTGTGCTGCGAAGAGGCCCCTGGCCGCTCGCCAAGATCTAGGTCGAACATACCGGCCCTTTCGCAGCACAAGGCTGCTCCTACCGAGGTAGTTTGGCTGGCACTTCGCGCCAACAGCCTTGGTCCAACCCGTCCAACGTCCAGTCGCCAATCCGCACCCGCACCAGGCGCAAGGTAGGCAACCCCACCGCCGCCGTCATCCGCCGCACCTGGCGGTTGCGCCCTTCGCGAATCACCAGCTCCAGCCAATGGGTCGGCACGCTCTTGCGAAAACGTACCGGCGGGTTGCGCGGCCACAGTTCAGGTTCATCCAGGCGGCGGGCCTCGGCCGGCAAGGTCGGGCCGTCATTGAGCATCACCCCCTCGCGCAGGCGTTGCAACTGCTCGTCGCTCGGCTCACCCTCCACTTGTACCCAGTAAGTCTTGGCCAGCTTGTGCTTGGGGTCGGCGATGCGCGCCTGCAGGCCGCCATGGTTGGTCAGCAGCAGCAGGCCTTCACTGTCGCGGTCCAGGCGCCCGGCCGGGTAGACGCCCGGGATGTCGATGAAGTCCTTGAGGGTCGCGCGCCCTTCACCATCGCTGAACTGGGTCAGCACGTCGAACGGCTTGTTGAACAGGATCAGGCGTGGCTCGGCCGGCGGCGCCTTGGGCTGGCGACGCGGGTCGGCAGGCCGCGCCTGAGGGCGGCGCGGCTTGGAACGGGGTGGCAGGGGCATGGATCCTCAGCGGAACGGCGGCTCATCGAAGCTGCGCAGTTTACGCGAGTGCAACGAATTGAGCTCGGTACGTAGCAGGTCGAGGGCGGCAATGCCGATCTTCAAATGCTGGCTGACCGCCCGGTTGTAGAACGCGTTGGCCGAGCCTGGCAGCTTGATCTCACTGTGCAGCGGCTTGTCGGAGACACACAGCAACGTGCCGTACGGCACCCGCAAGCGGTAGCCTTGGGCGGCTATGGTGCCACTCTCCATGTCCACCGCCACCGCACGTGACAGGTTGATCAATGGCCGCTCCTGGGCCCAGCGCAGTTCCCAGTTACGGTCATCGTAGGTCAACACAGTGCCGGTGCGCAGGCGCTTTTTCAGCTGTTCGCCGCGTTCACCGGTCACTTGTGCTGCTGCCTCTTGCAAGGCCATCTGCACCTCGGCCAGGGCCGGGATCGGAATGTTTGGCGGCACCACACGGTCAAGAATGCCGTCGCGCCGCATGTAGGCGTGCGCCAGCACATAGTCACCGATGGTCTGCGACTGACGCAGGCCGCCGCAGTGGCCGATCATCAGCCAGCAGTGCGGGCGCAGCACGGCCAGGTGGTCGGTGATGTTCTTGGCATTGGAAGGGCCGACGCCGATGTTGACCAAGGTCACGCCGTCGCCGTCGGCGGCGATCAGGTGGTAGGCCGGCATCTGGTAACGGTGCCAGACCACGCTGGCCACCAGGGCCTGGGTTTCGCCATGGTCCATGCCTTTTTCGATCACCACGTTGCCCGGCAGCACCATGCGCACGAAACGCGGGTCGTCACGCAGTTGCTCAAGGCCATGGCTGATGAACTGGTCGACATAGCGGTGGTAGTTGGTCAGCAAAATCCACGGCTGTACATGCCGCCAGTCGCTGCCGGTGTAGTGCACCAGGCGACGCAGCGAGAAGTCGACACGCGCGGCATCGAACAACGCCAGCGGCAGGGTTTCGGTGCTGTCCCAGTCGTACAGGCCATCGGCGATATTGTCGGTGGCTGCCGACAGGTCAGTGCTGGGGAACACCCGTGCCAGCTGGGCGGCGGTGATGCCGCTGCCGGCCAGTTCGTCGCCCTGGTCGACCACGTACGGGTACGGGATGTTCTGCTCGCTCACACCCACTTCCACTGTCACGGTGTAGTCGTGCATGAGCGGGCGCAATTGCTCGAGCAGATAGCCACGGAACGCGGCTGGCTGGGTGACGGTGACGCTGTAGGTGCCGGCGACCTGGACCTTGGCGTAGGCACGCGTGGTGGCCGCGACTTCACCCTGGCTGTAATAGGTCAGGCGCAGCGCGGGATAACGGAACAGCCCGCGCTCGTCGGCATCGGGCTCGGTTCGGTCCTTGAGGTAGCGCTTGAGGGCTTGGCTGAGGGCACCGGTGGCCTGTTCATGCAGGGCCGCCAGACGGTCGACGGCCTGTTCTGGGGTATCAACGACTACAAAAGCGTGGCTCACACTGTGCTTCCTGTCTGGACATGCATGTGGACCATCTTGCCTGCCTTCGTGGGTAAATACACCCCCATTGATCAGTCTTGCCAGACCGGCGTGGCCCTTGCCACCAGCGCCTGCACATCCACACCCCGCGGCAGCGCGCCATAGGCCCGACCACCAGCGGCCAGGCGGCTGCCGATGAACGCATCGCTGACCACCGCATTACCCGCCTCCAGCAGCAGCTTGGCCTGCAGCGCCAGTGCAATGTCCTCGGTCAGCTGACGGGCGCGGTACTGGATGTCGGCGGTGTCGGCGAACGCCCCCTTGAGGTTGCCAATGTGCGCAGCCAGCCGTGGGTCGCCATGGCCATCACCCAGCTCGGTGAACAGCGCGTCCAGCACCCCCGGCTCCTTGGACAACGCCCGCAACACATCCAGGCACTGCACATTGCCCGAGCCTTCCCAGGTCGAGTTGACCGGTGCTTCGCGGTACAACCGCGGCAGGATGCTGTCTTCGACGTACCCGGCCCCGCCCAGGCATTCGGCGGCCTCGTTGATCATTGCCGGGGCACGCTTGCAGATCCAGTACTTGCCCACCGCTGTGACCAGCCGGGCAAAATGCGCCTGCTGCGGGTCATCGAGCTGCTCCAGGGCCTGCCCCATGCGCAGGCTCAGGGCCAGCGCCGCCTCGCTCTCCAGCGCCAGGTCGGCCAGCACGTTCTGCATCAGCGGCTGCTCGTTCAATACCCGGCCGCCGACCTTACGGAACGCGCAATGATGGGCGGCCTGGGTGAGGGCCTGGCGCATCAGGGCACTGGAGCCGACCATGCAGTCGAAACGGGTCATGGCGACCATCTCGATAATGGTCGGCACACCCCGCCCTTCTTCACCCACCATCCACGCCAGGGCGCCCCGAAACTCGACTTCACTGGACGCATTGGAGCTGTTGCCCAGCTTGTTTTTCAAGCGCTGGATATAGAACTGGTTGCGGTTGTCATCTGGGCGATGGCGGGGCAACAGGAAGCAGCTCAGGCCTTTTTCGGTCTGGGCCAGGGTAAGAAAGGCATCGCACATCGGCGCCGAGCAAAACCACTTGTGCCCGACCAGTTCATACGCCTGGCCAGGGCCCGGCGTACCGACCGGGTAGGCCCGCGTGGTATTGGCACGCACGTCGGTGCCGCCCTGCTTCTCGGTCATGGCCATGCCCAGGGTAACCCCGGCCTTGTGCCGGTCCCCGACGTTGCGCGGGTCATATTCGCAGGCCAGGATTTTCGGCAGCCAGTACTCGGCCAGTTCGGGCTGAAGGCGCAGCGCCGGCACGGCGGCGAAGGTCATGGTCAGCGGGCAGCCAGTGCCAGCTTCGGCCTGGCTGTGCAGGTAAGTCATCGAAGCCCGCGCTACGTGGGCACCGGCGCGGGGTTCTGCCCATGGCAATGAGGGCAGTCCATGTTCGACCGCGGTACGCATCAGTTCGTGATAGGCCGGGTGAAACTCGACCAGGTCAATACGATGGCCATAACGGTCGTGGCTGCTGAATTCGGGCTTGTGCGCGTTGGCCAAGAAGCCCGCAGCCATCAGCGGCCCACCGGCCAAGGCACCGTACGCATCGATCCGCGACTCGGCCCAGCCAGCGCCAAAACGCCGCGACCACTCCTGTAAGGGTTGGTCAAGGCGATACAGGTTGGCGCCGTCGAGGGACGGCGGCTGGTTGGTGACTTCGTGGGTTTCAGCGTACTGGTGCAGGTTCATTGGCAGCTCCTGGATCCGTGCAGGCCTGAAAGTCCCAGTGAAGCACTCCCTGGGGGTCAGTCAAAGTGACAAAAATGACTAATCGGGATGGCATTTGGCTGCGGCGGTGATTATCGGACGACATCCAAATCTGCATTTCGTGTAGGAGGTTTCCTAAACCATTCTTCCAGTGAAATGTGCCGTTTCCAGAGTGCTAGGTTCGGGCTTCCACCCTTTTAGGAAGCGTCGAACCATGAGCCAGCGTATGAACATCCTTGGCAAAGGCCAGGGACTCGACGGCGACCAGACCACCACCGGTGCCATCTGTATCGCCGGCCAGGCACGTGGGCGTGTACACGGGAGCGGCTGGCTGCTGGTGGGCGACAAAACAACACCCTGCCCACTCTGCGGTAACGAAGGGACCATCGTTGAAGGCGAACGTCGATGGAAGCAGGACGGGGTACCGACCGCCGTGGATGGCGCACTGGTCCAGTGCGGTTGCCCCATAGGCAGCAATCGGGTAGTCGCGCCCATGCACCAGCGACCTCATCCCCGAAGTACATCAGTCAAATTGCCCACACCTCAGGCTGCCTCTCAAACAAACAGCAGCACAGCCACCCGTCATGCTAACCAGCCCGCAGCTGCCAGGCTGCCAGAGCTAGAGCCAGGCTTTTACATCATTCCACGCAGCATGTCGTACGACCAGGTGCTAACTAGGCTGAGTGATACACAATCGGTACTGCCGGATGCCATGTTGAAAAGGCTCAACCCGACTTATCAACAAGGCTTCAAAGCCGGCGAAATTTTCATTATCGGCGATCCACGGAACGGCCACGCCTGCACTCGCCAGGAAATGCACGCGATGAGTGCGGCGGAACTTGCACGTGAAGCCTTGGCAGAGCTGACACCCGAAGAAGCCAACTTCATGATGCGTCACCAGGCCGAGATTGCCGGTTTGCTTAGCGATGTAAGCCTGGCGATGGGGGTGAGCGAGGCGATGATGGCCAAATCGCTAGATGAACTAGGCACCACACTGCGCAATATCGAAAAGCTGCATCAGCAGCAGTTCTCGAAGCATGGACACCTGCGCAGCGCGGAGTTCTTCGCCGAGCGTAAAGAACTGTTCCGGCAACTGAATGCCAAGCTGAGGGTAAGTTATCTTAACAAGCGTATGGAGCTTGGTAGTTACGACACCCTGCGTCGAGGATTGGGGATATCCAGCCGGAGCCTTGTTCATCATTGGAGCAAAGCTGGAGCACCGGGGCAGATTCCGGGGTATTCAACCCACCTGGATAAGTTGGCAAGCATGTCGAAATACCTGAAAGCTGGGGGACATATAGGCATGGCGCTCGGCGGTGGTAGTTCACTGTTAAAAATCAAGGAGGCTTGCCGAGCAGGTGATACTGAGAGCTGCAAAAAAATCAGATTAAAAGAAACTGGAAATTTTTTGGGTGGGGTAGCAGGTGGCGTCATAACCGGAGCAATAGCCAGTAGGCTGGCTATCGTAGCTTGCGTGGGCTTTGGGCCCATTGGAGCAGCCGTTTGCAGTATTGCTATAACAGGTGCGGGATCAATGGCTGGTAGTGTGGGTGGAATGGCCGCCGGCGAAGAAGTCGGCGAGGTAGTCTTTGAAATCACAGAGCCAATGCGACCTCGGGACGAGTAGAATGGATATAATTCTAAAAATAGTAAACCACCCCTTCGCCTGGAAAATAGTCGCGCTACTGGCTCCTTGGCTCATGATATTCCTAGGGATATTCATGATTGCTAGGCTGGCCTGGACCAAAAACCTTGAAACCATGCTGACGTCACTGTCGAGCAGCTATTATCTGAATTCCATTACCACTCCCTTCAAATCTCTTGGCTTGAAAGGACGATTCTGGCTCGCCTGCGCAATTGGCTGCCTGCTGAGCTGGCCAACCTATGCAATTCACATCCGTTTGAACAAATTGGACAAGCGCGAGGTAGAAAACTTCCCTAAAAAACTAAAACACCAACTAAAATCAGCCGAACTGTTGATGTTCGCTGGAGCAGCATTAGCATTTGCGAGCTATTTATACTTCAAGAAAGCGATGTAGCCCGATCAATGACGCTTTCGCATGCGGAATAGTGATTTCGTGCGCAGGTGCTTTGGCTAGTAGCGTTGCCGGCACGAAACATGGAGAATTAATCTTCGAGGACTCTGGAAATGATTGATCACCTTGACGTAAAACTAAGGCTATTTTTGTTAGGCACTCCTTTCTGCCTCGCCTTGATCGGGCTTGTATCTGACCTTCACATCGCTTGCTCTAGTCAATATGCAAAAATGGCCAAAGCGCTCTCCCGGAGCAAATGCCTTTCCTATGCCGTCGCGCTTTGGGGTGAAAAAAATATACGCTCGAGGCTTTTGGTGATTTTTATGATCACTGGCGCCATTACATTCCCCAAGTCCAGCATCCGCAGAGGCATACTGGATGCACGAGACTACGATCAACTACCCAGCAATCTGAGAACAAAATTAGTTGTCGTTTCATGGACGAGCACCATCGGATTTATCTGGCTTACTATCAATTACTTTTTAATATAGCCACTGCAGAGAAAATACAATGCAGACTCCCGAGAAACGTCAAGCCGAACTGCCAACCACCTCGGCTTCAATGCAACAACACATTTAGCGCCTGTGAGATCGAGCGCCGCCCGCGCGGCGCTTCGCAGCACAAGGCTGCTCCTACATCTGTTTCGGGCCAGTCACGCCTGTGAGGGCGGCGCGCGACCGCCTTGTTGGTCCGACACGATATCGCGCCATGCACCAAGGGATCGCGCGGAATAACTGGCCCGGAAGAAATGTAGGAGCAGCCTTGTGCTGCGAAGCGCCGCGCGGGCGGCGCTCGATTTCCCAGGCGCTATACCTCCCGTGGCGGGCGCCTGTCAGCCCCAAACGCATCGTGCCCGCTATCGATACACCTACTACTAGAAGGAGCGACGCGTCTGCTGCGAGTGCGGAGGCAACTGCACCTGCGATATCGCGACTTTCATCGTCAACTCGAACCGGCTCCCCAACCCGCGCGTTGACTCATGCGACAGCGTGGCCCCCAGCAACTCGCCCATCTGCCTGCAAATCGACAAGCCGATGCCCAGCCCGCCATAACGCCGGGTCATGGAACCATCAACCTGGAAAAAACGCTGATAAAGCGTGGCCTGGTCGAGATCATCGAAGCCGATGCCACTGTCACTGACCGTAAAGGTAAGCGCCAGGTTGTCCGGCCCCAGGCGCTGGCCGCGCACCTGCAGCATGACCCCGCCCTGATCGGTGAACTTCAGGCCGTTGTCCAGCAGGCAACCCAGGCAACGGGCCAGTTTTTGCGCATCGGACAGCAGCGCGTCAGGCAGATCGGCAGGTATGTCCAGGCTCAGGTACAACCCTTTGCCCAGCGCCTGGCCAGCGTGCGCGGCTCGCAAGCCTTGCAGCATGTTACGCAGGCTGAAGGGCGCGGCCTGCACACGCAAGCGGCCGCCCTGCAGCTCGGAGAGGGTGAGGATGTCGTCGACCATGTCCATCATGCTCTGCGCCGACGTGACCGCTGTGCGATGGTACTGGGCCATTTCGGCCTCCATCGGCAGGGTGTGCATCAGCTCCAGCGAGCCGATCACACCATTCATCGGGGTGCGCAGTTCATGGGTGACCGTGGCCAGGAACTCGTCCTTCAAGCGGTTGCTCCTGGCCAGTTGCAGGTTCAACTGCTCCAGGGTTCGACCGGTTTCACGCAGGGTCTGCGCCTGTTGCTCGCGCAGGCTGTTGATACGGTCGGCCAGCGCCAGCGACAGCAGCGCCACCTCCAGCGCCGAGCCCAACTGGCTGGCATACATCGTGATAAACACGTTCGGCAGGTAACCGAGCACCATCAAGGTGTTGACCAGCCCGCCCAGCAAAAACGCCGACCAGGCGATGATGAACCAGCGCGCCACCCGCAAACCGCGCGACCAGGCATACACGCCAGCGGCAAAGATGCTGACGGTGAACAGCAACGCCAGCACCGTGGCCATGCGCAGGGCGATGCCATACGGCATGCTCACGGCCAGTACCATCACCAGCCCGCCGCCCAGCATCAACAGTTGCAACAACCGGTCGAAGCCACGGCTGATCTTGCCCAATTGCAGAAAATGCCGGGCGAACTGGCAGCCGAACAAACCGGCAGCGCCAATGAACAAGGGCGTCGAGGCATTCGCCCACCAGGGGCTGTCCGGCCAGAAGTAGGCGACCCCCGCACCGTTCACCGAAACCTGATAAAGACCGAACGAGGCGATGTAGAGGATGTAGTAGAGGTAGCTGACATCCCGCACGCTGAGGTAGATGAACAGGTTGTACACCAGCATCACCAGCAACACGCCGTAGATCATGCCCAATACGTACAGGCGCGTGGGCTGGTCCTCCATGTAGGCCTCGGCCGACCATAGCGCCAGCGGCGCCTGCACCGAACCCTGGCTGTGCAAGCGCAGGTACACGGTGGTCGCCTGGCCTGGGGGCAGCGGCAACTCGAACAGGTAGTTGTTCTGCCGGATCTGCCGGCTGGCGTAAGGCAAGGCGTCGCCCGTGCGCTGGGCCAGGCGGTAAGTACCGGTGCTGTCGGGCAGGTACAACTCGAGGTGATCCAGAGGTGGATAGGCCAGTTCCAGCAGCCATTGGCGGGGGGTGGCAGTGGCCGACGGCAGGTACCGCAGGTCGATCTTCAACCAGAACACCGACGTGGAATAACCAGCGTTCAACACAGGCTCGTGATGGGCCCGAAAGTGCTTGGCGAACGTGGGCTCACTGACTTGGGCAATGCTGGTACTGCCATCAGGGTCTTCGAAGACCTGAAGGGTTTCGCCCAGCGGAAGATGGCGGGTAGCGTCGTCGAAGTCGACCGCAACGGCCAGCACGGGCAACAAGCCCAGAAGCACAATCAGCAAATAGCGCATACAGCCCCAGCATGGCCTGTCCGGTCGCGTCGCGGTTGCCTCCCATCCGTTTGAGACGACGTAATCCGGCAGAACCCGTTTGTCGAGTTATCCGAGCACTCTAGCATAGCTTTCCTACCTGGCAATCGGCCATCTCGAATTGCGGCCAAAAGGCTCTAAATCAATACTTTCAGCAGAACAACACACCTGAATCTGACCAGTCGATCAGCAAAACTCGTTTGTAGGACGATCCCCACAAATGGGTTTGGTGGTAAGCTCGCCGCCCATGAATACCTACAGCTCCCGCCCCGTTGTCCTCTGTCTCTCCGGCCACGACCCCAGTGGCGGCGCCGGCTTGCAGGCAGATATCGAAGCCCTGATCGCCCAAGGCTGTCACGCCGCACCCGCGGTGACCGCCCTGACCGTCCAGGATACCGTCAATGTTTCCGACTTCCGCGTGCTCGACCGCGAGTGGGTGCTGGCCCAGGCCAACGCCGTGCTGGCTGACTCCACGGTAGCGGCCGTCAAGCTGGGCATGCTCGGTTCGATCGACATGGTCGACACCGTCGCCGAACTGCTTGCCGCCCACCCGCACCTGCCGCTGGTCTGCGACCCGGTCCTGCGTGCCGGTGGCGGTGGCCGCCTGGGCAAGGACGAAGTGGGCTACGCCGTGCGCGAACGCCTGCTGCCGCTGGCGACCATCGCCACGCCGAACCTGCCGGAAGCGCGCATTCTCGCCGAGCTGCCTGAAGGCACTGCCGACGAGTGTGCCGAGAAACTGTTGCCGTTCTGTAGACACCTGTTGATTACCGGGGGTCACGGCGACGAAGACGAAATCCACAACCGCCTGTACAGCCGCGATGGCCAACGCCTGACCTGGACCTGCCAACGCCTGCCAGGCAGCTACCACGGTTCCGGTTGCACCCTGGCCAGCGCCCTGGCCGGCCGACTGGCCCTGGGCGAAGCACTGCAAAGCGCTGTGCGCAGCGCCCTGGACTACACCTGGCGCACCCTGCGTGACGCCGAGCAACTGGGCAAGGGCCAGTACGTGCCGCGCCGCCTGCCCCTGGATTTCTGCTCCTGATACGAGGCTTTCAGATGAAGCTACGCGGTCTGTACGCAATCACCGACAGCCAGCTGCTCGCCGGCCGTTTTCTGTCCCATGTAGAAGCGGCCCTGGACGGCGGGGTGCGACTGTTGCAGTACCGCGACAAGAGTGACGACGCCGCGCGTCGCCTGCGCGAAGCCGAAGCCTTGAAGCAACTGTGCGAGCGCTACGACACCCAGCTGATCATCAACGACGACGCCGAACTGGCCGCACGCCTGGGTGTCGGCGTGCACCTGGGCCAGACCGACGGCCCGCTGACCCCGGCCCGGGCGTTGCTGGGCCGCGAGGCCATCATCGGCTCGACCTGCCACGCGCAGCTCGACCTGGCCCGCCAGGCCGCCAGCGAAGGCGCCAGCTATGTGGCCTTCGGTCGCTTTTTCAACTCCGTGACCAAGCCGGGCGCACCGGCCGCCAGCCTCGACCTGCTGGAACAGGCCCGCGCCCAGGTCAAGCTGCCGATCGCCGTGATCGGCGGCGTCACCCTCGACAACGCTGCCCCGTTGGTCGCCCATGGCGCCGACCTGCTGGCGGTGATCCACGGCCTGTTTGGTACCGATAGCGCGCAGGAAGTCACCCGCCGCGCCCGTGCCTTCAACGCCCTGTTCGCTTCCTGATTTCGAGAGAAGATCCCATGTCCCGTTCCGAAACCCTGTTCGCCCAAGCCCAGAAGCACATCCCGGGCGGCGTCAACTCGCCCGTCCGCGCGTTCAAGAGCGTTGGCGGCACGCCGTTGTTCTTCAAGCACGCCGAAGGCGCCTATGTCGTTGACGAAGACGACAAGCGCTACGTCGACTACGTGGGTTCCTGGGGCCCGATGATCCTCGGCCACGGCCACCCTGAAGTGCTCGATGCGGTGCGCAACCAGCTGCAACATGGCCTGTCCTACGGCGCGCCGACCGCCATGGAAACCGAGATGGCCGACCTGGTCTGCTCGCTCGTGCCGTCGATGGAAATGGTCCGCATGGTCAGCTCGGGCACCGAAGCCACCATGAGCGCCATCCGCCTGGCCCGTGGCTACACTGGCCGCGACGCCATCATCAAGTTCGAAGGCTGCTACCACGGCCACTCCGACAGCCTGCTGGTGAAAGCCGGCTCGGGCCTTCTGACCCAGGGCGTGCCAAGCTCGGCAGGCGTGCCGGCGGACTTCGCCAAACACACCCTGACCCTGCCGTTCAACGACATTGCCGCGGTCGAAAAAACCCTGGCTGACGTCGGCCAGACCGTGGCGTGCATCATTGTCGAGCCGGTGGCCGGCAACATGAACTGCGTACCGCCAGCCCCGGGCTTCCTCGAAGGCCTGCGCGAGCAGTGCGACAAGCACGGCGTGGTGTTGATCTTCGACGAAGTGATGACCGGCTTCCGCGTCTCGCTGGGCGGCGCTCAAGGCTACTATGGCATCACCCCTGACCTGTCGACCTTCGGCAAGATCGTCGGCGGCGGCATGCCGGTCGGCTGCTTCGGCGGCAAGCGCGAGATCATGGGCTGCATCGCCCCGCTGGGCCCGGTCTACCAGGCCGGTACCCTGTCGGGCAACCCGCTGGCCATGGCCGCCGGCCTGACCACGCTGAAACTGATCAGGCGCCCAGGCTTCCACGCCGAACTGACCGATTTCACCAGCCGCATGCTCGACGGCCTGCAACAGCGTGCCGATGCCGCTGGCGTACCGTTCGTCACCACGCAGGCGGGTGCCATGTTCGGCCTGTACTTCAGCGGCGCCGATGACATCGTCACCTTCGACGACGTGATGGCCAGCGATGCGGATCGCTTCAAGCGCTTCTTCCACCTGATGCTCGACGGTGGCGTGTACCTGGCGCCAAGCGCGTTCGAGGCGGGCTTCACCTCCATCGCCCATGGCGACAAGGAGCTGCAGATCACCCTGGATGCCGCTGAAAAGGCCTTTGCTGTACTGAAGTAAACCGCCACATTTGCCCCTGTAGGAGCGCCCTTACAGCCCTTTCGCGACGTAAGGCCGCTCCTACACAATCAGCTGACTTCCCCAACCCGACAGAATTTCGCGTAAAACTTTGTAAGGTTGGCGCTGCTTATCCCATAATGTGCCACCAGAGACATTGGCCGCAGCTTTGCAGAGGTAAGTCGATCCCCATGAACCGCACCGGCCGCGCCCTGACCCTGGGCTGCCTGTTGCTTCTACAGCCCCTGCTGGCCCTGGCGGAGGGTGGTAACTCATTGCTGATTCCAGCGACGAGCCGCTGCACCCTGAATGTTCAGCCAGAAGACCTCGCCAATGCCCTCAAGGCCTGCGAGCAGACGGCGACGACGGGGGATGCCCAGGCGCAGTTCGAACTGGGCGAGTACTACTACACCCAGACGCCCAAAGACCTGAACAAGGCCCTGAACTGGTTTCAGCAGGCCTCGTTGCAAGGCCACGCCCAGGCCCAATACCGGCTTGGCGCCATGTTCTTCCGCGGCGAAGGGGTCAAGGCCAATAACGTGCAGGCCTACATTCTGCTGAAGATGGCGGCGGTCAACGGCGCTGAAGATGCGCTGGACATGGCCGACGAAGTGACCGAGCAGATGCCCCGCGACGAGCTGGAACACGCGACCCAGGTGCTCGGCCAGATCTTCCGCAAGTACCTGCTTGAACTGCAGAACGCCGAAGGGCGCTCGCCGTTCTCGCCACTTCCCTGAAACGCCCTACTTCTCTGGCATCGGCATGGGGAACGGCATCACATTGCCGCCGCCCTTGGCCTCGCTGATCTTCGCGGTGCCCAAGCGCTCGACCTCGTCGATGCGCACGATCGAATGCATCGGCACGAAGCTGCGGATCACGCCCTCGAACTGGCTCTTGAGCTTCTCTTCGCTGGGGTCGACCACCACCTGGGTGCGCTCGCCGAAGACGAACTCCTCGATTTCCAGGAAGCCCCACAGGTCGCTCTGGTAGATCTGCTTGGCATACATCTCGAAGACCTGCCCCTGGTTGAGGAAGATCACTTTATAGATGGCGGGTTCGCGTTTGCTCATGGTTGGCGGGATAACACATGCGTAAGAAAAGGTGCGCATCATAGCAGTGCCGGCCTCTTCGCGGGTAAACCCGCTCCCACAGGTATGCACCCACCTGCAAAACGGTTCAGTACCTGTGGGAGCGGGCTTGCCCGCGAAGGGGCCAGAACAGGCACTACATACCTTGTGCCAACCCTTGATCGTTTCAGTGCTTTCGCCACTGCCATTCAAGGGTTATTCTTGAGCTCACACCCATTGCCGTCGGGCGGCTAAAAACGACCTTGAACGCACCCATAGAACCTCATCGTTTCATCCTCGAACCTTTCGAGGCCCACCGTTTCGCCAACTTGTGCGGCCAGTTCGACGAGCACCTGCGCCTCATCGAGCAACGCCTGGCCATCGAGATCCGCAACCGCGGCAATCAGTTCGAACTGATCGGCGAACCCAAGACCACCTCCGCTGCCGAGCAACTGCTGCGCCGCCTCTACCGCGAGGCCAAGGCCACCGACTTGTCGCCAGAAACGGTCCACCTGTACCTGCAGGAATCGACCGTCGAGAACATCGACAACCCGGCGGTCAACGAGGTCAGCGTCTCGTTGCGCACGCGCAAGGGCAACATTCGCCCGCGCGGTGTCAACCAGCAGCGGTACGTCAAGGAAATCCTGGCCAACGACATCAACTTCGGCATCGGCCCGGCCGGTACCGGCAAGACGTACCTGGCCGTGGCCTGTGCCGTAGATGCCCTGGAGCGCGAGCAAGTGCGCCGCATCCTGCTGGTACGCCCAGCAGTCGAAGCGGGCGAAAAGCTCGGCTTCCTGCCCGGTGACCTGGCACAGAAGATCGACCCGTACCTGCGCCCGCTGTACGACGCCCTGTACGAAATGCTGGGCTTCGAACACGTGGCCAAGCTGATCGAGCGCCAGGTGATCGAGATCGCCCCGCTGGCCTACATGCGTGGCCGTACCCTGAACAACAGCTTCATCATCCTCGACGAAAGCCAGAACACCACGCTCGAGCAGATGAAGATGTTCCTCACCCGCATCGGCTTCGGCTCGACGGCGGTGATCACCGGTGACATCACCCAGGTCGACCTGCCCCGTGGCACGAAGTCGGGCCTGGCGCACGTGATCGAGGTGCTCCGGGACGTTCCGGGTATCAGCTTTACCCATTTCCAACCCAAAGATGTGGTTCGTCACCCACTGGTGCAACGCATCGTCGAGGCCTACGACCGCTTCGAAGGCCGTCAGGCCAAGCCAGAGGCACCCGGCAAAGATGCTTGAACTTGACTTGCAACGGGCCACGGACGCCGCCGCCCCTGACGATGCTGCCTTCCGCCGCTGGTGCGAGCTGGCCCTGCGCCAGCGCAGCGCCGACTCGGAGATGACCATCCGCCTGGTCGACGAAGCCGAAGGCCGCGAGCTGAACCACACCTACCGGCACAAGGACTACGCGACCAATGTGCTGTCGTTCCCGGCCGACGTGCCTGATGACCTGCTCGATATCCCCCTGCTGGGCGACCTGGTGATCTGCGTGGCGGTGGTCGAGCGCGAGGCCGCCGAACAGGGCAAAACCCTGGAAGCCCACTGGGCGCACCTGGTCATCCACGGCTGCCTGCACTTGCTCGGCTACGACCACATCGACGATGACGAAGCCGAGGAAATGGAAGCCCTGGAACGAGAATTGCTGGCAGAACTGGGTCACCCTGACCCGTATGCCGACGATGAAGACGAAACCATCACACACTGATACTGCAAGGATCACGAGAACCGCCATGAGCGAAGATCGATCGAGCAACGGGCAAAAGTCCTGGCTGGGTAAACTGACCCAGGCTTTTGCCCATGAGCCGAAAAACCGCCAGGAGCTCCTTGAGCTGCTGCGCGAAGCCCATCAGAACAAGCTGCTCGACAGCGAAGCGCTGACCATTGTCGAAGGCGCTATCCAGGTTGCTGACCTGCAGGTGCGCGACATCATGGTGCCGCGCTCGCAAATGATCAGCATCAAGGCCAGCCAATCGCCTCGCGAGTTCCTGCCGGCGGTGATCGACGCCGCGCACTCGCGCTACCCGGTGATCGGCGAAAGCCACGATGATGTGCTGGGCATCCTGCTCGCCAAGGACCTGCTGCCGCTGATCCTCAAAGAGAACGGCGACAGCTTCAACATCAAGGACCTGCTGCGCCCGGCCACCTTCGTGCCGGAGTCCAAGCGCCTGAACGTGCTGCTGCGCGAGTTCCGCGCCAACCATAACCACATGGCCGTCGTCATCGACGAATACGGCGGTGTGGCAGGCCTGGTGACCATCGAGGACGTGCTCGAACAGATCGTCGGTGACATCGAGGACGAACACGACGTCGAGGAAGACAGCTACATCAAGCCGCTGCCCAGCGGCGACTTCCTGGTCAAGGCGCTGACCCCGATCGAGAACTTCAACGAGTTCTTCGACAGCACCTTCTCCGATGACGAATTCGACACCGTGGGCGGCCTGGTGATGAGCGCGTTCGGGCACCTGCCCAAGCGCAACGAAACCACCGAGATCGGTGCCTACAAGTTCCGCATTCTCAATGCCGACAGCCGGCGGATTCACCTGCTGCGCCTGACACCGATCACCCGCTAAGGACAATCATGCGTTGGATCACCCGCCCCGGCTGGCCCGGTAACCTGCTGGCCATGGCGGCCGGCGCTTCCACCCTCCTGGCCCTGGCGCCGTTCAACATCTGGCCGCTGGCCCTGTTGTCCATCGCCCTGCTTTACCTTGGCCTGCGCGAGCTCAGCCCGCGCCAGGCCATGGGCCGCGGCTGGTGTTTCGGCTTTGGCCTGTACGGCGCCGGCACCTGGTGGATCTACGTCAGCATGAACACCTACGGCGGCGCTTCGCCGCTGCTGGCGATCCTGCTGCTGCTGGCCTTCTTCGCCGCCCTTGCCTGGTTCTTCGCCCTGCCCACGTGGCTATGGGCGCGCTGGCTGCGGCGCAACGAGGCGCCGCTGGCCGATGCCTTGTGCTTCGCTGCCCTGTGGCTGTTGCAAGAGGCCTTCCGGGGCTGGTTCCTGACCGGCTTCCCCTGGCTTTATGCGGGCTACAGCCAGCTCGATGGCCCCTTGGCGGGCTTGGCGCCGCTAGGCGGCGTGTGGCTGATTTCCTTCACCCTGGCGCTTAGCGCTGCCTTGCTGTGCAACCTGCATCGGCTACGCGCCCGGCCCTCGTTCCTGGCCGTCGCCGGCGTGCTGCTGCTCGCCCCCTGGGTACTGGGCATGGCCCTCAAGGGGCACGCCTGGACCAAGCCTGCGGGTGATCCGCTCAAGGTGGCCGCCATCCAAGGCAACGTCGAGCAGGAGGTGAAATGGGACCCCGCGCACATCGACGCTCAGCTGGCGCTGTACCGCGACATGACCTTCACCTCGAAGCCCGTAGACCTGCTGATCTGGCCCGAAACCGCGGTGCCGGTGCTCAAGGACCAGGCCCAGGGCTACATCGACGTGATGGGCCGCTTTGCCGCCGAGCGGCATTCGGCGTTGATTACCGGCGTCCCCGTACGTGAGGTGGTGCACCACCAACGCCGCTATTACAACGGCATCACCGTGACCGGCGAAGGCGACGGCACCTACCTCAAGCAGAAACTGGTGCCGTTTGGCGAGTATGTGCCGCTGCAAGACATGCTGCGTGGCGCGATCGAGTTCTTCAACCTGCCCATGTCGGACTTTGCCCGGGGCCCCGAAGACCAGCCGCTGTTGCAGGCCAAGGGTTACCAGATCGCGCCGTACATCTGCTACGAAGTGGTCTACCCCGAGTTCGCGGCGAGCCTGTCGGCGCGCAGCGACCTGTTGCTGACCATCAGCAACGACACCTGGTTCGGCACCTCCATCGGCCCCCTGCAACACCTGCAGATGGCGCAGATGCGGGCACTGGAAGCCGGCCGCTGGATGATCCGCGCCACCAACAACGGCATAACCGCGCTGATTGACCCGTTCGGGCGCATTACCACGCAAATTCCGCAGTTCCAGCAGGCGGTGCTGTATGGCGAGGTAGTGCCGATGCAGCAATTGACACCTTACCTGCAGTGGCGCTCGTGGCCGCTGGCGATCCTCTGTGTGCTGTTGCTGGGCTGGGCGTTGCTGGCCGGGCGCATCGCCAAGACCGTTTGAGTTCTCCTGCACCGGCCTCTTCGCGGGTAAACCCGCTCCCACAAGCACCATTGCTCCAGGGCGCAGTTGCAAAATGTGGGAGCGGGCTTGCCCCGCGAAGAGGCCGGCACAGGCAACCTAGATTCAATAGAACACCCGATACCCCACCAACCCCACCGCCTCATTCAGCAACTGCCCGCTCTGCCACATCGCCCGGCTCTCTGGCAGCAACCCGGCAAACGGCCGGGCATGATCACGCCCCAGGAACCCCATCGGCGCTGGCACCACCTCGAACCCCGCCTGCTCAAAGCTGAAACGCGAACGCTGCATGTGCCAGGCCTGGGTCACCACCACCACACGACGAATACCCAGCGGCTGCAGAATATCCGCCGTGAACCGCGCATTTTCCCAGGTGGTACGGCTGCCCTCCTCTTGCCACTTCACCTCGACGCCAAAGTCTTCACGCAAGCGATCGGCCATCAACCGCGCCTCGCTCGGCGGCGTACCGTAGTGCAAGCCACCGCTGGTCAGCACCGGCAACCCCGACGCCTTGGCCAGCCGCGCAGCAAAGCGCATGCGCTCAAGGGCCGTTGCCGTAGGCTGGTCATCCCCACCCCAGGCCGGGTCACCGCGCTCACGCCCGGCACCTAGCACGACGATGGCATCCGCCCTGCCGGCAAGACCCGCCCACTCGCTGACCTGCAAAGGCGGTTCGGTTTCCAGCAACCGTGCCGACTCCTGCACCACCAGCGGCAAACTCATCAGCCACAGGCCACCCAGCCCCACTGCAAAGCACAGCGCCGCCAGCCGCGGGCGGCGGGTACGCAGCCACCAGGCGGCCAGCAGCAGCAGGAACAGGACGCCCGGCGGCATCAGCCATTGCTTGATGAAGAATCGAATGGGCATCGGCTACACCTCCATGGAAGGCGTGCAGCCTAAGAGGATCGACGCCGGGCAACAAGTGTGCGGCCGGCGACAATCGTGAGAAGTGTATTGAAGAACCGGCGCGCGATGGCCTGCGCCTGGCGTCCTGAACGGCTAACGATGCGGCAGCGTCCTGGATCTCGCCGTGCTGGCGGGGCGTTTCTTGTCCTTGAGCCAGATGATCTTGGCCGATGTCGGCTCCGCTTGCGGGTAACTGCCGGCACAGGCATTTTGGCGCTCCGGAAGGGATTCCAGGTAGGCCTTGATCACTTCGAACTCTGCGTGGCTAAGGCCGCGCAACTCCAGCTCGGCTGGACTCTCGTCGCGCAATCGTACCGACGTCCGGGCAACTTCCAATGCCAGGCCAAGGCGGTCGATCAGGCGTTCGTAAAGCTCCGGTTTGATTGCGGGTAGCTGCGTCTCTCCCATCCGTTCACCTCATTGAAGATAAAAATATCTCCCCCCACACCTGAGCTTAGCGTCACTCTAAAAAGCAGCCGTTTGCCGCGACCAGCGGGCATTCGCAATCAAGGTTTCCCACGATGCGCAGCGCTGCTGTATGCTACGGCGTTCACTCTAAACGACACCGGAGTACCGGTTGCAGCGAGGTTCCGCTGCCTGGAACAAGGTCTCTTCTCTCTCAGCCAAAAGTAGCCATGCACGAACAATACACGCCCCGTGATATCGAAGCCGCCGCCCAGAACTTCTGGGACGAGCAACAATCGTTCGCTGTTACCGAACAGCCAGGCAAAGACACCTACTATTGCCTATCGATGTTCCCGTACCCGAGCGGCAAGCTACACATGGGCCACGTGCGCAACTACACCATCGGTGACGTGATTGCCCGCTACCAGCGCATGCTGGGCAAAAACGTCCTGCAGCCGATGGGCTGGGACGCTTTCGGCATGCCCGCGGAAAACGCGGCGATGAAAAACAACGTCGCCCCGGCCAAGTGGACGTACGAAAACATCGACTACATGAAGACTCAGCTCAAGAGCCTGGGCCTGGCCATCGATTGGGCACGTGAAGTCACCACCTGCAAGCCGGACTACTACCGCTGGGAACAGTGGCTGTTCACCCGCCTGTTCGAAAAGGGCGTCATCTACCGCAAGAACGGTACCGTGAACTGGGACCCGGCCGACCAGACCGTGCTCGCCAACGAGCAGGTCATCGACGGCCGCGGCTGGCGTTCGGGCGCGCTGATTGAAAAGCGCGAAATCCCGATGTACTACTTCCGCATCACCGACTACGCCGACGAGTTGCTCGAGAGCCTCGACGAGCTGCCGGGCTGGCCTGAACAGGTCAAGACCATGCAGCGCAACTGGATCGGCAAATCGCGCGGCATGGAAGTCCAATTCCCGTTCGACCAGGCCAGCATCGGCCACGAAGGCGCCCTCAAGGTCTTCACCACCCGTCCTGACACGCTGATGGGCGCCACCTACGTCGCCGTCGCCGCCGAACACCCGCTGGCCACCCAGGCTGCCCAAGGCAACCCGGCGCTGCAGGCGTTCATCGACGAGTGCAAGAGCGGCAGCGTCGCCGAGGCCGACATGGCCACCCAAGAGAAGAAGGGCATGCCCACTTCCCTGCTGGTAGAACACCCGCTTACCGGCGAGAAACTGCCGGTCTGGGTCGCCAACTACGTGCTGATGCACTACGGCGACGGCGCCGTGATGGCCGTGCCGGCCCACGACGAGCGCGACTTCGAGTTCGCCCACAAGTACAACCTGCCGGTCAAGGCCGTGGTGCGCACCAGCGCTGGCGATGAAGTCGGCAACGAGTGGCAGGCTGCCTACGGCGAGCATGGCCAACTGATCAATTCCGGCGAGTTCGACGGCCTGGACTTCGCCGGCGCCTTCGACGCCATCGAAGCCGCCCTGATCCGCAAGGAGCTCGGCAAGTCGCGCACCCAGTTCCGCCTGCGCGACTGGGGCATCAGCCGTCAGCGCTACTGGGGCTGCCCGATCCCGATCATCCACTGCCCGTCCTGCGGCGACGTGCCGGTGCCGGAAGACCAGCTGCCGGTCACCCTGCCAGAAAACGTGGTACCGGACGGTGCCGGCTCGCCGCTGGCGCGCATGCCCGAGTTCTACGAATGCACCTGCCCGAAATGCGGCACGGCGGCCAAGCGCGAAACCGACACCATGGACACCTTCGTCGAGTCGTCCTGGTACTTCGCCCGCTACGCCTCGCCAAACTACGACCAAGGCCTGGTCGACCCTAAAGCCGCCAACCACTGGCTGCCGGTCGACCAGTACATCGGCGGTATTGAGCACGCGATCCTGCACCTGCTGTACGCGCGCTTCTTCCACAAGCTGATGCGTGACGAAGGCCTGGTCACCTCGAACGAGCCGTTCAAGAACCTGTTGACCCAGGGCATGGTGGTCGCCGAGACCTACTACCGCGTTGCCAGCAACGGCGGCAAGGACTGGTTCAACCCGGCCGACGTCGAGATCGAACGTGACGCCAAGGCCAAGATCATTGGCGCCCGCCTGAAGACCGACGGCCTGCCGGTGGAAATCGGCGGCACCGAGAAGATGTCGAAGTCGAAGAACAACGGCGTCGACCCGCAATCGATGATCGAAGCCTACGGCGCCGATACCTGCCGCCTGTTCATGATGTTCGCATCGCCGCCCGACATGAGCCTGGAGTGGTCCGATTCCGGCGTCGAAGGCGCAAGCCGCTTCCTGCGCCGTGTCTGGCGTTTGGCCCAAGGCCACGTCAACCAGGGCCTGCCGGGCAAGCTGGATGTCGCCACGCTGGACGACGCGCAAAAGGTCATCCGCCGCGCCATCCACGCCGCGATCAAGCAGGCCAGCACCGACGTGGGCCAGTACCACAAGTTCAACACCGCCATCGCCCAGGTGATGACCGTGATGAACGTCCTGGAAAAGGCCCCGCAAGCCACCGAACAGGACCGTGCCCTGCTGCAGGAAGGCCTTGAAGCCGTCACCCTGCTGCTGGCGCCGATCACCCCGCACATCTCCCACGAACTGTGGAAGGCGCTGGGCCACGACCAGGCGGTCATCGATGCTGGCTGGCCAGCCGTCGACGAGAGCGCACTGGTACAGGACAGCATCGTCCTGGTGGTGCAGGTCAACGGCAAGCTGCGTGGCCAGGTCGAAATGCCGGCCGCCGCCAGCCGCGAGGAAATCGAAGCCGCCGCCCGCAGCAACGAGAATGTCCTGCGCTTCATCGATGGCCTGACCATCCGCAAGGTCATCGTGGTACCGGGCAAGCTGGTCAACATCGTCGCCAATTGATGGCACGCCCGCCCGCAGGTTCTGCGGGCGGGCGGTACAGGCCCAAGAGGGAGCAACAACATGATCAAACGCAATCTGCTGGTAATCGGCCTGGCCGTCGTGCTCAGCGCCTGCGGTTTCCAGCTGCGTGGCACCGGCACCACCGAGCTGAGCGTCAAAGAGATGGACGTCAGCGCGCGCAATGCCTATGGCGAAACCGTGACCCAGCTGCGTCAGGTTCTGGAGCGTAACGGCGTCAACCTGCACGCGGGCGCACCTTACCGCCTGGTGCTGACCAACGAGCAGGAAAACGAACGCGCCGCGACCTACACCGGTGGCAGCCGCTCGGCCGAGTACGAGCTGACCACGGTACTGAACTACAGCATCCAGGGCCTGAACAACCTGGAACTGCTCAGCGACAAACTGGAAATGCGCAAGGTCTACGTGCGTGACGGTTCCAACATCACCGGTTCCGAGCAGGAAGCCAAACGGGCACGTGACGAAATGCGCCGCGACCTGGTCAACGCCATGGTCGTACGCCTGCAGATGCTGACCCCGACGCAACTCGACGAGCTGCAGCGTAAAGCCGACGAGCGCGCCCAGGCTGAAGCCGCCGCGCTGGAAGCGGCACGCCGTCAGCAGGCGGAAACGCCTCAGCAGTCGCCACTGGAAGTTCCGGGCAACTGAGCCCGTGCGGGGCACCTTAGGTGCCCCGCCTGTTTCCGATGAAACTCGCCCCCGCCCAACTCAACAAGCACCTGCAAGGCGCCCTGGCACCGGTTTACGTGGTCAGCGGCGACGACCCATTGCTGTGCCAGGAAGCCGCTGATGCCATACGCGGCGCCGCACGCCAGCAAGGTTTCGACGAACGCCAGGTGTTCAGCGCCGACGCCAATTTCGACTGGGGCACCTTGCTCCAAGCGGGCGCCAGCCTGTCGCTGTTCGCCCAGCGCCGCCTGCTGGAACTGCGCTTGCCCTCCGGCAAGCCCGGTGACAAGGGTGCTGCCGCCTTGATGGAATACTGTGCCAGGCCGGCCGAAGACACGCTGCTGCTGATCAGCCTGCCCAAGCTCGACGGCAGCGCGCAGAAGACCAAGTGGGGCAAGGCCCTGATCGAAGGCGCCCATTGCCAGTTCATCCAGATCTGGCCGGTGGATGCGCATCAGTTGCCGCAGTGGATCAACCAGCGGCTGTCGCAGGCAGGCCTTTCGGCTCAACGCGATGCCGTGGACCTGATCGCCGCCCGGGTCGAAGGCAACCTGCTGGCTGCCGCCCAGGAAATCGAAAAACTCAAGCTGCTGGCCGAGGGCAACCAGATCACCGTCGAGACCGTACAGGCGGCAGTCGCCGACAGCGCCCGCTTCGATGTCTTCGGCCTGGTCGATGCCATTCTCAATGGCGAAGCCGCGCACGCCCTGCGCATGCTTGAAGGCCTGCGCGGCGAAGGCGTGGAGCCGCCGGTGATTCTGTGGGCACTGGCGCGCGAACTGCGCCAACTGGCCGGGCTGGCCCAACAGTTCAGCCAGGGCGTGCCGCTGGACAAGGCCTTCAGCCAGGCGCGGCCACCGGTGTGGGATAAACGCCGCCCACTGGTCAGCAAAGCCCTGCAGCGCCTCTCCGCGCAACGCTGGGCCCAGCTGTTGCAGGATGCCCAGCGGATCGATGCGCAGATCAAGGGGCAGGCCGAGGGTTCGCCCTGGACCGGGCTGGCACGGCTGTCGCTGCTGATGGCCGGGCAGCGGCTGGCACTCCCGCCCGAGTAATCATCAAACAACCATATACACAATCAATTGGCCCTCCCCCACCCAGCGGCCTACAGTGCGCCCCGAAAGCCACCCATCGGGAATCCGCACCATGAGCAAAAAACCGAAGAAGCACGGGCCCAACAAGGCCAAGTCGATCGTCGCCCAGCCACTGTTCCGCTGCCGCCAGGAACAACCGGACAAGGGCAAAGGCAGCTACCGCCGCGAAGCCTTCCAATCGAGAGATTGGGAGGCTTCTTACTTTTTGGCGGCATGAAAGCATCGAAAGCGCAGGCATGGTATGGTCGTCACCTGACCTGAAATTCTGGATCTGTGCATGCTCCTCAGCCTTCTCCCCCGTTGGAAATCCCGCCAGCTGATCGCGG
This sequence comes from Pseudomonas sp. 5.2, assembly GCF_059025405.1. NCBI lineage: Bacteria > Pseudomonadati > Pseudomonadota > Gammaproteobacteria > Pseudomonadales > Pseudomonadaceae > Pseudomonas > Pseudomonas sp. 5.2. The sequence continues at coordinate 62,330 of NZ_JBYBHH010000012.1, forward strand.
CCTCCAGCTTCATCCTGCTCGTCGCCTGCGCGGAAAAACCCACCGCCGCCGATGCCTTGCCGCTGGCACCTGCCCAGCCCGCCCCGGTGGTGAATGTGCCTGGTGCAACGCCCGACGCCAGCGCTACTGAGATCCAGCCCCTGCAAACCTTCGCGCAATGGCAGGCTGGCTTCCGCCAACAAGCCTTGCAGGCTGGCATTTCGCCAAACACCTTCGACCGTGCATTCCTCGGTGTCACCCCCGACATGGACGTGATCAAGGCCGACCGCAGCCAGCCAGAATTCACCCGCCCGGTGTGGGAATACCTGGAAGGCGCACTGTCGCCACTGCGCGTGCGCAACGGCAAGAAGCTGATGGAGCAGAATGCAGAACTGTTGACCCGCATCGAGCAACGTTATGGCGTAGACCGCCAAGTGCTGGTTTCGGTCTGGGGCATGGAGAGCAACTTCGGCCAGTTCCAGGGCAGCAAGTCGGTCATTCGCTCACTGGCGACCCTGGCCTACGAAGGCCGCCGCCCCCAATTCGCCCAAGACCAGCTGATTGCCGCCCTGCAAATCCTGCAGAACGGTGATATCCAGCCAGAGGCCATGCGTGGCTCGTGGGCTGGCGCCATGGGCCAGACCCAGTTCATCCCGACCACTTACAACACCCATGCAGTGGATTTCGACGGTGATGGCCGCCGGGATATCTGGAACAGCACCCCCGATGCTCTGGCCTCCACAGCGCACTACCTGCAGAGCTCTGGCTGGAAACGCGGCCAGCCTTGGGGCTTTGAAGTGCAAGTGCCGGCCGGGTTCGACTTCTGGCTGGCCGACGGGTCGCTGCGCAAGCCGGTGAGCGAGTGGCTGCAACTGGGCGTGAAGCTGCCAGCCGGTACTCAGCTGCCCGCCAACAGCAATCAGCTGTCTGCCGCCCTGCTGCTGCCTGCAGGTGCACGCGGCCCGGCGTTCCTGGTGCTGGACAACTTCCGCGCCATCCTCAAGTACAACAACTCGTCATCCTACGCACTGGCCGTAAGCCTGCTGGGTGACCGGTTCTCGGGCTGGGGCTTCATTGCCGGCAGCTGGCCAAAAGAAGACCTGCCTTTGAGCCGCAGCGAGCGCATGGAGCTGCAACACCTGCTCAACGCTAGTGGGCATGACGCGGGCAATGCCGATGGCATCATTGGCGCCAACACCCGCAAGGCCATTCGCAATGCCCAGCAGGGGTTGGGATGGCCGGCGGATGGGTACCCGACGCACAAGTTGCTCGAGAGCCTGCGTCAGCAGTAATACCCTTGCGGCCGTTCGCGGGTGAACCCGCTCCTGTAGGAGCTGGCTTGCCTGCGATGGGCTGCAAAGCAGCCCCGACAATCTCAAGCCTTGAACAAATCCTGCTGCAACACCAGCCTCATCTCCCCACTGTCCAGCACCACCTCAGCCCCCAGCGGCAAGCACACGTTCGGATCACAATGCCCACTGCGCCACCCGGCCAGCACCGGCACGCCCAGGGGCCCGAAAATGTCCTGCAGCAGCGGCGTCAACGCCGCCACGGTGATCCCGGCAAAATCCCCCACCAGCACCCCCTTTACCCCCGCAAGCTTGCCCGCCAGGCGCAACTGGGTCAGCAAACGATCCACCCTGAACAACGGCTCGTTGACGTCTTCGATAAACAGAATGCAGCCCTGCGTATCGATCTCTGCCACCGTCCCCAGGGTCGCCCCCAGCATCGACAGGTTGCCCCCCAGTAAACGCCCGCGGGCAACCCCCGGCACCACGCAGCTCAACGCAAAGTCGGCCGGGTGCGCGATCGCATCGCCTGCACCCACCTGCCCAATCAGTTGCGCCAGCAGCGACGACTCGGTCGGCTCGAGTTTGGCGCCCAACAGGTCGGCATTCAGCATCGCCCCATGGAAGGTCAGTAACCCGGCTTTGCGCTGGATAGCCGTGTGCAGCGCCGTGATGTCGCTGTAGCCGATCAGCGGCTTGGGGTTGCAACGGATCAGGTCAAAGTCGAGGCTGTCGAGCAGGCGCATGCTGCCATAGCCGCCGCGCATGCACAGGATGGCGTCGATGGCCGGGTCAGCAAAAGCATCGTGCAGGTCCTGCAGCCGCTGTTGATCAGATCCCGCCAGGTAGCCCTGCGCCTGCTCAACGCCCGGGTAGATACGGCAGCGGTAGCCACGCTCGGTGAACCACTGGCTGGCCTTTTGCGCATCCAGCCGCGCCGGCCCGGCCGGGGCGACGATGGCAAAGCAGGCGTTCTCCCCCAGGGCAGCGGGCAGTCGGGATTCAAAGGTTTCGGCGCAATTCATCGCAACTCCTTGCAGTGCAGGGCACACAAACAAAAATGCCGATGCCGCCTTTCGGCGCGCATCGGCACGGGTGCTTCAGACCAGGCTCAGAGCTTGATCTTGGCTTCGTGAGCCTGCTGGTCAGCGTGGTACGAAGAACGCACCAGCGGGCCGGAAGCCACGTTCTTGAAGCCCATCTTGTAGCCTTCTTCGGCGAACCAGGCGAAGGTATCCGGGTGCACGAAACGCTGTACCGGCAAGTGGCTGCGCGACGGCTGCAGGTACTGGCCGAGGGTCAGCATGTCGATGTCATGCTCGCGCATGCGGTGCATCACTTCGATGACTTCTTCGTCGGTCTCGCCCAGGCCGAGCATCAGGCCCGATTTGGTCGGTACGTGCGGGACCATCTGCTTGAACTTCTGCAGCAGGTCCAGCGACCAGTCGTAGTCCGACCCGGGACGCGCGGCCTTGTACAGGCGCGGTACGGTTTCCAGGTTGTGGTTGAAGACATCCGGCGGCTCTTGCGCGGTAATCTCCAGGGCCACGTCCATACGGCCACGGTAGTCCGGGACCAGGGTTTCCAACTGCACGCCCGGCGACAAGGCGCGGATCTCGCGGATGCAGTCGGCAAAGTGCTGGGCACCGCCATCACGCAGGTCGTCGCGGTCCACCGAGGTGATCACCACGTACTTCAGGCGCAGGTCGGCGATGGCGACGGCGAGGTTCTTCGGCTCATCGAGGTCCAGTGGCTTCGGTCGGCCGTGGCCAACGTCGCAGAATGGGCAACGACGGGTGCAGATGTCACCCATGATCATGAAGGTCGCGGTACCGCCCGAGAAGCACTCGCCCAGGTTCGGGCAGGAAGCCTCTTCGCAGACGCTGTGCAGCTTGTGCTTGCGCAGCAGTTGCTTGATGCGGTCTACCTCGGGCGAGACCGGGATGCGCACGCGGATCCAGTCAGGCTTTTTCGGCAGTTCATCGGTAGGGATGATCTTTACCGGGATACGCGCGACCTTGTCGGCACCACGCAGTTTGACCCCAGCTTCCACCTTCTTCGGCGCTGGGCGCGGGGTGGCATCCTGGGTAGGTATCAGGTTCGGCACGGCTTCTTGCACAGTTGTCATATTCAGTCGATTCCGCCCGTGAGGGTCGTCTGCTCAGCGTAGTCGAGGTGCTTGACCAGCTGTCCGCGCAGCCTTGTCCTGACCTCGTTGAGTTCGATCGGGCCTGCCAGATCGCGTAGCTGGGTCATGGCCAGCCCCGCATAACCGCAGGGGTTGATTCGGCGGAATGGCGCAAGGTCCATGTCCACGTTCAGGGCAAGGCCGTGGAACGAACGGCCGTTGCGGATTCGCAGGCCGAGGGAGGCGATTTTCGCTCCATCGACATAGACACCCGGGGCGTCGGGCTTGGCCGCCGCCTGGACATCGTAACTGGCAAGCAGGTCGATCAGGGTCTGCTCGATGCGGCTGACCAGCTCACGTACCCCAAAACCCAGCCGCCGCACATCCAGCAGCAGGTAGGCCACCAGTTGCCCGGGGCCATGGTAGGTCACCTGGCCACCGCGGTCGGTCTGCACCACCGGGATATCACCCGGAATCAGCAGGTGCTCGGCCTTGCCGGCCTGGCCCTGGGTAAAGACCGAAGGGTGTTCGACCAGCCAGATTTCATCCTGGCTGTCGGGCCCTCGCTGCTCGGTAAAGCGACGCATGGCTTCCAGCACCGGTTCATAGGGCTGCAGGCCAAGATCGCGAAAACCGAGACAGGCGGACATCAGAGCACCATTTTCACGATGCCGGTAGCGCGCAGGGCGCTGTTGATATCGTGCAGCTGGTTCTCGCTCTCGGCAACGATGTGCAGTTGCACCGTGGTGTACTTGCCTTCCTTGCTCTGGCGCTCGGCCAGCGTGGCGAGGTCGACCTTGGCGTGTTTGCTGAGGACTTCGATGACCATGTCCTTGAAACCGACAACGGTATCGCCGATGACCTTGATCGGGTAGTCGGCGCAGGGGAATTCGATTTTGTGCGACTTGACGTCAGGTTCGCTCATAGCGGAAACGGCCTCGTAAGCCGTGGCAACAACAACGCTCCCGCCTGAACAGCGGGAGCGTGGCAGGTCACGTTATCAGTTGAACAACCCGTAGAAGAATAGACGGATGCTATCCCACATACGGCGGAAGAAACCACCTTCCTCGACGCCATCGAGGGCGATCAGGTCGGCGCTGTGAACCACGTTCTCGTCCAGTTTGACTTCCACTTTGCCGATCACGTCACCTTTGGCGATCGGTGCGGTGAGCTGCGGGTTCATGGTCATCGAAGCCTGAAGGCGCTTCAATTGGCCTTTAGGCATAGTCATGGTCAGGTCGTTGGCCAGGCCAGCTTTAACCTGGCTGGTGGCGCCCTTCCAGACTGGAGCCTGGGTCAGCTCGGTGCCTTTCTGATAGAAGGTCTGAGTTTCGAAGAAGCGGAAACCGTAGGTCAGCAGCTTCTGGGTCTCGGCAGCACGGGACTGCTCGCTGTTGGTGCCGAACACCACGGCGATCAGGCGCTGGCCGTCACGTACGGCCGAAGCCACCATGCAGTAACCGGCTTCGTCGGTGTGGCCAGTTTTCAGGCCGTCGACGGTCTTGTCACGCCACAGCAGCAGGTTGCGGTTCGGCTGCTTGATGTTGTTCCAGAAGAACTCTTTCTGCGAGTAAATCGCATAGTGGGCCGGGTCGACGTCGATGATCGCGCGCGCCAGCAGGGCCATGTCGTGCGCCGAGGAGTAGTGCTCGGGGTTCGGCAGGCCGGTCGGGTTCATGAAGTGGCTGTTGGACATGCCCAGGTCAGCGGCCGTCTTGTTCATCATGTCGGCGAAGGCGTCTTCGCTGCCGGCAATGTGCTCGGCCAGCGCAACAGACGCATCGTTACCCGACTGGATGATGATGCCGTGCAGCAGGTCGCTGACAGTCACCTGGCTGCCGACCTTGATGAACATGCGCGAACCGCCGGTACGCCAGGCGTTTTCGCTGACGGTGACCGGGTCGTTTTCACCGATCTGGCCGCGGCGAATGTCCAGGGTGGCGATGTAGGCAGTCATCAGCTTGGTCAAGCTGGCTGGCGGCAGGCGCTCGTCACCGTTGTTCTCGACCAGCACGTTGCCGCTGGACGCGTCCATGAGTACGTAGGACTTGGCTGCCAGTTGCGGTGGTGCCGGCATCATCTGCTCTGCCGCGAAAGCAGCAGGCGTGATCATCAGCAGTACGGGCAGGCAAAGTCGTTTGGCAAGGTTGGTGATGTTCATCCGTCTCTCGAAAATCGCTAATGGTCTGAGATGTTGCCTGGGCCACATCGTGTGCCCAGCGCCAGTCAGTCTAGTTTTTAAGGCCTTGGGCCGAGCCCGCACACTGCGGCTTTATGTCGCTGCGGGCAAAAGCGGACATTGTACATGCCCGCGCCCGTCAATTCATGACAAAACCGACAGTTTGGCCGGTGCGGTCAGTCAGCTGTGACCAGCTTGGCCTGCCCCAAGTTCGCCAGGCGAATGCTGTTCTGCGCCTGCTGGATCTCGCCCTGGCTGCTGATCGGCCCCAAACGCACGCGGTGCAAGGTTTGCTGGTTACGCACGATGGAGCTGATGAACACCGGCGCGCTGACCATGGTGCTCAGTTTCGAACGCAGCAGTTCGGCGGCGTCCGGGTTGGCGAAGGCGCCCACCTGCAAGAAGCTGCCGCCGTTGCCTGCCGGCACATTGTTGCCGCCGACTTGAACGGGCACTACGGGGGCTGCGTGCTGCTGGGGTGGCGGCGTCCACTGCTCGACTCGGCCGGTGCTGGCCGGGATCGACTGGGTCTGGGCAACCTGAGGTTCCTTCAGCACCAACGGTGGCTGCTGGCCACGCTGGGCCCACCATTGTTGCGGGTCGATACCTTCGACGCGCACATGCGCGGTGCCGATTTCGGCGTAGCCGAGCTTCTTCGCCGCCGCATAGGACAGGTCGATGATACGGTCGGAGTAGAACGGCCCACGGTCGTTGACCCGCAGGACCACGCTGCGGCCGTTGGCCAGGTTGGTCACCCGCACATAGGCCGGCAGCGGCAAGGTCTTGTGCGCCGCGCTCATGCCGTACAGGTCATAAAGCTCGCCGTTGGCCGTGTTCTGCCCGTGAAACTTGGTGCCATACCACGACGCGGTACCCTCGGCGCGGTAGTTGCGCGAGTCCTGCATCGGGTAGTAGGTCTTGCCGAGTACCGTGTAAGGGTTGGCCTTGTAGTTGCCGGTGTGCACGGTTGGCGTGGCGTCGGGGATCTTGTTCACGTCCACGTCCCACCACGGCGCACCGTCCTTGTGGGCACGGTTGATGTCCAGGCCGGGCTGGGCGCGGACTGTATTACCGCTTTTCTGGGTGGTGGTCGGGCGGCTGGAAGAGCAGCTGACCAACAGCATGCCGACAGTCATGCAGGTCAGCAGCTTGAAGGTAGTGGCAGAGATGATTGCGCGCATTACTTGACGCCCCGTGCTTGGACCAGCTGTTCCGAAAGCTGATGCACCGCCATGGCGTACATCACGCTGCGGTTGTAGCGAGTGATCGCGTAGAAGTTCTTCAGGCCCATCCAGTACTCGGGGCCGTTTTCGCCCTCCAGGCGGAAGGCGGTGACCGGCAGATCATCGCGCAGCGCATCATGACTCGACCAGCCCAGCGCCCGCAACTCCCCGACAGTCTTCACCGGCTCGATACCCGTGGTCAGGCCTTCATCAACCCGCTCGCCCTGCACCCTGGCGCGGCTGACCACGCCTTCGCCGGCCACCCAGCCATGGCGCTTGAAGTAGCTGGCTACGCTGCCAATGGCATCGTCCGGGTTGTTCCAGATATTGATGTGGCCATCGCCGTCGAAGTCCACGGCATAGTTGCGGAAGCTGCTCGGCATGAACTGCGGCAAGCCCATGGCGCCTGCATAGGAGCCCTTGAGCGTGAGCGGGTCAAGCTGCTCGGCACGGGCCAGCAGCAGGAACTCGCGCAACTCCTTGCGGAAGAATTCGGCCCGCGGCGGGTAGTCGAAGCCCAGCGTCGAGAGGGCGTCGATGACCCGGTAATTGCCGGTATTGCGGCCGAAAAAGGTCTCTACGCCGATGATCGCGACGATGACTTGCGCCGGCACCCCGTATTCCTGCTCGGCCCGCGCCAACACCGCTTCGTGCTGGCGCCAGAAGTCCACACCGCGGGCGATGCGCGCGTCGGTGATGAACATCGGACGGTAGTCCTTCCACGGCTTGACCCGTTCGGCCGGCCGCGAGATGGCATCGAGAATTGACTGTTTACGCTGGACCTCACGGAACACGCCCATCAGCTGCTCGCTGGCAAAGCCGTAGTCGCGGGTCATTTCGCCAACGAACTCGGCCACTTGGGGCGAGCCTTCGTAGTCGCCGGCATGGGCCAGCTGGACAGCGCCGAACAGGCCCACCGCGCCGATCCACGGCGCACAACGGGCAGCCCAGTTACGCACTGCTTGCATGAAATTCTTCACCTTATTCAAACCTGTGCGATCCATTTGCGGTGCGTATGGATCGACATCAGAACGCCAAACGCTGACAGCAGCGTCACCAACGAAGTTCCGCCATAGCTGATGAAGGGCAGCGGCACGCCCACCACGGGCAGAAGGCCGCTGACCATACCGATATTGACGAACACGTATACAAAGAAGGTCATCGTCAAGCTGCCCGCCAGCAGCTTGCCGAACAGGGTCTGCGCCTGGGCCGTGATCATCAGGCCGCGACCAATCAGCAGCAGGTAGACGATCAGCAGCAGGCAGATGCCGACCAGGCCGAACTCCTCACCGAGCACGGCGATGATGAAGTCGGTGTGGCTCTCGGGCAAAAAGTCCAGGTGCGACTGGGTGCCCAGCAGCCAGCCCTTACCGAATACCCCGCCCGAACCGATCGCAGCCTTGGACTGGATGATGTTCCAGCCGGTGCCCAAGGGGTCGCTTTCCGGGTCGAGGAAGGTCAGCACGCGCTGCTTCTGGTAGTCGTGCATGACGAAGAACCACATGGCCACCGCCACCGGCACCGCCGCCGCTACCACACTGACAATCCAGCGCCAGCGCAGCCCGCCCATGAACAGCACGAACGCACCGGAGGCCAGAATCAACAGCGCCGTGCCCAGGTCGGGCTGGCGAACGATAAGGATGAACGGCACGCCGATCAGCACCAGGCTGATCGCCACATGCTTGAGGTGTGGCGGCAAGGTGCGCTTGGACAGGTACCAGGCGATGGTCGCCGGCATGATGATCTTGAGAAATTCCGAGGGCTGGAAGCGAATCACCCCGGGGATGTTGATCCACCGGGTGGCGCCCATGGCGTTGTGGCCCATCACGTCCACCACCACCAGCAACAGCACCCCGGTGACGTAGGCCAATGGCACCCAGCGCGCCATGAACCGCGGCTCCAGCTGGGCGATGACGAACATCGACACCAGGCCGATGCCGAACGAAGTCGCCTGCTTGAGCAGCAGGTCCCAGTTCTTGCCACTGGCCGAATACAGCACGAACAGGCTGCCGGCCGCGAGGGTCAGGAGGATGACCAGCAACGGGCCATCGATATGGATGCGCTGCAGGAAGCTGGCGCGCCGACGCATCACATCCTCGCTGGAGAGCATGCGATCGAAATTGTTCATCACAGGGCCGATTCCTGGGTAACGGTGGCGGGAGCGAACTCGGACTTGAGCCGGCCGTGCTCGTCGAGCAACCAGGCGTCCATGATCTGGCGCACCACGGGTGCGGCGACGCCAGAGCCGGATTCGCCGTTCTCGACCATCACCGACACGACGATCTTCGGGTCGTCGGCCGGGGCGAAGGCGACGAACAGGGCGTGGTCGCGGTGGCGTTCCTGAAGTTTGTTGCGGTCGTATTTCTCGCCTTGCTTGATCGCCACCACCTGGGCAGTACCGCTCTTGCCGGCGATGCGGTACTGGGCGCCGGCAGCAGCCTTGCGCGCGGTACCACGGGCGTTGTGCATCACCTGCTCCATGCCGTGGGTCACCTTGGCCCAGTCCGACTTGTCACGCAGGATGATGTTTTCCATCGGGTTCTCGTCCACCGGCGGTTGGCCTTCGATGGTCTTGGCCAGGTGCGGGCGGTTCCACACGCCTTTGTTGGCGATCAATGCGGTGGCCTGGGCCAGCTGCAGCGGCGTGGCCTGCATGTAGCCCTGGCCGATCCCGAGAATCAGGGTTTCGCCGGGGAACCAGGCCTGGCGGCGGGTGGCACGCTTCCATTCGCGAGACGGCATCAGGCCGGCGGATTCTTCGAACATGTCGAGCGAAACCCGCTGGCCGATGCCGAACTTGTTCATGTAGCTGGACAAACGATCGATGCCCATCTTGTGGGCAAGGTCGTAAAAGTAGGTGTCGTTGGAGCGCATGATCGCGGTATCCAGGTCGACCCAGCCATCGCCAGAGCGGTTCCAGTTACGGTATTTGTGATCGTAGTTGGGCAGCTGGTAATAGCCTGGGTCGAACACCCGGCTGCCGGCATTGACCACGCCACTGTCCAAACCGGCGATGGCCACCGCAGGCTTGATGGTCGAGCCAGGGGGGTACAGCCCGCGCAGTACGCGGTTGAACAACGGCCGGTCGATCGAATCCCGCAGCTCGGCATAGGCCTTGAAGCTGATGCCGGTGACGAACAGGTTAGGGTCGAAGCTTGGCTGGCTGACCATCGCCAGCACTTCGCCGGTACGCGGGTCGAGCGCCACCACCGCGCCACGACGGCCACCCAAGGCGGCCTCGGCGGCTTCCTGCAGCTTGATGTCGAGGCTCAGGACGATGTCCTTGCCAGGCTTGGGGTCGGTACGCTTGAGCACCCGCAGCACGCGGCCGCGGGCGTTGGTCTCGACTTCCTCGTAACCGACCTGGCCGTGCAACGCATCTTCGTAGAAACGCTCGATACCGGTCTTGCCGATATGGTGCGTACCGCTGTAGTTCACAGGGTCGAGGGTTTTCAGCTCTTTCTCGTTGATACGCCCGACATACCCCACCGAGTGCGCAAAATGCGCACCTTGCGGGTAATGCCGCACCAACTGCGCGACCACTTCCACGCCGGGCAGGCGGAACTGGTTCACCGCCACCCGGGCGATCTGCTCTTCGCTCAGTTCGAACAGGATGGGCACCGGCTCGAACGGCCGACGGCCCTGGCGCATGCGCTTCTCGAAGAGGGCGCGGTCGTCGTCAGTCAGCTCCAGCACTTCGACGATATTGTCCAGCACTTCCTGCCAGTTACCCGCACGTTCACGGGTCATGGACAGGCTGAAGCTGGGCCGGTTATCGGCGATGATCACCCCATTGCGGTCGAAGATCAGCCCACGGGTCGGCGGAATCGGCTGCACATGCACCCGGTTGTTCTCCGACAGCGTCGAGTGATAGTCGTACTGGATGATCTGCAGGTAATACAGCCGCGCGATCAAAACGCAGATAAGCAGCATGATCGCCACCGCGCCGACCACGACGCGGTTACGCACCAGGCGGGCGTCTTTCTCGTGGTCCTTGAGACGGATCGGCTGCGACATCGGACTGCTTACAGGCTCATTTGTGGTAAGGGTGCCCGGACAACACGGTCCAGGCGCGATAGATCTGCTCGCCGATGAGTATCCTTACCAACGGGTGCGGCAACGTCAGCGGCGACAGCGACCAGCGTTGCTCGGCGCGTGCGCAAACCTCAGGCGCCAGCCCTTCCGGGCCGCCCACCATCAAATTCACCGTGCGCGCATCCAGGCGCCAGCGGTCCAGCTCGGTAGCAAGCTGCTCGGTACTCCAGGGCTTGCCATGGACCTCGAGGGTAACGATGCGTTCCCCAGGCTGAACCTTGCTCAGCATGGCTTCGCCCTCCTGACGGATCAGGCGAGCGACGTCGGCATTCTTGCCACGGGTATTCAGCGGGATTTCCACCAGCTCAAGCGACAGCTCCGGGGGCAGGCGCTTGGCATATTCATGCCAACCGTCCTCGACCCACTTGGGCATGCGCGAGCCGACCGCGATCAGGCGCAGACGCACGACGCTTCCTTATTCCCGGTCTTTGAGCTTGTCGGAGTACTCGTGGGCGTGGTCCGGGCTGTGGTGCTTGCCATCGGCGGCACGGCTTTGCTCGGCACCCTGCCACAGGCGCTCCAGGTCGTAGAACTGGCGGGCAGCGGCGGTCATCATGTGCACGATGACATCGTTCAGGTCCAGCAGCACCCAGTCGCTGTCGCCCTTGCCTTCTTCACCCAGGGGTTGGGCACCCTTGGCCTTGACGGCTTCACGGACCTTTTCGGCCATCGCGTTGATCTGGCGGTTGGAGGTACCGGTGGCAATGATCATGTAGTCGGTCAGGCTGTGCTTTTCACGCACGTCGATGACCTGGATATCCTGGGCCTTGACGTCTTCCAGCGCTGCCTTGGTCACTTGGACCAGTTCTTCGCCGTAAATTTTCTGCTTGGTCATATAAAACTCGTTCAACTTGTTGGATGAGGTGCCGGAGCACCGTCAGTTAGGCACACGATACAGTTCGTGTGCCTCGATGTAGGCCAGTACGGCGTCCGGCACCAGGAACCTCACCGATTTGCCGCTGGCCAGCAGCTGTCGGATCTGTGTAGCCGACACCGCAAGCGGTGTCTGCCAGACGAACGAAATATTTCCCGCCGGGCCGGACATGGCGGTGGGATCGCTCTCGGAGCGCGCAGCCAACAGGTTGCGCAGCTCGTCAGGGGGTTCAACGTCGGCATCCGGGCGTTGCAGCACCAGGATGTGACAGTGTTGCAGCAGCTCTTCCCAGCGGTGCCAGGCGGGCAGGCCACAAAAGGCATCCCAACCCAACACCAGGAACAGCTGGTCGTAAGCGCCCAGTTCGGCGCGGATCGACTCCAGGGTGTCGATGGTGTACGACGGCTTGTCGCGGGCAAGCTCGCGGGCATCCACGCTCAGGCAGGCGACGCCCTGCACGGCGCTGCGCACCATGGCCAGGCGATCTTGCGCGGCCACTTGCGGGGTGTCGCGGTGCGGCGGCCGGGCATTGGGCAACAGGCGCAACTCGTCCAACGCCATCAACTCGGCCACTTCCAGCGCGCTGCGCAGGTGGCCGATGTGAACGGGGTCGAAGGTGCCGCCTAGAATGCCGATGCGCCGGACTGCCTGGGCCTTGCTCAACTCAGCAGGACTCCTGGCCGCGTAGCTGGCCGTCGCCGATCACCACGTACTTCTCGCAGGTCAGGCCTTCCAGGCCAACCGGGCCGCGGGCATGCAACTTGTCGGTGGAGATACCGATCTCCGCGCCCAGGCCGTACTCGAAACCGTCGGCGAAGCAGGTTGGGGTATTGAGCATCACCGACGCCGAGTCGACCTCTGCCATGAACTGACGGGCCTGGCCCTGGTGCTCGGTGATGATCGAATCGGTGTGGTGCGAGCCATAATGGTTGATGTGTTCGATGGCCTGGTCCAGGTCATCGACAACACGAATCGACAGGATCGCATCCAGGTATTCGGTGTGCCAGTCGTCTTCGCTGGCCGGCTTGGCCTCGATGAGCGCACGCGTGCGCTCGCAGCCACGCAGCTCGACGCCCTTTTCCTGGAAACGGCGGGCCATTTCCGGCAGGAAGCGCTCGGCCACGCGCTGGTCGACCAGCAGGGTTTCCATGGCGCCACAGATGCCGTAGCGGTAGGTCTTGGCGTTGAAAGCGACGCGCCAGGCCTTGTCCAGGTCGGCATGTTCGCTGACATAGACATGGCAGATGCCGTCCAGGTGCTTGATGACCGGCACCCGCGCATCGCGGCTGATACGTTCGATCAGGCCACGGCCACCGCGCGGCACGATCACATCGACGAACTCGGGCATGCTGATCAGCGCGCCCACGGCTTCGCGATCGGTGGTCTCGACCACTTGCACTACCGCCGCCGGCAGGCCGGCCTCGGCCAGGCCACGCTGGATGCAGGTGGCGATGGCACGGTTGGAGTGGATGGCCTCGGAGCCGCCACGCAAGATGGTCGCATTGCCGGACTTCAGGCACAGGCTGGCGGCATCGATGGTCACGTTCGGGCGCGATTCGTAGATGATCCCGATCACCCCCAGGGGTGCACGCATCTTGCCGACCTGAATACCCGATGGGCGGTAGCTCATGTCGCGGATGGCACCGACCGGGTCCGGCAGGCTGGCCACCTGGCGCAAGCCTGTGATCATGCCGTCGATACGCGCCGGGGTCAGCGCCAGGCGGTCGAGCAGTGCGGGCTCCAGGCCATTGGCACGGCCTGCGTCGAGGTCCAGCGCATTGGCGGCGGTCAACTCGGCGCGGGCAGCGTCCAGTGCATCGGCAGCCGCTTGCAGGGCGCGGTTCTTCTGCGCGGTGCTGGCACGGCCGATCACCCGGGAAGCCTGGCGAGCAGCGCGACCCAAACGGGTCATGTAGTCAAGAACGGACTCAGTCATGGGTTCGGTGTCTTGGCGAAGGGGAAATCGGCTGATTATAACTGTCGCGCAGGTATACGCCCAGCGGCGGGTGGCGGATGGTAGAAAATGGCAGGCTTGGCTTGGTTTTTTAGCACCCGGGAGGTCGGGCGCCGCATGCGCGGCGCTTCGCAGCACAAGGCTGTTCCTACAGGAGATGGGCGGCCCCAGGAATAATTGGCCCGAAACAGATGTAGGAGCAGCCTTGTGCTGCGAAGCGCCGCGCGGGCGGCGCTCGATCTCCCAGACACCACCCCCCCAAGACGAACACCTCTCAGCCCCCCAAAGAAACATGCAGACACCATTCAACCACCCACCCGGTTCAGCCTCGATTAAGCCATTCATTGCTATCATCCAGCCCATTGAAGCCACGAACTGCCAGCATGCCAGCCCTGCCCGACCGCTTTTTCGACCGTGACGCCCAGACCCTGGCCAAGGAGTTGCTGGGCAAGGTCATCCGCCATCGCCAGGGCGACCTGTGGCTGGCCGCGCGCATCATCGAGACCGAGGCCTACTACCTGACCGACAAAGGCAGCCATGCCTCGCTCGGGTATACGGAAAAGCGCAAGGCCCTGTTCCTCGACGGCGGGCACATCTACATGTATTACGCCCGCGGAGGCGACTCGTTGAACTTCAGCGCCCATGGCCCGGGCAATGCGGTGCTGATCAAGTCCGCCTACCCTTGGCAGGATGACCTCTCGAACGCCAACAGCCTGGCGCAGATGCAACTGAACAACCCCGACGCCAGCGGCAACCTGCGCCCGGCCGAGCGGCTGTGCGCAGGCCAGACCCTGCTATGCCGTGCACTGGGCCTGAAAGTGCCGCGCTGGGACGCGCAGCGGTTCGACCCTGAGCACTTGTACGTCGACGACTGCGGCATCGCCGTGCCGCGGGTGATCCAGGCTGCGCGCCTGGGTATCCCGCAGGGCCGCGACGAGCACCTGCCGTACCGCTTCGTCGACGCCGAATACGCCCGCTTCTGTACACGGAACCCGTTGCGACGCGGCCAAGTCGAAGGCCAAGACTTCTTCATTCATCAACAAGGAAACTGACACATGGGCCAATGGCTCGACAGCCTGACCGGCTGGCTAAGCGCCAACCCCCAGTGGCTTGGCCTGGCGATTTTCCTGGTGGCCTGCATCGAATGCCTGGCCATTGCCGGCATCATCGTGCCTGGCACCGTACTGCTGTTCGCGGTCGCCGTGCTGGCCGGCAGCGGCACCTTCAGCCTGGGCGAAACGCTGTTGCTGGGCTTTCTCGGTGGTTTGCTGGGTGATGCACTGTCGTACACCGTCGGCAAGTATTTCCACCAGAACATCCGCCGCCTGCCACTGCTGCGCAATCACCCGGAATGGATCGGCAGCGCCGAATCCTACTTCCAACGTTATGGCATCGCCAGCCTGCTGGTCGGGCGCTTCATTGGGCCGCTGCGGCCCATGTTGCCGATGGTCGCCGGCATGTTCGACATGCCACTGCCACGCTTCATCGCCGTCAGCCTGGTGGCAGGCGCCGGCTGGTCGGTTGCCTACCTGCTGCCTGGCTGGGCCACGGGCGCCGCCATGCGCCTGCCTTTACCGGAAGGCTTCTGGCTGGATGCGGGCATCCTTGCCGGTGCGTTGGCGGTGCTCATCGGCCTGAGCCTGAACAGCAGCATCCGCGATCAACGCCACGGCACTCGGCTGATCGCCGGCTTGAGCTTCGCGGCCCTGGCCGGGGTATTCCTGGGCTGGCCGTACCTGCACGAATTCGATCAGGGCGTGATGACACTGGTGCAGGAACACCGCAGCCAAGTCCTCGACGGCACCGTGGTACTCGTGACACGGCTGGGTGATTTTCGCACGCAGTTTTTCCTCGGCGGGCTGCTGACCGGCCTGCTGCTGCTCGCCCAACAATGGCGCCATGCACTGTTTGCGGGCGGGGCATTGATGGGTACGGCGATTGCCAATGGCACGCTCAAGTGGCTATTCGCCCGCGCGCGGCCCGAGGTGCTGACCGACCCACTGACCAGCTACAGCATGCCCAGCGGCCACAGCTCGGCGTCGTTTGCGTTCTTCTTGGTAATGGCGGTGTTGGCAGGGCGTGGTCAGCCGCCGCGGATGCGCCTGACCTGGGTGTTGCTGGGGTGCATTCCTGCATTGGCGATTGCGTTGTCGCGAGTTTACCTGGGGGCGCACTGGCCGACCGATATTCTGGCCGGCGCCTTGCTGGCGTGCTGCGTCTGCGCGGTTAGCCTGACCTTGGTGCAGCATCGCCAGCCGCTTCCAGCGCTGCCGCTACGGGTGTGGTGGTTGGTGCTGCCAGCGTGTGTCGCGCTGCTGGCGTTCTTTGCCATGCACGCGCTGCCGCAGGCCTTGGAACGGTATCAGTATTGATGTTGCCTGTGCTGGCCTCTTCGCGGGCAAGCCCGCTCCCACAGGTAATTGCGGACCTTGTGAGGTCCCGGTGGGAGCGGGCTTGCCCCGCGAAGAGGCCACAACAAGCCACAGTGATCAGTCAGGCAAACAGCTCACCCTGAATCCGCTCCAACAGCCTTTGAATCTCTTCCAGCCGCAACTGCGGCGAGTCGATGCTCAGCAGGTCCAGCTTGTCCTCTTCCATGAACGGCAGCAGATACGCCAGCTGATTGGCCAACGCCTGCTGCCCATCCACAGGCCGCGGCATGTCCAGCGCCTCGACCATCGGGTGCTCACCCAGGGCAACCAGCAACGCCAGCAGGTCGTCGTCCGCCTCGCCCAGCTGGCTATCAGGAAGCTCCGGCAACCACTGCACCTGCCCGACCAGTAACTGGTCCTTCTGCACCTCGGTCTGCTCCAGGTTGAAACGCCGCACCCCTTCGACACGGATACCCAGCAAGCCGTTATCCTGCTGCACGAAGTCGCGGATAATCGCCTCGCAACCGATCGAAGCAACCGTCGGTGGCGCCTTGCCAACCTGCTCCCCTTCCAGGATGCACACCACCCCAAAGCCCTCGCCCTGCTTCATGCAGCGGCCAATCATGTCCAGGTAGCGCGCTTCGAAAATCTGCAAATCGAGGAAGCACCCCGGAAACAGCACGGTATTGAGGGGAAACAGCGGTAGCGTCATCACAACTCCTCAAGCCACCAGGCTGACCGCCAGCGGTAGGAACACCGCCGTGGCCACCCCCATCAGGCTCATCGCCAGCGCGGCGAAAGCGCCGCATTCATCACTTTCCTGCAGGGCCACCGAAGTGCCCACCGCATGCGCGGTCACGCCCAGCGACATGCCGCGCGCCTCAGGGCTGTGCACACCGAGGCGGGTCAGCAGCGCCGGGCCGAAGATCGCGCCGATGACCCCAGTGATCAGCACGAACACCGCGGCCAGCGCCGCCACACCACCAATCTGCTCGGCCACCAGCATGGCGATCGGCGACGTCACCGACTTCGGCGCCATGGTCATCAGGATCATGTGCTCGGCGCCGAACCACCAGCCCAGCAGCAGGCAACAGACCGTGGCGAACAGGCCTCCGATTACCAGCGTAGTAAATGTCGGCCAGAACAGTTGGCGAATACGCCGCAGGTTGAGGTAGAGCGGCACGGCCAGGGCCACGGTGGCGGGCCCCAGGAGCGTGTTCATGATCTCGGTGCGCTGGCGGTACTCGCTGTAGTCGATGCCGCACACCAGCAGCACGCCGATCACCAGTAGCATCGACACCAGTACCGGCTGCAGGAAGATCCAGCGGGTCTTCTCATAGCCCGCAAGCACAACCTGATAGGCCCCCAGGGTAATGCCGATGCCAAACAAGGGATGGTGGATGACCGCGTCGAGCGCGCCTTGCCAGTCGAGCATCATGGCTGCTCCTCGCGCTTGCCTTGGCGGTGGATGAGCTTCTGCATCAACACGCCGACGAACACCAGGGTCAGCAGGCACGAAATGAACAGTGCACCGGCAATCGCCCAGAAGTCGGCGGCGATGTCCTTGGCATACACCATTACCCCCACCGCCGGCGGCACCAGCAGCAGTGGCAGGTAGCGCAGCAAGCTGCTGGCGGCTTCATTGAGCGGCTTGCCGACCTCCCCCCTGGCCATCAGGAAGCACAGCAGCAGCAACAGGCCGATGATCGGCCCCGGCAAAAACGGCACAAACAGGTGATTGATCGCCGTACCCAGCAGTTGAAACAACACCAGCCAGGTCAAACCACGCAACAGCATAAGCACCTCCCTCGGGCATGGCGGCCATTATAAGCACGCTAAGGGTATAAGCCGATAATCGCCGAAAAACGCGCAACTTGACTGAAACGGTGGGGCGTGCTGATCTTGCACCTTCGTACCAACTCACAACCTGGAGAGTCGCGATGCCCTATGTACCGGTTACAGAGCTTTCGCAGTACGTTGGCAAGGAACTGGGCCGTTCTGCCTGGCTGAAAATCGACCAGCAGCGCATCAACCTGTTTGCCGAAGCCACTGGCGATTTTCAGTTCATCCATGTCGACCCGGAGAAGGCGGCGAAAACACCGTTTGGCTGCACGATCGCCCATGGTTTCCTGACGTTGTCGCTGATCCCCACGCTAATGGAAGACATCCTGGTCCTGCCGCAAGGGTTGAAGATGGTCGTGAACTACGGGCTGGACAGCGTGCGGTTCATTCAACCGGTCAAGGTCGACAGCCAGGTGCGGCTGAAGATCGATCTCGCCGAAGTGCTTGAGAAAAAACCCGGCCAGTGGCTGCTCAAAGCAATCGCCACGCTGGAAATCGAAGGGGAAGAGAAGCCTGCTTATATAGCCGAGTCCCTGTCGCTCTGTTTTGTCTGAGTGATCGCCGGGGCGCTGTGCGCCCCATTCGCGACAGGCCCCCGATACAATCCACAAACCCCGCGCACTCGCGTAAACTGCGAGCCTTCGCGCAGCCTCGGGCTGCCCCTGTCGATTTACCAAAGGTGCCCGCCATGCCCTGGCTGCAAGTACGCCTGGCCATCAGCCCGGAACAAGCCGAAACCTACGAAGACGCCCTGCTTGAAGTCGGCGCCGTCTCGGTCACGTTCGTGGACGCAGAAGATCAGCCGATCTTCGAACCCGACCTCAACACCACTCCGCTGTGGTCGCACACTCACCTGCTGGCCCTGTTCGAGGCCGATGCCGAGCCCGAGCAGGTGTTCGCCCACGTCCGCCTGCTGACCGGCGCCGAACTGCCCGAGCACCAGGCTGAAGTGATCGAAGACCAGGACTGGGAGCGCAGCTGGATGGACAACTTCCAGCCCATGCGCTTCGGCCGTCGCCTGTGGATCGTGCCAAGCTGGCACGAAGCGCCGGACAAGGACGCGGTAAACCTGCTGCTCGACCCGGGCCTTGCGTTCGGCACCGGTACCCACCCGACCACCGCCTTGTGCCTGGAATGGCTCGACGGCCAGCAACTCGAAGGCACCCAGGTGCTGGACTTTGGCTGCGGCTCGGGGATTCTGGCCATTGCCGCCCTGCTGCTGGGCGCGCGCGAAGCGGTCGGTACCGACATCGATGTGCAGGCCATTGAAGCCTCGCGCGACAATGCCCAGCGCAACGGCATCGCCGACGAGAAGCTGGCGCTGTACCTGCCCGAGCACATGCCGGCCATGCAGGCCGACGTACTGGTCGCCAACATCCTGGCCGGCCCGCTGGTCTCGCTGGCGCCACAGTTGTCTGGCCTGGTCCGCCCTGGTGGCCTGCTGGCACTGTCGGGCATCCTTGCCGAACAAGGCGATGAAGTGGCTGCCGCCTACGCCGCCGACTTCGAGCTGGACCCGATCGCCGTACGCGATGGTTGGGTGCGCATCAGTGGTCGCCGCCGTTAAGCGCGCTAGAATAACTTTTGTACAACCCCGGATCGCCGCATGACCGACAGTTTCGTCACCCAGTGCCCGCATTGCCAGACCAGCTTTCGCGTCACCCATCACCAGTTGAGTGTGGCGCGCGGCGTGGTGCGGTGCGGCCATTGCCTGCAGGTGTTCAACGCCGCAAAGCAACTGCTGGAGCAGAACCGCGCCGGTGATGCCAGCGTGCCTGTGGAACCTAGGGTGCCCGTGGCGCCAGTGGTACCCGCCGCACCCGCAGCACCTACCGAGCCGATTGCCGAGCCTGCGGTCACGCCCGATCCCCCCGCCAGCGAACGCCCAGCGCCCCCTGAGGACGACTGGGCGCTCACGGCCCAGGCCCTGGATGAACTGGACCTGGACCAAGAGCTGGCCCGCCTTGAACGTCGTGGCGAACCTGCCGCCGCTCGCCCGCCCAGCGCGGACAACGGTTTGCAGGCCCGCCGTGAAGAACATCAGCCAGACGCCCATATCGATGAGCTGTTTGGCAACGCCACCGACGACCGCTTCGAGCCTGAACAGGCGCCTGAACCTGCACCCACGCTACTGACACAGCACGCGCTGGAGCAGGAAGCGTTCGAGCAAGAGTCACTGGACCTGGAGCCCGCCCCGGGCGATCGCACCGAGCCGACCCTGGGCGGCCACCTGGACCTGGACATCGACGACGAGCCCCCCGTACGGCGCGACATCGAGGCCGACGAGCACCATGCGTTCGTCAGCGAGCACTTCGCTGCCAGCCACGACCCGGCCCCGGAAAAGGGCCTCAGCGCGCGCGACGATGACGAACTGGACCTGCACCTGTCGGCCCACGACGACGACCCTGTAGAGCCGTTGCCCGGTGAACGCCTGGAGCCTGGCCTGTCCAGCAAGCCCGAGCGAGCGCCGCGCAAGGAACCGCTGGTCGACGTGGTCGACGACCCGCTGCAACTGGGCTGGGAAAAGCCCCAGCCCAACTGGGGCAGGCGCTTGCTGTGGGGCTTCCTGACGCTGCTGGCTGCAGGCCTGCTGGCGTTCCAGTACGTGTGGTTCCATTTCGATGAAATGGCCCGCCAGGACCAGTACCGGCCGATCTTCCAGCAGGTATGCCCGCTGTTCGGCTGCGAAGTGCCGACCCGCGTCGACATCGCCCGCATCAAGAGCAGCAACCTGGTGGTGCGCAGCCACCCTGACTTCAAGGGTGCACTGATCGTCGATGCGATCATCTACAACCGCGCCCCCTTCGCCCAGCCGTTCCCGCTGCTCGAGCTGCGTTTCGCCGACCTCAATGGCCAACTGATCGCCAGCCGGCGCTTCAAGCCCAGCGAGTACCTCTCTGGCGAACTGGCCGGGCGCGGCGAGATGCCCAGCCAGACCCCGATCCACATCGCCCTGGACATCCTCGACCCAGGCCCCAAGGCCGTGAACTACAGCCTCAGCTTCCGCTCGCCGGAGTAATCGGCTGATCCTGGGGGCACTTTGTGCCCCCAGCCTCGCCTACCCACACCAAAAGTCATAAGCCGACAACTGTTCAGATTTTATCCAAATCCATCTTTATCCGGTCACCGAGAGCGGGTATCATGCCCACCCTTTTTCGAACTCCAAGATTCGGCCCCACAACAGGGATCACCTATGTCGGCGGTACGCATCGGCCCATACACACTGCGAAACAACCTGATCCTCGCCCCCATGGCCGGGGTCACGGACCAGCCTTTCCGAACACTTTGCAAGCGCCTGGGCGCAGGCATGGTGGTGTCGGAGATGGTGTCCAGCGACATGAGCCTGTGGAACAGCCGCAAGTCGAGCCTGCGCCGCATTCACGAAGGCGATCCCGAGCCGCGCTCGGTGCAGATCGCCGGCGGGGATGCCCAGATGATGGCAGCGGCGGCAAAGGCCAACGTCGAAGCGGGCGCCCAGATCATCGACATCAACATGGGCTGCCCGGCAAAAAAAGTCTGCAACAAAGCTGCAGGCTCTGCTTTATTGAGAGATGAAGCCTTGGTCAGCGAGATTCTCCACGCCGTGGTAGGCGCCGTGGACGTCCCGGTGACGCTGAAGATCCGCACGGGGTGGGATCGGGCGAACAAGAACGGCCTGAATGTGGCGAAGATCGCTGAACAGGCCGGCATCCAGGCGCTAGCGGTGCATGGCCGCACACGCGCCGACCTGTACACAGGCGAAGCCGAATACGACACCATCGCTGCCATCAAGCAGGCGGTGTCTATCCCGGTATTTGCCAACGGCGATATCACCTCGCCAGAAAAGGCCCGGGCGGTACTGGACGCCACCGGGGTCGATGGCCTGTTGATCGGCCGCGCTGCCCAAGGGCGGCCCTGGATCTTTCGCGAGATCGAGCATTACCTGCGGACCGGCGAACAGTTGCCGGCCCCGCAGCTGGACGAAGTGGAACGCATCCTGCTAGAGCACCTGGCCGCGCTGCATGCCTTCTATGGCGATGTGATGGGCGTACGTATCGCCCGCAAGCACGTTGGCTGGTACCTGGCAACACGACCCGGCGGCAAGGAGTTTCGCTCCCGGTTCAATGCTTTGGAAGACACACAAGCGCAGTGCGCCAACGTTCGCGCGTTTTTCAGTGAACGTCGACAGAGCCTTGAGACAGAGGACGGACAAGGGGTGGCCGCATGACGATGATGACCGAGACATTTGTGAGTGGAACAACGCCCGTGAGCGACAACGCCAACCTGAAACAGCACCTCAACACGCCGAGCGAAGAGGGCCAGACCCTTCGCGACAGCGTCGAGAAGGCGCTGCACAACTACTTCGCCCACCTGGAAGGCGCGACCGTCACGGACGTGTACAACCTGGTGCTCTCCGAAGTCGAGGCGCCCCTGCTTGAAAGCGTGATGAACTACGTGAAGGGCAACCAGACCAAGGCCAGCGAGATGCTCGGGCTCAACCGAGGCACCCTGCGCAAGAAGCTCAAGCAGTACGACTTGTTGTAAGCCAGAATCCCAATCAGAAAAGGCGGCTCCCTGAACAGAGGCGCCTTTTTTGCTGACTCCACCGCGTTATGGAATCCGAAATGACCGACCAGACTACCCGCCTGCCGATCCGCCGCGCCCTGATCAGCGTCTCCGACAAGACCGGTATCCTCGAATTCGCCCGTGAGCTGCAGCAGCTCGGTGTCGAGATCCTGTCCACCGGCGGCACCTACAAGCTGCTCAAGGATAACGGCGTGAACGCGGTGGAAGTGGCCGACTACACCGGCTTCGCCGAAATGATGGATGGCCGGGTCAAGACCCTGCACCCGAAAATCCACGGTGGCATTCTGGGCCGTCGCGGCATCGACGACGCCATCATGAACGAGCACGGCATCAAGCCGATCGATCTGGTCGCCGTCAACCTGTACCCCTTCGAAGCCACCATCTCCAAGCCAGGCTGTGACCTGCCGACCGCCATCGAGAACATCGACATCGGTGGCCCGACCATGGTCCGCTCCGCTGCCAAAAACCACAAAGACGTTGCCATCGTGGTCAATGCCAGCGACTACGCCAGCGTCCTCGACGGCCTGAAAGCCGGCGGCCTGACCTACGCCCAGCGCTTCGACCTGATGCTCAAGGCGTTCGAACACACTGCCGCCTACGACGGCATGATCGCCAACTACATGGGCACCATCGACCAGGCCAAGGACACCCTGAGCACTGAAGCACGCAGCGAATTCCCGCGCACCTTCAACAGCCAGTTCGTCAAAGCCCAGGAAATGCGCTACGGCGAGAACCCGCACCAGAGCGCGGCGTTCTATGTCGAAGCCAAGAAGGGTGAAGCCAGCATCTCCACCGCCATCCAGCTGCAAGGCAAGGAGCTGTCGTTCAACAACGTGGCCGACACCGACGCTGCGCTGGAGTGCGTGAAGAGCTTCGTCAAACCTGCCTGCGTCATCGTCAAGCACGCCAACCCGTGCGGCGTGGCCGTGGTACCGGAAGACGAAGGCGGCATCCGCAAGGCCTACGACCTGGCCTACGCCACCGACACCGAGTCGGCCTTCGGCGGCATCATCGCCTTCAACCGCGAGCTCGATGGCGAAACCGCCAAGGCCATCGTCGAGCGCCAGTTCGTCGAAGTGATCATCGCCCCGAAAATCTCCCAGGCCGCACGCGACGTGGTCGCCGCCAAGCAGAACGTTCGCTTGCTGGAATGCGGCGAATGGCCAGCTGAGCGTGCTGCCGGCTGGGACTTCAAGCGCGTCAACGGTGGTTTGCTGGTGCAGAGCCGCGATATCGGCATGATCACCGCCGATGACCTGAAAATCGTCACCAAGCGTGCCCCGACCGAGCAAGAAATCCACGACCTGGTGTTTGCCTGGAAAGTGGCCAAGTTCGTCAAGTCCAACGCCATCGTCTACGCCAAGCAGCGCCAGACCATCGGCGTCGGCGCCGGCCAGATGAGCCGCGTCAATTCCGCTCGCATTGCTGCAATCAAGGCCGAGCATGCTGGCCTGCATGTTCAAGGTGCGGTCATGGCGTCGGATGCGTTCTTCCCGTTCCGTGACGGCATCGACAATGCGGCTAAAGTGGGTATCAGCGCCGTGATTCAGCCAGGTGGTTCGATGCGTGATGCCGAAGTCATCGCCGCAGCCGACGAAGCTGGCATCGCGATGGTGTTCACCGGTATGCGCCACTTCCGCCACTGATTACACGGATTCCGGGGCGAGCAGCGGGCCTGTGGGAGCGGGCTTGTCCCGCGAATGCGGCGGTGAATTCACCATCGCATTCGCGGGGCAAGCCCGCTCCCACAAGGCCCGCCGCCAGCCTCGAGACCACCTTGAATTGAGGTTTTGACATGAAAGTTTTGATCATCGGCAGCGGCGGCCGTGAGCACGCCCTGGCCTGGAAAGTCGCCCAAGACCCACGCGTCGAGAAAGTTTTCGTTGCCCCGGGCAACGCCGGCACCGCCACTGAAGCCAAGTGCGAAAACGTCGCCATCGACGTCAACGCCCTGGAGCAACTGGCCGACTTCGCCGAACAGAACGTGCAACTGACCATCGTCGGCCCTGAAGCGCCACTAGTCGCAGGTGTCGTCGACCTGTTCCGCAGCCGCAACCTGGACTGCTTCGGCCCCACCAAAGGCGCCGCACAGCTTGAAGGCTCCAAGGCCTTCACCAAGGATTTCCTGGCGCGTCACAAGATCCCGACCGCCGACTACCAGAACTTCACCGAAATCGAGCCAGCCCTGGCCTACCTGCAGGAAAAGGGTGCGCCGATCGTGATCAAGGCCGACGGCCTGGCGGCGGGCAAAGGCGTGATCGTCGCCATGACCCTGCAAGAAGCCGAAGACGCCGTGCGTGACATGCTGGCCGGCAACGCCTTTGGCGATGCGGGTTCGCGTGTGGTCATCGAAGAGTTCCTGGACGGCGAAGAAGCCAGCTTCATCGTCATGGTCGACGGCCACAACGTGCTGCCAATGGCCACCAGCCAGGACCACAAGCGCGTCGGCGACGCCGACACCGGCCCGAACACCGGTGGCATGGGCGCCTACTCGCCTGCCCCAGTCGTGACCGCCGACGTGCACCAGCGCGTGATGGACCAAGTCATCTGGCCGACCGTGCGCGGCATGGCCGAGGAAGGCAACGTCTACACCGGCTTCCTTTATGCCGGCCTGATGATCGACAAGGCGGGCAACCCCAAGGTCATCGAGTTCAACTGCCGCTTCGGCGACCCGGAAACCCAACCGGTCATGCTGCGCCTGGAGTCGAGCCTGGTGCTGCTGATCGAAGCCGCCTTCGCCAAGGCCCTGGACAAGGTTGAAGCCCAGTGGGACCCACGGCCGAGCCTGGGCGTCGTGCTGGCTGCCGGTGGCTACCCGGGCGACTACGCCAAAGGTGACGCGATCAGCGGCCTGGACGCTGCCGCCAAGCTCGAAGGCAAGGTGTTCCATGCCGGTACCACCCTGAAAGACGGCCAAGTGGTTACCGCCGGCGGCCGTGTGCTCTGCGCCACTGCCCTGGGCCAAACCGTCGAAGCCGCTCAGCAGCAGGCCTACCGCCTGGCAGAGCAGGTCAAGTGGGACGGCAGCTTTTACCGTACCGACATCGGCTACCGGGCCATTGCCCGCGAGCGCGGTGAACACCAGCAGTAACCTTTACCGAAGCGCCGTGACGCCTTGCGCCCACGGCCTTCGGCTCGTCGACAGGGCCCTTTCTGGGCCTTGCCTTCGACTTGGCGCGCCGCGCATAGTTAGTATCCGGCACATCGGCTAAGAAGGGATTTCGTAGTGCGTCGGCTTCGGATTGCCACAGCTCTGATCGTCAGCTTGCTGACCCTGCTCTGCCTGCTCCCGGCCTCGGCCGAAGAAGGCGGAGGCTGGTCTGTTCTGCTCGACGAACAGGCCAACCTGCAATTAAGCGACGTGCGCTCCGATCGCTACCGCAACCAGTTCAGCCCGCTGCTGCTCAGCGACCTGGATGCCGCCCCTGCCGAACAAGCCCTGTGGCTGCACTATCGCCTGGAACCTGGCGATCAGGAGCAACTGCTGCGGGTGTTCGCCCCAGACCTTTCAGGCCTGGACCTCTACGCCCTCGAGGGCGACAAATTACTGCGTCAGCTGCACCACGGGCGCCAGGCCGGCAATGCCAGCCCAACCCTGCGCGGCAGCGACCATGTGCTGCCATTGCCCAACAGCCGGCAGCCGCTGGACATCTACCTGCGCCTGGTGTCCGAGCACCAATTGCGCCCAGCCATCAGCCTTGAGCCCGCGGCTGTTGCCGCTTCCGACCAGACCCAACCGCTGCTGTTCGGCATGCTGTTCGGCGGCCTGGTGATGCTGATCCTGCACAACCTGATCCGCTTCCTCTATGGCCGCTCCACCACCACGTTGATTTTGGCGCTCTACCACGGCCTGATGCTGCTCAGCGGGTTGATCCTGCTCAACCTCAGCGGCCCCTGGTGGCACGTGTGGCACAGTGCGCAAACGCCAGCGGCCTACCTCACCCTGGTCCTTGCAGGCCTGGCTGGCCTGTATTTCACCCTGCATTTCTTCTCGCCATGCCATTCGCCGCGGCTCAACCGCCTGTTGCAGGGCGAGATGCTGGTGGCTGCGGTCAGCGGCCTGGTGCTGCTGTTCGTCGACACCTTGCCACTCAACCTGATGACCTATGCCCTGCTGGCCCTTGGCAGCGTCAGCATGCTGCTGGTCAGCGCCTATCACTGGTACAAGGGCTACGCGCCCGCACGCCTGTTCACCCTTGCCATGGGGGTCTACAACCTTGGCGGCCTGGTGCTGTTGCCCGCGCTTCTGGGGCTGACCCGCACGTCGACGCCGTGGCTGCTGTGCGTGCTCATGGGCTTGACCGTCATTTGCGGCCTTTTGCTTAACCTGGCGGTCAGTGAACGCCTGCGACGCATGAGCGAAGAGCGCTTCAGCGCCAGCCGCGCCCTGGCCGCCAGCGATGCCGAAATCAACGCCAAGGCCGAGTTCCTGGCCAAAATCAGCCACGAAATCCGCACGCCCATGAACGGCGTGCTGGGCATGACCGAGCTGCTGCTCGGCACGCCGCTGTCGGTCAAGCAGCGCGACTACGTGCAGACCATCCACAGCGCCGGCAACGAGCTGCTGACGCTGATCAACGAGATTCTCGACATCTCGAAGCTTGAGTCCCGGCAGATCGAACTGGACGATGTGCAGTTCGACCTCAATGCATTGATCGAGGACTGCCTGAACATCTTCCGGGCCAAGGCCGAACAGCAGAACATTGAGCTGATCAGCTTCACCCAGCCTCAAGTGCCTCGCGTGATCAGTGGCGACCCAACGCGCCTGCGCCAGGCACTGTCGAGCCTGCTGGAAAATGCCCTGAAAAACACCGACCAGGGGGAGATCCTGCTGGTGGTGGCACTCGACCAACGTGGCGAAGCGCCGCGCTTGCGCATTGCCGTGCAGGACAGCGGCGAACCGTTGCCCGCCGCCGAGCGCGAAGCCTTGTTGCAAGCCGAGCTGCACAGCCATCACTTCCTCTCCAGCAACAAGCTCGGCGGCCACCTCGGGTTAGTCATCGCCAAGCAGTTGATCGGCCTGATGCAGGGTGAATTCGGCATCAAGAGCAGCAGCGGCATGGGCAACACCCTGTGGCTGACCCTGCCGCTGGACCCTTCGCGCCTGGAACAACCGCCCGCCGACCTCGATGGCCCATTGCGCGACGCGCGGGTACTGGTAGTGGACGACAACGACACCTGCCGCAAGGTGCTGGTGCAGCAGTGCAGCGCATGGGGCATGAATGTCAGCGCGGTGCCTTCCGGCAAAGAAGCGCTGGCATTGCTGCGCACCAAGGCGCACCTGCGCGACTACTTCGATGCCGTGCTGTTGGACCAGAACATGCCCGGCATGACCGGCATGCAACTGGCGGCCAAGATCAAGGAAGACCCTAGCCTTAACCACGACATCCTGGTGGTAATGCTTACGGGCATCAGCAACGCGCCGAGCAAGGTCATCGCACGCAATGCCGGTGTCAAGCGGATACTCGCCAAACCGGTGGCAGGCTATACGCTGAAGACTACGCTGGCCGAAGAGCTGGCCCAACGTGGCCGTGAGCAAGCGGTGCCGGCCACCCCTCCCGGTGTGCCGCAAGCACTGGACCTGCCCCGCGACTTCCGCGTGCTGGTCGCCGAGGACAACAGCATCTCGACCAAAGTGATCCGCGGCATGCTGGGCAAGCTCAACCTCGAGCCGGACACGGCCTGCAATGGTGAAGAAGCGTTGCAAGCCATGAAGGCGCAGCGCTATGACCTGGTACTGATGGATTGCGAAATGCCCGTGCTGGATGGCTTCTCGGCCACCCAGCAACTGCGCGCATGGGAAGCCGCGCACCAGCGCCCACGTACGCCCGTGGTGGCGCTGACCGCGCACATCCTTGCCGAGCACAAGGAGCGCGCCAAGTTGGCGGGCATGGATGGGCACATGGCCAAGCCGGTGGAGCTGTCGCAATTGCGCGAGCTGATCCAATATTGGGCGAATCACCGGGAAGCCAAGACGGATCCGGCGCCTATCCCGTAAGCAATGCCGACGATGCATCGACAGGCACCCACCGCAGCCGAGGATCCCAACCCATGCTCCATGAGTTGTTCAGTGTCTACCTGAAGATGCTCGTGCTCTACAGCCCGTTCTTCGTGCTGTCGTGCTTCATCAGCCTGACCCGCGGCCATTCCAGCAAGGAACGCAAGCAACTGGCCTGGAAGGTAGCCTTCGCCGCCCTGGTCGCCAGCGTGCTGTTGTACTTGTTCGGCCGGGCGATCTTCGGCATTTTCGGCATCACCGCCGACGCCTTCCGCATCGGTGCCGGCAGCGTGCTGTTCATCTCGGCGTTGGGCATGGCGCAGGGCAAACCGGCGGTGCAGGCCGACAACGTTCAGCAGGACGTGACCATCGTGCCATTGACCATCCCCCTGACCGTCGGCCCCGGCACCATCGGTGCCCTCTTGGTGATGGGCGTGGGCCAGCCGCATTGGGATGACAAGTTGCTGGCCATCGCCAGTATCGCGCTGGCCAGCTTCACCGTGGGCCTGGTGCTGTACCTCTCGCACGGCATCGAGCGGATTCTCGGCGACCAGGGCCTGCAGATCGTCAGCCGTTTGATGGGATTGTTCGTCTGTGCCCTGGCGGCGCAGATCATCTTTACCGGGATCAAGGGTTACCTGGTGCCCTAAAAAACGGCCTTCTTGATTTCCTCCAGTGCGATTTTCACCAGCGCACGTTCCACCCCGCTACGACGCTCTTGGTCGAACAGACGCGTATTGAACCGCACCAGCTCTGCCATCACGTGCATGTTGCGGCGCTCACGAAACAGAAAACCAGCCGTGAAGGCAGCGCGGCCGCCAGCCTCGTGATACAGCACAATGTCTACGTAGTTGGCACTTACGGGTGCACAGGACATCAGCTGAAACTTCCCCTGTTCACTGCTGCGCTTTTCAAAATGCAGCAACGGTATGTCGTTGTTCTTCAACTTCTCCAACGCCAGTGCCATGTAGGTTGAATGGCTATGCCCCGCGACCGCATTGATCGCACTCAGCACTTGATCGACTACCACCACACGCTGAGGATCAGGCCAGTGGACCTCTTCTGCGGTCTTCGCATCCCACCCAAGAAACATCAGCTTCTTGCGGTAGTAGTGGTATTGGTCCTTGGCAGCTTCCTCTTTCATGTCCGTCAAGGTCACGGTCTCAGCCCACAACGCGGCAAGCTTGATGGCATTGCGCTGCCGAAGACTGACCCCAGGAATGAATGAAACCAGGCTTGCGCCGACTACGTCGACTTCATGTGCTTGCATGGTCGTTCTCCGGTGTGAGTAGGCCCAGGTTCCTGATGTGTACCGCTCGCTGCTTGCGCTCAAGCAAGTCATGCAGGTCTTTGCGAATGGCTTCCGTCACGAAATCTCCCAGCATTGCACCACTGGCGCGCAGGTCTATGCCGTCACCTGAAGGCAATGGGTTCTTGAACGCCACGCCACACAGGTCCAAGACAGCACCGGGCAGTAACACGCCCAACTCTTGAACGACGTGAGTGGTATTGTCCTGCGTGGCCTGGGTAAACGGCCGCGCGTATTGCTGCACCTCATCCTGTGAAAGGAAGTTGGTGGCCGCCTTTAGATGGCCTGTCAGCTTGGGGTACCGAGCCTGCAAATAGTCAGTGACGCGGTCCAACGGGGCTCGCATGCCGCCGTCCCGCATACGCAGGTGATCACTGTGGCTCAACGTAATGATCCAACCACGCTCTTCCAGGGCCTTTCGATAGTCGCTGTACCAGAGCCCGTAGCGGGCAAAACGTGAACCGTTCAATTTGTCGGCACGCAGCTGGGCAAACAGTACCGAGTCGAATGCATATTGCAGGGCGGGCTGCGTCGTATCCTCGACCAACAAGGCCGTGCCGCCAACGAGCCACAAGGAATAGGCTTCCTTACTCATCGGGTTACCTCGCATTTCAAACACACAGAAAGAAGTACGGGGCCCGAAAGGCCCCGCTTGATGTCAGAAGATGCTTTCGATGGCCGCCTTGATGGCCCTGTCGATCAACCGCTTCTCGATCGCTGCACGAACTTCGTCGGTGTAGACCACTTCGTTGAAGCTGAGCACGGCCGAAGCACAGTAGCGGTCCTTGCTCGAGCTCTTCCATTCGAACACCGTGGTATTGAGGTCGTTTTCGCCTGGTGATGCACTGAATGCACTGACCAGCATGAACACCTCTCCCTCGGGCGTTTCGATGCACGCCCCCAGCCCCGTGGTCGCAACCGGATTGCCTTTAAGGTTCTGCTGCAAGATCTTCTGGGCTTCCTCGATATTGCCCAGCGCATTGATGGCATCGCCAGCCAGCTTCGCCATGGCATCGCCCACCGGCCCACCGAGCAGTGCTTTACCCGCAGCGCTCGCGACCTTGAAGGCAACCGGGCCCAGGGTCATCGAACGGCTGGTGTCATAGTCACGCTCGTAGGAACGCTTGCCCGTCACCCAACCCACGGTGCGCATGGTTTCCAGGAACTTATTGAACCAAGCCTCGGACTCACCGTCGCGGTTATACAGTTTGGAGGCCACGAGAGACGAAAACTGGAAGGTGGTTTTGGCATCGCGTCGGCTTTGCGCCGACATGCCTGCGCTGAGCGCCAGCAGCGATTGTTCGACAACAGCCAAGCTGCGGTTAGTGTTTTCTTCGGTCATGTGCAGAATCCTTGAAGGCCCCCGACGGGTATCGTCGAGGGGCCTTCACCCTATGCTGCAAACGACCGGGGTACAGGCATGAACGGGTTCCCTCGGCGCCTCACCCGGCGGTCGGGTACCAACGCGGCGTGTACACCCACTGGGTGCCATCGGCCTTGGCAAACTGACAGGTCGTGGAAGAACCCAGCAAGACCATGGTGCGCATGTCGACCATTTCTGGCACCAGTTCGGCCAGGGAGACCACCTTGAGTGTCTGCCCTGGCCTACCGATGTCGCGGCCAAGGACTACAGGTGTGTTCCCATCGCGGTGCTGTCGCACGATCTCCAGCGCACGCCCCAATTGCCAAGGCCGCGAGCGTGAAATCGGGTTGTAGAATGCCAGGACTAGGTCGGCCTGGGCCGCCAGGTCCAGGCGATGCTCGATGACCGACCACGGTTTGAGGTTGTCCGACAGCGACATCACGCAGAAGTCGTGCCCCAGCGGTGCACCCGCCTGGGCGGCGGTGGCCAGCGAAGCCGAAACACCCGGCAGGATCTCCAGATCAACCCGCTGCCAGGCCGGGTCGCTGGAGGCGTGCAGTGCTTCGAGCACGGCGGCGGCCATGGCGAAGACACCCGGGTCACCCGACGACACCACCACTACCGAGCGCCCTTGTGCAGCAAGCTCGAAGGCGTGGCGAGCACGCTGCATCTCTTCGCGGTTGTCGGTGCAATGCTGCACTTGGTCTGCACGGAACGGCCCGGCCATGCGCACGTAGGTTTCGTAGCCAAGGATGTCCTGGGCGCGTGCCAGCTCTGCCTTGACCGCCGGCACCATCAACTCGGCAGCGCCAGGGCCGAGGCCGATCACCGCCAGGCGGCCACGGCGGCGGCCGATCCGCTCAGCATCCACCGGTGCCGAAGCCACTGCGATGACGGCGTTGGCCTGCTCGATCAACTGCGCGTCAGGCAACGCCTGGGCTACCATGCCACGCAGGTCGCCAGGCTTGGCCGCGAAACGCAGCGCCACACCAAGCGCCTGCGCCGCCTCGTGCAAGGCGGCATCGGCCATGGCGTGCTCGCTCGCCAGCAGGCAAGCCAACGACTGCTCGGCAATGCCCGCGTCATTTAGCGCTGTGCGAATGCCCTGCAGGTCAGCGGTATCGACGCCCACCACCACCGAACGCGGGTGGATCAGCAACTCGTCCCGGCTGCTCGCGCGTGCCTGATGGCCGACATGAATTGTGCGCTGGGCCGATTCGCTGGCAGGCAATTGCGCCTGGTCCAGCCACGGCGCATCCCCTTCGACGCGTACCGTCTCGCCGGCCAACAGGTCGGAAACAAAGCGCTTGCCTTGCTCGATATCCGCCAGGGCATAGCCCTGTGGCGGGTTCAGCAGGCAGGTGCCGAAACGCAGCTCGCCACTGGTAGTGATCGCAGCAGCCACGCCCAATGCCTCGCCAATTTCACGCGCCATCACGTTCACACCGCTCAGGCCACCGAGCAGCGGCACGACTGCGCTGCCATCCTCGGCCACCGCCAGTACGGGTGGCTCGACGCCTTTCTCGCTGAGCACGCTGGCCAGGCTGCGGATGACGATACCGGCGGCGCACAGGGCGATGATCGGGGTGTCCTGCTGATACAGCGCGCGCAGGGTGTCGCCAAACGAGGCGTACGTTTGATCGACGCCCTCGACACGGCCACTCAGGCCATGAATCACCGCCTGTGGATAACGCTGCTGGATACGCTGCGCCGTGGCCAGGCTGCCTGGCCCCAGGATGATGATTGCCGGTGCCTTGTGCATGCTCATCCCTGCCATTTTTCACCCGGCACGATGATCAGCGAGAAGTACGGCGACGACAGGGGGTCGACGTCCGACAGCGGCACGATCTTCTGGTTGGCCATGGTCGCCCGCTCGACATACAGCGCACGCTCGTCCAGGCCCAGCTCGGCCAGCACGTCACGCACCTTGGGGAAGTTGCGGCCCAGTTTCATGATCACCGCCGCGTCGGCATCGGTCAGGCGCCGCTTGAGCTCCTCGGCCGGCAGCACGCCCGACAGCACTGACAGGCTCTGGTTGCGGTACACCAACGGCGCGCCGAGCACCGAGGCGCCCCCGAGCATCGAGCAGACGCCAGGAATCACTTCAGCCTCATAGCGCTGCGCCAGGCGGTCATGCAGGTACATGTAGGAGCCGTAGAAGAACGGGTCGCCCTCGCAGATCACCGCGACGTCGCGGCCGGCGTCCAGGTGCTCGGCAACCTGCACGCTGGCTTCATCGTAGAAGTCGCTGATGACCTGTTCATAGGACAGCGGTGCCGGCAGGGCCTCGGTGGTGACCGGGTAGACCAGCGGCAGCAAGGTCTGCTCTGGCTGCAGGTGCGCCTCGATGATGCCGAACGCATTGCCGCGCTTGCCCTTGGCCACGAAGTAGCCAACCACCGGCGCCTCGCGCAACAGGCGCAGCGCCTTGACGGTGATCAGTTCAGGGTCGCCGGGGCCTACGCCCAGGCCGAGCAGACGTCCACGTGGCGCCATCATTCCACCTCCGTGGCAAGGGCGTTGACTGCGGCGGCGGCCATCGCGCTACCGCCCAGGCGGCCTTGCATGATCACGAACGGCACGCCACGGCTGTCGGCGGCGAGCATCGCCTTGGATTCGGCCGCACCGACGAAGCCGACCGGGAAGCCGAGGATCAGCGCAGGCTTGGGTGCGCCGGCGTCGATCATCTCCAGCAGGTAGAACAGCGCGGTCGGGGCGTTGCCGATCACCACCACGCTGCCTTCCAGGTACGGCCGCCACAGCTCCAGGGCCACGGCGGAACGGGTATTGCCGGCGTCCTTGGCCAGGCCAGGCACGCTCGGGTCGCGCAAGGTGCAGACCACTTTATTGTCGGCGGGCAGGCGCGCGCGGGTGATGCCTTCAGCGACCATGTGCGCATCGCAGAGGATAGGTGCGCCCTTGGCCAGGGCTTCACGGCCGGCGCGGCCGGCCCCTTCGGAGAACTGCAGGCCGTCGATGGCTTCGACCATGCCACAGGCATGGATCACGCGCACGGCGAGCTTTTCGAGGTCTGCGGGTATCCGCTCGAGTCGGGCTTCCTCACGGATGATCCGGAAGGAATTGCGATAGATCTCCTGACCATCGCGGATGTAGTCAATCATCAAGGTGCTCCGTCGGCAGGTCGAGCATGGCGCCTGCTTCGTTCAAGGTGAGGTCGATGGCACGCAGGGCGCCGAAGCCCGGCAGGCGCGCATCGCGCACATACAGGTCGTAACGGCCCGGTGAACGGGCCAGCAAGGTGGCCGGGGCAACATGGGCCACGGCGCAGGATCGGGGGCACCCGGACAGGTGCACGCTGCCCGGCACGCCAGGGCCCAGCAGCGCGGCCAAGGCCACGGCATCGGCCTTGGTTTCGCCCTGTGCCTTGGCGCAGCCACTGCTGCCGGTGCAGGCGCTGATGCGGGCCAGTGGCTCGTGGCTGTGGCACAGCAGGCCCAGCGTGGACAACTCGCCCTGGGCTTGCGTGATCTGGTCCGGGTCGAGATTGGTCAGCACCAGGCTTTGCCAAGGGCTCAGGCGCAGGCTGCCGTCACCCAGGTGCCGGGCGATGCGCGCGGCCCCCCGCAGCATCTCGGGGGTCAAGCGGCCCTGCGGCGGAGCAACGCCCAGGGCGAGACCGTGAGCTTGTGGCAACACACCCAGCCACTCGGGTTGGCGTGTCGGGCGGCGCCATTCAAGCACGGCGGCATCGCGGCGGATGTCCAGGCCGAGCCCTTCGACGAACGATGCGGGCGAACAGCACTCAAGCAACTGGCGCATGCGCGACTGGTCCACCGCGGCCAGGTCAAGGAAGCGCTCCAGCACCGCACGGACCAGGGCCAGGCCCTGCTCCACCGGCACCGCCCCGAGCACCTGGCCATCGGCGGGGCAGCCCGCCAGGCCAAACGCCAGCCACGTCCGCTGCTCGATAAGCAGCGCCGAGAGCCACAGGTCATGCGGGTGCTCAAGCATCGCCAGGCCTTCGCCGGCGTCCAGGAGCACAGCGAACTTCGCCGACAACTGGTGAAACCGCGGTGTGCCTTCCAGCAGGTCGAGGATCTGCCCCGCCAGCGGCCGGGCATCCAGCAACATGGCAGGGTCATGCCCGGCCAGCGGGCTGAGCATCAGGTTGCGCACATCGTCACCGGCGGCTTCGCGCGGGCCCAGGCCTGCCGCGAGCAGCCTGGCGATCAGGCCTTGGTGGTCGCTGCCAATACCGCGAATCTGCAGGTTGCCGCGGTTGGTTGCCTCGATCACGCCACCGGCAAAGCGCTCGGCGGCCTCGGCCACGGCATCGGCCTGGTCGGCCAGCAGCAGGCCACCCGGCAGCTTGATGCGGCAAATGCCGCCATCACGGGCACTGACGATGCGCCACAACCCCGGGCAGGCCGAGGGGCGAGGTGAAACGTCGGGGGCATGGGCCTGCTTCAAAGGGGTGTCCGGCAATCTGTGAAAGTGCGCTTGAGTGTAGAAGGCGCGGTATTATGCCTGCTTTGTCCGGCGGCATGAAAAGCCGGTGGTCGAGCTTATCGTTTACCCGGGGCCGCTTCGCGCCCCTTCGCGGGCAAGCCCGCTCCTACAGGGATCATGCTGTGCCTGTAGGAGCGGGCTTGCCCGCGAAGGGCGCGAAGCGGCCCCAGAAATGGCGGATTGAAACACATGGCACCCTGGCTGACAGTAGTAGGCATCGGCGAAGACGGCTTCAATGGCCTTGGCAAGCAGGCCCGGCGTGCCCTGCTGGGCGCTTCGCGGATCTTCGGCAGCCCGCGCCAACTGGCTTTACTGCCACGCTGCGTGGTCGGCGAGCGGCTGCTTTGGCCAACCCCTTTTTCTTTGGCGCCCGTGCTCGCCCAGCGCGGCGAACCGGTCTGCGTGCTGGCCAGCGGCGACCCGATGTTCTTCGGCGTCGGCGCCAGCCTGGCGCGCCAGGTGCCCGCCAGCGAGATGCGGGTGCTGTCGATGCCGTCCTCCTGTGCACTGGCCGCCGCCCGCCTGGGCTGGCCGCTGCAGGACGTGCAGGTGGTGTCGGTGGTCGCCCGGCCGCTGGCAGCGCTCAATGCGCACCTGCACAGCGGCGCTCGCCTGCTGGTGCTGAGCAACGACGGCGACAGCCCTGCGGCAATCGCCGCACAACTGTGCGAGCGTGGCTTCGGGCCGAGCCGCCTACGCGTGTTCGAACACCTGGGTGGCACCGATGAACGCGAAGTGGCGGGCACCGCCCAGGACTGGCCTCACACCCAGGTTGCAGCGCTCAACTTGGTGGCCATCGAATGCCTCGCCGCGCCCGATGCCCCCCGCCTGCCGAGGGTCGCTGGGCTGCCGGACAGCGCCTTCCAGCATGACGGCCAGCTGACCAAGCGCGATGTCCGCGCCATCACCCTGGCCCGCCTCGCCCCCCTGCCCGGCGAGCTGCTGTGGGACGTGGGCGCCGGTTGCGGCTCGATCGGCATCGAGTGGATGCGCACCCACCCCGCCTGCCGTGCGCTGGCCATCGAGGCCGACGAAGGGCGCCAGGGCTTTATCGAACACAATCGCGATGCGCTGGGCGTGCCCGGCCTGAACCTGGTCCGTGGCAAGGCGCCTGAAGCCTTGGCAGGGCTCGAGCAGCCCGACGCGGTCTTCATTGGCGGCGGGGTAACGCGTGAAGGCGTGCTCGACCTGTGCTGGCAGCGGCTGCGCCCCGGCGGGCGACTGGTGGCCAACGCGGTTACACTGCAAAGCGAACTGGCCCTGGCGCACTTTCGCGAGCGACACGGGGGTGAACTGACCCGTATCCATGTTGCCCATGCGCAGCCGCTGGGCACGTTCGACACCTGGCGCCAGGCACTGCCAATCACCTTGCTCGATGTGGTGAAGCCCCTCGATGCGTGAAGAAACCCACGAGCAGCCCGCGCCCCTGCGCAGCGGCCTGACCACCGGCAGCTGCGCCACCGCCACCAGCCTCGCGGCGGCGCGCCTGCTGCTGACCGGCGTCTGCAGCGACGCCGTGAGCATCACCCTGCCCAAGGGCAAGGTCGTGCAGATGCGCCTGGAGTTCTGCCGCCGCGATGGCGAATGCGCCGAAGCCGGCACGCTGAAGGACGCCGGCGACGACCCGGACGTGACCCATGGTGCCCTGCTGTTCAGCCAGGTCCGCCTGCTGGCAGAGCCCGGCATCCGCTTCGTCGCAGGCCAAGGCGTCGGCACCGTGACACGCCCGGGGCTGGTGCTGGCAGTGGGTGAACCGGCGATCAACCCAGTGCCCCGGCGCATGATGGGCGAACACCTGCAACGCCTGGCTGACGAGTGCGCCTACCGCGGCGGTTTCGAAGTCACGGTCAATGTTCAGGGCGGTGAACAGCTGGCACTGAAGACCATGAACCCGCGCCTGGGCATCCTTGGCGGGCTGTCGATTCTGGGTACCAGCGGCATCGTCCGGCCGTTTTCCTGCGCGGCCTACATCGCCTCGATTCATCAGGGCATCGACGTGGCCCACACCAACGGCTACACGCACATCGCCGCCTGCACCGGCAACGCCAGCGAAGACACCATGCGCCGGGTCTACGGCCTGCCGGAAATCGCCCTGATCGAGATGGGCGACTTCGTCGGCGCCGTGCTCAAGCACCTGCGCAAGGTGCCGGTACCGCGCCTGAGCCTGTGCGGGGGGTTCGGCAAGATCAGCAAGCTGGCGGCCGGGCACATGGACCTGCACAGCCGCCACTCAAGCATCGACCTGCCGCAGCTGGCCGGCTGGGCGGCGGATATCGGCGCCGACGCAAACCTTCAGGCCGCGATCATCGCCGCCAACACCAGCCAGCAAGCCCTGGCACTGGCGCATGCCGCAGGCATCGCCCTGGGCGACGCCGTCTGCGCGCACGCGCTGGCCTTCGCCCGCAGCGTGGTGCCGCCGCAGGTGCAGGTAGAGGTGTTCGCCATCGACCGCCAAGGCGGCATCGTCGGCCAGGCAGGTGTTCAATGAGCGCGCGCATCCTGCTGCTGGGCGGCGTCACCGAGTCCCTGGCCATCGCCCGCCAGTTGGGCCCGCAGCACGTTTACAGCCTGGCGGGCATCGGCCGCGTACCGCAGGACCTGACCTGCCAGGTGCGCGTCGGCGGCTATGGCGGTGCTGAAGGCCTTGCCCAATACCTGCGCGAGGCGGGCATTACCCTGCTGATCGATGCCACCCACCCCTATGCCGCGCAGATCAGCCGCAACGCCGCCATCGCTTCACGTCGTGCAGGTATCCCCTGCTGGGCGCTGCGCCGCCCCGCCTGGCAGGCACAGCCGGGTGACGATTGGCGCGAAGTGGACGACTGGGCGGGGCTGATCGAGGCGCTCGCGCCATTCCGGCGGCCGCTGTTCACGCTGGGCCGCGAGCCGCTGCAACACCTGGCAGAGATCCCGCCGGATCAGTTCTGGACCTTGCGCGCACTGGAGGCCTGCCCCGGTAACGAACGTTGCGAGGTGATCGGCGCACGCGGGCCATTCCGAATCGAAGACGAACGTGTGTTGTTCGCGCGCCGCAAGATCGACGTACTGATCAGCAAGAACAGCGGCAGCGTGGCGACCGAGCCCAAGCTGGACGTGGCGCGGGAGCTAGGGGTGCCAGTATTGATCCTGCGGCGCCCGGAACTGCCGGTGGTCGATGAGACATTCATTCACTCAGACGCGTTGCTTGCCAGGCTGACGCTTTGACTGCTCGTTAGTCATGACGTATATCCCATTGACATATACGCCATGCAACCTAAACTTCTGTCACACATTGTCGCTACCCTAGGAGGCCCATCATGGAGCAAGGTGCTGTCTTCAAAAGCAACCGCAGCCAGGCCATCCGCTTGCCAAAATCCGTCGCACTTCCCGATGGCATCACCCGAGTGGATATTGTTGCAGTTGGGCGTACGCGCATCATCACACCTGCTGGTGAATCATGGGACAGCTGGTTCGAAAGTGAGCCTGCAAGCGCGGATTACATGGCCACCCGTGACCAACCTGCAGACCAGGAACGTGAAGGTTTTTAATGCTCAGGTACCTGCTCGACACCAATATCTGCATTTTCACGATCAAGAATAAACCGCAACGCGTCCGCGAAGCGTTCAATCGCCATCACGGCCAATTGGCGATCAGCACAATTACTTTGATGGAACTGATCTACGGCGCTGAGAAGTCGGATCATCCTGAGCGCAATCTTTCGGTGGTCGAGGGCTTTGCCGCGCGCCTTGAAGTACTCGATTACGATAGCCATGCGGCTGAGCACAGTGGCCAGCTTCGTGCGGAATTGGCCAGATCAGGGACCCCCATTGGTCCTTACGACCAACTGATTGCCGGGCATGCCCGAGCGCTTGGCTTAATTTTGGTAACTAACAATGTGCGCGAGTTTCAACGAGTACCCGGTCTAAGGGTTGAAGACTGGCTCGTTTCGCCCTGACAGCGTAACGGTTAGTACTGCTTTCCTACAGGTCCTATCGACTTTGCCACCGTTTCACTCGGTCGCACCCGAATGGCCTTTGTTCCCTCCGTTGCCTTAGACTTCAGCCCTCTCCCCCAGAAGGCTTCATTCATATGGACATGCAATGGTGGATCTGGCTGGTCTTCGGTATCGCGCTGATCCTGCTCGAACTGGTCCTGCCCACGTTCTTCATTCTCTGGTTCGGCATCGGCGCCGTGCTGGTTTCGCTCATCTCGCTCGCCGCGCCCAGCCTGCAACTGGATATGCAGATGCTGTTGTGGGTGCTGCTTTCTTCAATCACTACTGGGCTGTGGTTCAAGGTGTTTCGGAACAAGAAGCCAGATGTGCGCTGGACAGCCGACAGCGTGATTGGCGAAGTCGGCCTGCTCACCGCCAGCGTTTCCGAGTTCCAGAAAGGCCGCGTGCGTTTCCAGAAGCCAATCCTCGGCAACGAGGAATGGACCTGCGTCGCCGACACTGACATCCCATCCGGCGAGCGTGTGCGCCTTACCGCCATCGAAGGGAACACCGCCCGCGTCATCCGGGCCTGAATCCGTACTAAAAGGAAGTTCGTATCATGACCAGCCTTATCGTCGTGGGCGCCCTCGCCCTGTTCGTCCTGATCACCGTGTTCAAGGGGGTGCGTATCGTGCCTCAGGGCGAAGAGTGGATCGTCGAGCGCCTGGGCCGCTACAACAACACCCTCAAGCCCGGCCTGAACATCGTCATTCCTTACGTGGACGTGGTCGCCTATCGCCTGCCCACCAAAGACATCATCCTCGATGTGCAAGAGCAGGAAATCATCACCAAAGACAACGCGGTGATCGTCGCCAATGCCCTGTGCTTCGCCAAAGTGGTCGACCCACAGAAGGCCTCCTACGGCGTGCAGAACTTCTCCTTCGCCGTCACCAGCCTGACCATGACCTCGCTGCGCGCCATCGTCGGGGCCATGGACCTGGACGAGGCCCTGTCCAGCCGTGAGCAGATCAAGGCACGCCTGCGCGAAGCGATGTCCGAGCAGACCGAAGACTGGGGCGTGACTGTGCGTTCGGTAGAAATCCAGGACATCAAGCCGTCACAGAACATGCAACTGGCCATGGAGCGCCAGGCCGCCGCCGAGCGTGAACGTAAAGCTGACGTGACCCGTGCCGAAGGTGCCAAACAGGCCGCGATCCTTGAGGCAGAAGCGCGCCTGCAATCGGCCAAGCTCGACGCCGAGGCGCAAATCAACCTGGCCGAGGCTTCGGCGCGGGCGATTTCGCTGGTCAAGGACGCGGTGGGTAACGAGACCGTGCCGGCCATGTACTTGCTGGGCGAACGGTACATCGGCGCGATGGAGAACCTGGCCAGCAGCGACAATGCCAAAGTCGTGGTGCTGCCGGCCGACCTGCAAGAAACCGTGCGCGGCTTGATGGGCCGCAACAAGGTTTGAGAATGCCGGGGCCGCTCTGCGGCCCATTCGCGGGGCAAGCCCGCTCCCACACTCTATGGGAGCGGGCTTGCCCCGCGAATGGGCTGCAGAGCAGCCCCAAAAACCCCCGCCAACTGCGTCACTTCACCGCACCCCACCTTTTTTACCTATACTGCGCCTTACAATAGCCACCACGATTCCTGACCGGATCTCTCCATGCCCCCACGTCGGCACATTGCCTGGATAGCCTGCCTAGCAGTGCTGTTCAACCTGCTGGCCATGCCGCTGTCCTCTGCCGCGCCCAAGGGCCCGGCCGAGCAGTTGCTGTGGGGGGCGTTCTGTTCCAGCATGGCCAACAAGGCCAAGGTCGACGTCCAGGCCCTGGCCAAGATCGACCTCGGCCCGCAGAGCGATGACAGCGCCAGCATGATGAACTGCTGGTGTTGCTCCGGTGCCGCCCCGCTGCTGGCCCTGCCGGGCTACCCGCCGCAGTTGCATAACCCGCCGACCCTGCACGCCGGGCACTCGCCGCAGCTTGCCGATTACCAACCCACGCCGCGCCAGCTATGGCCCGCGCTCAACCCCCGCGCCTCCCCTTTGGTCTGAGTTGCTCACGCTGTCTGCCTGAACCTGAACAGATCGGAGACTCACCATGCTCAAGCACGCTCTCGTCGTGGCTGCCCTGCTGCTGCCCAGCGCCTTCGCCACTGCCCATGAATACACCGTGGGCGACCTGCACATCGCGCACCCCTGGTCGCTGCAACTGCCACCGAACGCACCCAACGTCGCCGCCTATTTCGTCGTGCACAACAATGGCCAAGCGGATGATCGTCTGCTCAGTGTCGACAGCCCCATCAGCGACGACGCCCAATTGCACGAGCACGCCATGACCGCCAGCGGCACCATGAAGATGCAGCAGGTGCCCAACGTGGTAGTGCCCGCGGGCAAGGAGGTGACCTTCGCCCCCAGCGCCTACCACGTAATGCTGATGCAGCCTAAAGACCGCAGCCTGCTCACCGACGGCAAGCGTTTCCCGCTGACCCTGCATTTTGAAAAAGCCGGTGACGTCACCGTCGAAGTCGCCGTGCAAAAAGAGGCGCCCTCGGGAACGCCCCAGGCCCACGAACACGCGCACTGACCATTAGCTGACAGGCACTCGCCATGAGCCTGCCGCGCAACAGCCTCAGCCGTACCACCCGCCCTGAACGCAGGCGCGTCGGTGGCGGCTGGCTGAGCCTGTTCGCCATGTGGATGATCTTCATCGGCCCGCTGATTTCCCAGTCGATGCCGATGGATCACCACGCTGGCATGAACATGCCGACGGACATGTCGATGCCCACCGGGCATCAGCATGGCGCCGACTCGCATCACGGCCACGGTGACGATGGCCAATTGCATGTGATGTGGGAAAAGTGCGGGTACTGCAGCCTGCTGTTCAACTGCCCCGCACTGCCACAAACCCTCAGCCCGCTCAGTGCCAGCATCGTAGTACCCACCACCCACCTTAGTGCCTCCACGCACCAGGGGCATGCCCGGCAGGCTGTATTCCCTGGCGCGCGCAGCCGCGCACCGCCTTCCTCGATCAGCGTCTGAAAAACCATTGTTCGCACGGAGCCAGGAGGCTTCGCGCCCACTCATGACTGATCGACTGGAATCATTATGTCCGGCTGCACCCCTGTTTTTGCCCTGTCCCTGCGTGGGGCCATCGCCGCCGTGTGCGGTTCGCTGCTCGCGCCCGTGGCCCTGGCCAGCGACCTCGGCAACGCTGACCACGCGCACGACGCACCCGAGTTGAGCCCGACGGTGATCACTGCCGTGGCGCCCACCTCGCCGCTGACCGTGGTCACCAACCCGAAA
This sequence comes from Pseudomonas sp. 5.2, assembly GCF_059025405.1. Taxonomy (NCBI): domain Bacteria; kingdom Pseudomonadati; phylum Pseudomonadota; class Gammaproteobacteria; order Pseudomonadales; family Pseudomonadaceae; genus Pseudomonas; species Pseudomonas sp. 5.2. The sequence continues at coordinate 105,194 of NZ_JBYBHH010000012.1, forward strand.
GACCCTCGCCAGCCGGTACCGGCCAGCGACGGGGCCGACTACCTCAAGACCATCCCCGGCTTCTCGGCCATCCGCTCTGGCGGCACCAACGGCGACCCGGTATTGCGCGGCATGTTCGGTTCACGCCTGAACATCCTCACCAATGGCGGCGTCATGCTGGGCGCCTGCCCCAACCGCATGGATGCCCCCACCTCGTACATCTCGCCGGAAACCTACGACCGCCTGACCGTGATCAAAGGCCCGCAAAGCGTGATCTGGGGGCCTGGCGGTTCGGCCGGCACCATCCTCTTCGAGCGTGAGCCCGAACAGTTCGGCACCCTCGGCAGCCGCGTCAACGCAAGCCTCCTGGCCGGCTCCAATGGCCGCTTCGACAAAGTGCTGGACGCCGCCGCAGGCAACAGCCAGGCCTACGCCCGCTTCGTCGGCAACCAGTCGCGCTCCGACGACTACCACGACGGCAACGATGACACCGTGCCCTCGCGCTGGGACAAGTGGAACGGCGATGTGACCCTGGGCTGGACCCCCGACCAGGACACCCTGCTGGAACTCACCGCAGGCAAGGGCGATGGCGAAGCACGCTATGCCGGGCGCGGCATGGACGGCTCGCAGTTCAAGCGTGAAAGCCTTGGGCTGCGCTTCGAGAAGTCCAACCTCGGCGAGGTGCTCGACAAGGTCGAGGCACAGGTCTACTACAACTACGCCGACCACGTGATGGACAACTACAGCCTGCGCACGCCCTCGGGCAGCGGCATGATGGGCATGCCGATGGTCAGCAACGTCGACCGCCGCACGATGGGCGCCAGGGTCAAGGCGACCTGGCGCTGGGCCGACGTGCAACTGGTCAGCGGTATCGATGCGCAGACCAACGAGCACCGCCAGCGCGGCGGCATGGGCGTCGATGCGCACAAAGGCCAGGCCTGGACCAAGGATGCCGATTTCCACAACTACGGTGCCTTCAGTGAGCTGACCTGGTACGTCAGTGGCGAGGACCGGCTGATCACCGGCGCCCGCCTGGACCGCGCCTCGGCCCGCGACTTCCGCAAAGGCAGCGCCACCGAAGGCGACACCCGCGCAGACACCCTGCCCAGCGGTTTCGTCCGTTACGAACATGACCTGGCGGCCATCCCCGCCACCACCTACGTCGGCCTCGGCCACGCCCAGCGCTTCCCCGACTACTGGGAGCTGTTCTCGCCCAAGTTGGCGCCAGCCGGCGCAGCCAACGCCTTCGACGGCATCAAGCCAGAAAAGACCACCCAGCTCGACTTCGGCATCCAGTACCGCGACGCCCGCCTCGAAGCCTGGGCATCGGGTTATGTCGGGCAGATCCGTGACTACATCCTGTTCGACTACCGCACCGGCATGATGGGCATGAGCACGTCCCAGGCCCAGAACATCGACGCCCGCATCATGGGCGGCGAAGTGGGCGCGGCCTACAAGCTCAGCGAAAACTGGAAGGCCGACGCTACCCTGGCCTACGCTTGGGGCAAGAACAGCAGTGATGGCAAAGCGCTACCGCAAATGCCGCCCCTGGAAAGCCGCCTGGGCCTGACCTACAGCCGCGACGTCTGGAGTGTGGGTGCGCTGTGGCGGCTGGTGGCCGCGCAAAACCGCATCGCCGAGAACCAAGGCAACGTGGTCGGCAAGGACTACGAAAAGAGCGCGGGCTTTGGTGTGTTCTCGCTCAATGGTGCCTACAAGGTGAACAACAACCTCAAGCTCAGCGCAGGGGTCGACAACCTGTTCGACAACACCTACGCCGAGCACTTGAACCTGGCCGGGAACGCCGGGTTCGGCTACCCGGCCACAGATCCACAGCCGGTGAACGAGCCAGGCAGGACCTTCTGGACCAAGGTCGATTTCAGCTTCTGACAACAACAACGGGCGCGGCCACGGTCGCGCCCCTCACCTGGTCAAACAGGAGGTTCCCATGCGCGGAACACGCATCTCTTTCTACAACCTGGCCTGGCGTTGGCATTTTTACGCGGGGCTGTTCGTCGCCCCGTTCATGATCCTGCTGGCGATCACCGGGATCATCTACCTGTTCAAGCCGCAGCTCGACCCGCTGCTGTACCGCGACCTGATGGTGGTCGAAGCCGGCCATCACCGACAGGCCGCGGATGTGATGCTGGCCGAGGTACGCCAGGCGTATCCGCAAGGCCATGTGGGGCAGTACCTGCCGCCCCTGAATGCCGAACGCAGCGCGCAGTTCGTGGTGCATGACGGCGGCCGTGAACTGAACGTGTTCGTCGACCCCTACAGCGGCAAGCTGCTCGGTGCGCAGGACGGCAAGCAGAACCTGCAAGCGATAGCCCGTGCCCTGCACGGCGAGTTGATGGTCGGCACGGTCGGTGACCGCCTGGTGGAGCTGGCAGCAGGCTGGGGCATCGTGCTGGTGGTGTCCGGCCTGTACCTCTGGTGGCCACGTGGGCGCAACAGCGCGGGCGTGCTGTGGCCGCGTTTTTCCGCACGCGGTCGGCTGCTGTGGCGTGACCTGCATGCGGTGACGGGGTTTTGGGGCTCGGCCCTGCTGCTGCTGATGCTGCTCAGTGGCATGACCTGGACGGGCCTGTGGGGCAAGCAATACGCCGATCTGTGGAACCGCTTCCCGGCCGCGATGTGGAACGACGTACCCAAGTCCGATCAGCAGGCAGGTGAGCTCAACAGCGCCCATCGCCAGACCGTGCCTTGGGCAATGGAAAACACCCCCATGCCGCAGTCCGGCGCCCATGCCGAACATGCCGGGCATCACATGATGTCGAATGCCCCGGCAGCGCCGCAGGTGAGCCTGCAGCAGGTCGAGGACATCGCCACTGCGCGCCAGGTCGAACCGGGCTACAGCATTACCTTGCCGACCACGGCCGACGGCGTGTTCACCGTTGCGGTATTCGCCGACGACCCGCGCAACGATGCCACCCTGCATGTCGACCAGTACACCGGCAAGGTGCTGGCCGACGTGCGCTGGCAGGACTACAGCCCGGTTGCGCGTGCCACCGAGCTGGGCGTGATGCTGCATGAGGGCAAGATGTTCGGGGCGTTCAACCAGGTCATCATTCTGCTGGTGTGCCTGATGATCTTGCTGGGTTCGGTCAGTGGCCTGGTGATGTGGTGGAAACGCCGGCCGGCTGGCGGGCTGGGAGTGCCGCCGCTGCGCCATGACCTGCCGCGCTGGAAGACGGCGGTTGCGGTGATGGTGGTGTTGGGGGTGATGTTCCCGCTGGTGGGGGTGTCGATGGTGGTGATGTGGCTGGTCGATAGCCTGGTGGTGCGCAGGCGCCGAGTGCTGGCCAGCGCCTGAGACTTGCTGCGCTGTTGCCGGCCTCTTCGCGGGACAAGCCCGCTCCCACAGGGTGACGTGCTTCTCAAGCGCAACACAATACCTGTGGGAGCGGGCTTGCCCGCGAAGAGGCCGGCAATAGGTACAACGCTGCACCGCAAAGGTCGTGTCGATCTGTCGCGCCCCGAATTGGGACGCCCGTGTTAGCCTACTCGGCTTTCACAAAAAGACTGACCCTCAATGGAATGCAGCCAATGACCCGGACCTCTTCCCCGCCCGCTGAAGAGCAGCATCTGCAGCGCAACCTGACCAACCGTCACATTCAGCTCATCGCCATCGGTGGCGCGATCGGCACCGGCCTGTTCATGGGCTCGGGCAAGACCATCAGCCTCGCCGGCCCGTCGATCATCTTCGTCTACATGATCATCGGCTTCATGCTGTTCTTCGTCATGCGCGCCATGGGCGAATTGCTGCTGTCGAACCTCAACTACAAGTCGTTCATCGACTTCTCGGCCGACCTGCTCGGCCCCTGGGCCGGCTACTTCACTGGCTGGACCTACTGGTTCTGCTGGGTAGTCACCGGTATCGCCGACGTGGTCGCGATTGCCGCCTACACGCAATTCTGGTTCCCCGACCTGCCGCAGTGGATACCCGCGCTGACCTGCGTGGCGGTGCTGCTGTCGCTGAACCTGGTTACCGTGAAGATGTTCGGCGAGCTCGAGTTCTGGTTCGCGCTGATCAAGATTGTCGCCATCCTCGGCCTGGTCGCCACCGGCCTGTACATGGTCATCAGCGGCTTCGAATCGCCGAGCGGGCGCACCGCGCAACTGGCCAACCTGTGGAATGACGGCGGTATGTTCCCTAATGGCCTGATGGGCTTCTTCGCCGGGTTCCAGATTGCCGTGTTCGCCTTCGTCGGTATCGAGCTGGTCGGCACCACGGCCGCGGAAGCGAAGAACCCCGAGCGCACCTTGCCACGGGCCATCAACTCGATCCCGATCCGTATCATCGTGTTCTACGTGCTGGCGCTGATCGCGATCATGGCCGTGACCCCGTGGCGCGATGTGGTGCCAGGCAAGAGCCCATTCGTCGAACTGTTCGTGCTGGCCGGCCTGCCAGCGGCAGCCAGCATCATCAACTTCGTGGTGCTGACCTCGGCCGCCTCGTCGGCCAACAGTGGCGTGTTCTCTACCAGCCGCATGCTGTTCGGCCTCGCCCAGGAAGGCGATGCCCCCCGCGCGTTCGAGAAGCTGTCGCGGCGCGCCGTGCCGGCCAACGGCCTGTACTTCTCGTGCACCTGCCTGCTGTTGGGCGCGGTGCTGATCTACCTGGTGCCCGATGTGGTCGAGGCGTTCACCCTGGTCACCACGGTGTCGGCGGTGCTGTTCATGTTCGTCTGGACGCTGATCCTGCTGTCGTACCTCAGCTACCGCAAACGCCGCGCCGCACTGCACCAGGCGTCGAAGTACAAAATGCCCGGCGGGCGCTTCATGTGCTACGTGTGCCTGGTGTTCTTTGCCGGCATTCTGGTGCTGCTGAGCCTGGAAGACGACACCCGCGCAGCGCTGCTGGTGACGCCGATATGGTTCGTGCTGCTGGCAGTGACCTACCAAGGTGTGCGCAGCAAACGCCATCCGCGCACGGCGGTGCGTAACGGCTGATGCCGCATGGGGCTGCTTTGCAGCCCCAATCCTGTGCACACACATCTGCAAGGCACCAACCTGGACCTTGCAAACGCCCCAACACCTCGCACACCCCCTCTATTACGCACCTTCCGCCACTCGGCACACCCCTTGCAACGCCCCTCCCGCTTGGCCAACACCATAAAAATCTCAGCGGAGAGAGCACATGAAGCGTCGCAGTCTGATCAAGGCCTTTACCCTCAGCGCATCGATTGCGGCGATGGGTCTTAGCTGGAGCATCCAGGCCGCCGAGACCATCAAGGTCGGCATCCTGCATTCGCTGTCCGGGACCATGGCCATTTCCGAAACGTCGCTCAAGGACATGGCGCTGATGACCATCGACCAGATCAACGCCAAGGGCGGTGTGAACGGCAAGATGCTCGAAGCGGTGGTGGTCGACCCAGCGTCCAACTGGCCACTGTTCGCCGAAAAGAGCCGCCAGCTGCTGACCCAGGACAAGGTCGCCGTGGTGTTCGGCTGCTGGACCTCGGTGTCGCGCAAATCGGTGCTGCCGGTGTTCGAGGAGCTCAACGGCCTGCTGTTCTACCCGGTGCAGTACGAGGGTGAAGAGATGTCGCCGAACGTGTTCTACACCGGCGCCGCGCCTAACCAGCAGGCCATCCCCGCCGTGGAATACGTGATGAGCGAAGAAGGCGGCAGCGCCAAGCGCTTTTTCCTGCTGGGCACCGACTACGTCTACCCGCGCACCACCAACAAGATCCTGCGCGCCTTCCTGCACAGCAAGGGCGTGGCCGACAAGGACATCGAAGAGGTCTACACCCCGTTCGGCCACGCCGATTACCAAACCATCGTCGCCAACATCAAGAAGTTCTCCGCGGGCGGCAAGACGGCGGTCATCTCCACCGTCAACGGCGACTCCAACGTGCCGTTCTACAAAGAGCTGGCCAACCAAGGCCTGAAAGCCACCGACGTGCCCGTGGTGGCGTTCTCGGTGGGTGAGGAAGAACTGCGCGGCATCGACACCAAGCCGCTGGTGGGCCACCTGGCCGCGTGGAACTACTTCGAGTCGGTGGATAACCCGGTCAACCAGAAGTTCGTCGCCGACTGGAAGGCCTACGCCAAGGCCAAGAACCTGCCGGGCGCCGACAAGGCGGTGACCAACGACCCGATGGAAGCCACTTATGTGGGCATTCACATGTGGGCGCAGGCGGCTGAAAAAGCCAAGTCCACCGATGTCGACAAGGTGCGCGAGGCACTGGCTGGCCAGAGCTTCCAGGCACCGTCCGGCTTCACCCTGACCATGGACAAGACCAACCACCACCTGCACAAGCCGGTGATGATCGGCGAGATCCAGGATGACGGGCAGTTCAGTGTGGTTTGGGAAACCGAGCAGCCGCTGCGGGCACAGCCTTGGAGCCCGTTCATTCCGGGCAACGACAAACGCCCTGACTATGCGGTGAAAGGTAACTGAGTGCACTGGGGCTGCTTTGCAGCCCATTCGCCGGCAAGCCAGCTCCCACAGAGATCGCTTTACACAGGTTCACTGTGGGAGCGGGCTTGCCCCGCGAAGAATCCACCGCCGATTTCCAGGATTACCCGCATGCTCAGACTCCTGCTCACCCTGCTGCTCCTGCTGCCCCTGGCAACCCAGGCCAGCGAGGGCGAATTCTTCCTCACCGCCAAGCCTGCCGAGCAAGCCCGCCTGCTCGAAAGCTGGGCAGCCCAACCCGATGCCGCGCGCCTGCCGCTGCTGGAAAACCTGCGCCAAGGCCGCATCGCCGAGGGCGACACCCGCAAGGTGCGCCTGAACAACCGCCTGCGCAGCCTGATCGACAACGCCCTGGCCAGCCACCAGTTGCTCAGCGACAACAGCGACACTCGCCTGGCCGCTGCCCAGCAACTGCAAAAGAGCGCGCAACCCGCACAGATGGCCTTCCTCGACCGGCGCTTTGCCAGCGAACCGGACGCAGCGGTGCACGCAGCCCTGGGCTTGGCCCTGGCCAACCTGCAACTGGGTGCCAGCGAACCTGCCGTACGCCTGGCCGCCGTGCGCTTGCTGGGCGAGACCGGCGACCCGGTCGCCCGTACACGCCTGGAAGCGCTGCTGCAGCCCGGCGTCGAAAGCGACGCCGCCGTGCGCACGGCGGCTGAAACCAGCCTGGCCCAGGTCAAACGCAAACTCATGGTCGGCGAACTGCTCGGCCAAGCCTTCAGCGGCCTGTCGCTGGGTTCTATCCTGCTGCTGGCAGCCCTGGGCCTGGCGATTACCTTCGGCCTGCTCGGGGTGATCAACATGGCCCATGGCGAGATGCTCATGCTCGGGGCCTACAGCACCTACATGGTCCAGGTGCTGCTGCAGCGTTACGCCCCCGGCGCGATCGAGTTCTACCCGCTGATCGCCCTGCCCGTGGCCTTCGCCGTCAGCGCCGGGGTCGGCATGGCGCTGGAGCGCACGGTGATCCGTCACCTTTACGGCCGCCCACTGGAAACCCTGCTGGCGACCTGGGGGATCAGCCTGATCCTGATCCAGGCCATCCGCCTGCTGTTCGGCGCGCAGAACGTCGAAGTCAGCAACCCGGCGTGGTTGTCCGGCGGTATCCAACTGCTGCCCAACCTGGTGCTGCCGTACAACCGGCTGGTGATCATCGGCTTCGCCCTCGCGGTGGTACTGCTCACCTGGCTGCTGCTCAACCGCACGCGGCTTGGCCTTAACGTGCGCGCAGTGACCCAGAACCGCAACATGGCCGCCTGCTGTGGCGTGTCCACCGGGCGCGTCGACATGCTCGCCTTTGGCCTAGGGTCGGGCATCGCCGGGCTGGGTGGCGTGGCCTTGAGCCAGGTCGGCAACGTCGGCCCGGACCTTGGCCAGAGCTACATCATCGACTCGTTCCTGGTGGTGGTGCTCGGCGGTGTCGGGCAACTGGCTGGCAGCCTCTGGGCCGCCTTCGGTCTCGGCATCGCCAACAAGCTGCTGGAGCCGCAGATCGGCGCGGTGCTTGGCAAGATCCTCATCCTTGCGTTGATCATTCTGTTCATCCAGAAGCGCCCGCAAGGCCTGTTCGCCCTCAAGGGACGGGTAATCGACTGATGAACCAGCCACTGCTTGTCACCGCTTCGCAAAAAGCCGGGCCGCGCCTGTCGCTGGCCATCGGCGCTGTCGTCGTCCTGCTGTTGCTGGCCCTGCCGCTGCTGTCGTTATTGCCGGCGGACCATGCCCTGCAGGTTTCGGCCTACACCCTGACACTGGTCGGCAAGATCCTCTGCTATGCCATCGTCGCCCTGGCCCTGGACCTGGTCTGGGGCTATGCCGGGCTGCTGTCGCTGGGCCACGGCCTGTTCTTCGCCCTCGGCGGCTACGCCATGGGCATGTACCTGATGCGCCAGGCCGCCGGGGACGGGCTGCCGGGTTTCATGACCTTCCTGTCGTGGACCGAACTGCCTTGGTATTGGGCCGGTACTCAGCATTTTGCCTGGGCGCTATGCCTGGTGGTGCTGGCGCCGGGCCTGCTGGCACTGGTGTTCGGCTTTTTCGCCTTCCGTTCGCGGATCAAGGGCGTGTACTTCTCGATCATGACCCAGGCCCTGACCTTTGCCGGCATGCTGCTGTTCTTCCGCAACGAAACCGGGTTTGGCGGCAACAATGGCTTCACCAGCTTCCGCACCATCCTGGGCTTCGACATCGCCGCGCAAGGCACCCGCGCGGTGCTGTTCCTGCTCACTGTCGGCCTGCTGCTGGCCAGCCTGTACCTGTGTTGGCGCCTGACCCAAAGCAAATTCGGCCGCCTGCTCACCGCCGTGCGCGACGCCGAAAACCGCCTGATGTTCTGCGGCTACGACCCACGCGGTTTCAAGCTGCTGGTGTGGGTGCTGAGCGCCGTGCTGTGCGGCCTTGCCGGTGCGCTGTACGTGCCTCAGGTGGGCATCATCAACCCCAGCGAGATGTCGCCGACCAACTCCATCGAAGCCGCCGTGTGGGTCGCCCTTGGCGGGCGTGGCACGTTGATTGGCCCGCTACTTGGTGCTGGCCTGGTCAACGGCATGAAGAGCTGGTTCACCGTGGCCTTCCCGGAGTTCTGGCTGTTCTTCCTCGGTGCGCTGTTCATTCTCGTCACCCTGTACCTGCCCAAGGGCGTGGTCGGTCTGTTGAAGAAAAGGAGCCAACCATGAGAGGCGTGCCCCCTGTGCATCCAGAATTCATGCTTGAACCGGTGTTCGACAACCTCGGCGCCGGCCGCGACGCCATCGGCCTGGGCAGCCGCCGTACAGCGGGCCTGGACACCCGCCATGGCACGGTGCTGAGCCTGGAAGACATCAGCGTCAGCTTCGATGGTTTCAAGGCCCTCAACGCGCTCAACCTGTACATCGGCGTCGGTGAACTGCGCTGCATCATTGGCCCCAACGGCGCTGGCAAGACCACGATGATGGACGTGATCACCGGCAAGACCCGCCCCGACACCGGCAGCGCCTTCTTTGGCGACACCCTCGACCTGACCCGCATGAGCGAATACCAGATCGCCCAGGCCGGCATCGGCCGCAAGTTCCAGAAGCCGACGGTGTTCGAAGCACTGACCGTGTTCGAGAACCTGGAGCTGGCCCTGAAGACTGACAAGTCGGTGTGGGCCAGCCTGGCCGCGCGGTTGAGTGGAGAGCAACAGCAGCGCATTGACGAGGTGCTCGCCACCTTGCGCCTGCAATCCCTGGCGCAGCGCCAGGCGGGGTTGCTGTCTCACGGCCAGAAGCAGTTCCTGGAGATCGGCATGTTGCTGGTGCAAGAGCCACAACTGCTGCTGCTCGATGAACCGGTGGCCGGCATGACCGACGCCGAGACCGAGTTCACCGCCGAACTGTTCAAGGGCCTGGCCGGCAAGCATTCGCTGATGGTGGTGGAGCACGACATGGGGTTTGTCGGGAGCATTGCCGACCATGTCACCGTGCTGCACCAAGGTAGCGTGCTGGCGGAGGGGTCGCTGGAGCAGGTGCAGGCGGATGAGCGCGTGGTCGAGGTGTACCTGGGCCGATGATTCAAACAGCCTGCACCGGCCTCTTCGCGGGGCAAGCCCGCTCCCACAGGGGAATCACTCCATCCGAAAACTGTGGTGAACCTGTGCGGGCTTGCCCCACGAAGGGGCCGGTGCAGCCACAACAAAAAACTCAGGGACATGACATGCTCAAGATTGACACCCTGCACCAATACTACGGCGGCAGCCACATCCTGCGCGGCCTGTCCTTCGAAGCCAAGGTTGGCGAAGTCACCTGCCTGCTGGGCCGCAACGGCGTGGGCAAGACCACCCTGCTGCGCTGCCTGATGGGCTTGGTCGCCGCCCGCGAAGGCAGCGTCGAATGGGAAGGCAAGCCGATCACCACGCTCAAGCCCCAGCAACGGGTCCACGCCGGCATCGCCTACGTGCCGCAAGGCCGGGAAATCTTCCCGCGGCTGACCGTGGAAGAAAACCTGCTGATGGGCCTGTCGCGCTTTCCCGCCCGCGAGGCCCGCGAAGTACCCGCCTTCATCTACGAGCTGTTCCCGGTACTGGAACAGATGAAACAGCGCCGCGGCGGCGACTTGTCCGGGGGCCAGCAGCAACAACTGGCCATTGGCCGTGCCCTGGCCAGCCGCCCGCGCCTGCTGATCCTCGACGAGCCCACCGAAGGCATCCAGCCCTCGGTGATCAAGGAAATCGGCGCGGTCATCCGGCGCCTGGCCGAGCGTGGCGACATGGCCATCCTGCTGGTCGAGCAGTTCTACGACTTTGCCGAGGAACTGGCCGACCAGTACTTGGTGATGGCGCGTGGCGAAATCATCCAGCGTGGGCGTGGTGAAAACATGCAAGCCGAGGGTGTACGCGGGCTGGTAACCATTTAATCTGCGCCCATCGACCTTGTGAGACGCTGCAATGAGCCACGAAATCCGCGACGCCTTGCCCGCCGACGTGCCGGGCATCCTCGACATCTACAACGACGCCGTGCGCAACACCACGGCGATTTGGAACGAGACCCCGGTGGACCTGGCCAACCGCCAGGCCTGGTTCGAGGCCAGGGCACAACAGGGCTACCCGATACTGGTGGCGGTGGATGAGACCGGCGTGCTGGGGTATGCATCGTTCGGCGACTGGCGGCCGTTCGAGGGTTTTCGCCATACCGTCGAGCACTCGGTGTATATCCGTGGCGACCAGCGCGGCAAGGGTTTGGGGCCGGTGTTGATGGCCGCGTTGATCGAGCGTGCGCGGGGCTGTGGCAAGCACGTGATGGTGGCAGCGATCGAAAGTGGCAATGCGGCGTCGGTACGCCTGCATGAGCGGCTGGGGTTCGTGGTGACCGGGCAGATGCCGCAGGTGGGGGTGAAGTTTGGGCGGTGGCTGGATTTGACCTTCATGCAACTGGTGCTGAACCCGGGGGCTGAGCCCGCTTAAGTATTGTGCTGGCTGTACCGGCCTCTTCGCGGGGCAAGCCCGCTCCCACAGGTACCCCACTGTAATCTGATTCAGTGCGGTACCTGTGGGAGCGGGCTTGTCCCGCGAAGAGGTCGGTGCAGGCAGACAGACTCACATCTGGATAAACCTACCTAAGCGCTGCTTCAGCATGCTGTTCTCACTGCGCAACTGCTGCACTTCCTGCAGCAGCTCCAGCGCCAGCGCCACGCCTTCCCACTCCAGTTCCAACTCTTGGTGCAGCTTCGCCGCACGCTTGGCCAAAAGCGGCGCCTGATCGTCGAACAACCAATCCTCGGGCGTTCGCCCAGAGGGTTCGACGATGCCGTGTTCGACAATTTCGATCACGTAGTCGGCCGTAATATCGGCCTCCTGGCAGAGGGTGCGCATGTCCAGTTGAACGATCAAGGTGCTGCTCATGATCACTTACTCCATTGTGCCCTCGGGTTGAATGCGGCCTTCTCGGAAAGCTTGGCCCACAGTTCACGGGTAGACTCGTCGGATGCCGTCGGCATGACCACTTTGAGCTGCGCGTAGAGGTTGCCGCGCTCGCCGTGCTTGTTGGCCAGGCCCTTGCCCGGTACCCGCAGGCGTTGGCCGCTCTGGCTGTCGGGGCGGATGGTCAGGTTGATCTTGCCATCCAGGGTCGGCACCGCCACCTTGGTGCCCAGCGCAGCCTCCCACGGTGCCAACGGCACGGTGATGATCAGGTCATGACCTTCGACATCGAACAGCGGATGCGGTGCCATGCGGATGGTCAGGAACAGGTCGCCATTGGGCCCGCCGCCACTGCCCGGCGCACCCTGGCCCTTGAGGCGAATGCGCTCGCCGTCGGTCACCCCGGCAGGGATCTTGACGTTCAGGGTCTTGGTGGTGAACCCGGTGCGCTGCCCGGCGGCATTGGTTTGCGGCACCTGGAAGCTGATCTGCTTGGATTCCTTGCTCAGGGTCTCCTCAAGGAAAACCGCCAGTTCCAGCTCCACGTCCTGCCCTCGCCTGCCTGCACTGCGCTGTTGCCGGGCGCCACCAAAGGGGTTGCCCCCGCGCGCGCCAAAAATCGAGCTGAAGAAGTCGGAGAAGTCGCCGCCTTCAAAACCACCGCCCGCACCACCGCCCCGGTTTTCCCAGCCCGGCGGCGCCTGGAACGGCCGGCCATGCTGGCCGCCGTACTTGCGGATTTCGTCGAATTCGGCACGTTTCTGCGCGTCGCCCAGCACTTCGTAGGCCTCGTTGGCCTCTTTGAACTTGTCCTCGGCGTCGCGCTCCTTGCTGACATCGGGGTGATACTTGCGCGCCAGCTTGCGGTACGCGGCCTTGATCGCCTTGTCATCCGCCGTGGGCTCTACGCCGAGTATCTTGTAATAGTCTTTGAAGTCCATCTGTGGATCACCAATGTGAAATTGCGTGTTGCAACTGAAGATAGGGGTCAAGCATAGCCTTTCAAGGCCCACTTGGGATTGCTGCATGGCAGACGACTGGTCTTGATTCTCTTGCCAACTGGCATAAACTGCGCGGCCGTTTTGCCTCCGGAAGCCCTTTTCCCATGTCTGACGTATCCCCGGCCCGCGCCCTGGGCATCGACTTTGGCACCTCTAACTCCACGGTCGGCTGGCACCGCCCTGGTACTGAGTCGCTGATCGCCCTGGAAGACGGCAAGATCACCCTGCCTTCGGTGGTCTTCTTCAACATCGAGGAGCGTCGCCCGGTGTATGGTCGCCTGGCGTTGCACGAATACCTGGAAGGCTACGAAGGCCGCCTGATGCGCTCGCTCAAGAGCCTGCTCGGCTCCAAGCTGATCAAGCACGACACCAGCGTGCTGGGCAGCGCCCTGCCGTTCAAGGACCTGCTGGGCATGTTTATCGGCGAGCTGAAAAAGCGCGCTGAAACCGCCGCCGAGCGCAGCTTCGACCAGGTGGTGCTGGGCCGTCCGGTGTTTTTCGTCGATGAAGACCCGGCCGCCGACCAGGAGGCCGAGGACACCTTGGCCGACGTGGCACGCAAGATCGGCTTCAAGGACGTGTCGTTCCAGTACGAACCGATTGCCGCAGCCTTCGACTACGAGTCGAGCATCAGCCGTGAAGAGCTGGTACTGATCGTCGATATCGGCGGTGGTACCTCCGACTTTACCCTGATCCGCCTGTCGCCCGAGCGCCACCTGGTGGCCGAACGCCAAAGCGACATTCTCGCCACCGGCGGCGTGCACATTGGCGGTACCGACTTCGACAAGCAACTGAGCCTGCAGGGCGTGATGCCGCTGTTCGGCTATGGCAGCCGGATGAAGAGCGGCGCGCTGATGCCGACCAGCTATCACCTCAACCTGGCCACCTGGCACACCATCAACGCCCTGTATTCGCAGAAGTCGCAGCTGGCCTTGGGCAACATGCGCTACGACATCGAAGACACCCTGGGCATCGACCGCCTGTTCAAGCTGATCGAACAGCGCGCCGGCCACTGGCTGGCGATGGAAGTGGAAGCCAGCAAGATCGAGCTGACCGAGCACGACAGCCGCCATATCGACCTGCGCCGGGTAGAGCCGGAGCTGACAGCGGAACTGACCCGTGCCGTGTTCGAAGCGGCGATCGAAGGCCTGCTGGAACGCGTGCGCGGCAGCGTCAGCGAGCTGCTGAACAAGGCGGGCGTCAGCGAAGGGCAGGTGGATACCGTGTTCTTCACCGGGGGTTCGAGCGGGATTCCGGCGCTGCGTAACAGCGTGGCAGCGATGCTGCCCAATGCCCGGCATGTGGAAGGCAACATCTTCGGCAGCATTGGTAGCGGGTTGGCGATTGAGGCGCGTAAGCGGTACGGCTCGATCTGATAAACCTCTATAGCCTGCGCTGGCCTCTTCGCGGGGCAAGCCCGCTCCCACAGGATCACCATTGCCGCTGTGCTGTAGGTAATCCTGTGGGAGCGGGCTCGCCCCGCGAAGAGGCCAGTACGGGTTAAACCAGCTCCACCCGCCGCAGCTCACTCTTCAGGTAGGCATAGTAGATCGGCCCCGCCACCACCCCCGGCAAGCCGAAGGCCGCCTCGAACACCAGCATCGCCAACAACAGTTCCCACGACTTGGCACTGATCTGCCCGCCGACGATCCGCGCGTTGAGGAAATACTCGACCTTGTGGATGACGATCAGATAGCCCAACGCCGCCAGCGCCACCCAGATCGACAACGACAACCCGACAATGGTGATCAGGGTGTTGGACATCAGGTTGCCGATCACCGGCAGCAGCCCGAGCAGGAAGGTCAGCACGATCAGTGTCTTGGTCAGCGGCAGGTGCACACCGAACAGCGGCAGCACCACGGCCAGGAAGATGCCGGTGAAGGTGGTGTTGAGCAGCGAAATCTTGATCTGCGCGAAGACAATGTTACGAAACGCCTGCACCAGCAGGTTCAGGCGTTCGAACAGCGCTGCCGCCAACGGCTTGCGCCGCGAGATGTCAGGGATGCGCTGCAGGGCAACGATGGCGCCGAGGATCATGCCGATCAGCAAGGTGACGAACATGTGCGCCATGCCCTTGCCCACCAGTTGCAGCTCACCCAGGTGGCTTTTGAGCCAGTCACCGATGGCCACTTTGAACTCGGCGGCACTGGCCGGCAGGTAGCCTTCGATGAACGGCGGCAACTGCCCACGGGCCCGCTCGACCAGGGCCATGAACTTGTCCAGCGAAGCCCCGGGGTTTTCTGCCTCGTGCAGCAGGAAGCTGAACGCGCCGGCGATCAGCAGGGTCAGGGTGGTGACCACCAACGTGCCGAGCAGGGCCACGGCCAGCCAACGCGCACGTTGCCCGGCGATCAACGGCTGCAGCCGTGGCGTCAGCATGTTGACCAGTTCGAACACCAGCAAACCGGCAAGCAGGCTCGGCAGCAACTTCAGGGGCAACGCCAGCAGCAGGCCGGCAAACACGATGATCCAGCTGGCCAGGGTGACCTGGCGGGGGGTGAAAGTCATACAGCCTCAGGGGCAGACAACGGAAAAGACCCGCAGTCTGCCAGCCTTCGTCCTACAGGCATAGGCGCAGGTCATTTCTTCTTCAGGCAGTCGCTCATGAACGCTTTGCGCTCATCACCCTTGAGTGCCTTGGTGCTGGCGTCGGCGTTGCAGGTCTTCATCTTTTCCTGCTGGGTGGCAGGCACGCTCTTCTTCAGGCAGTTGCTCATGAACGCCTTGCGTTCGTCGCCCTTGAGCGCTTTGGCGGTGGCGTCGGCGTTGCACGAGGTCATCTTTTCCTGTTGCGCGGTGGCGGCGAACCCTTGCGCGCTGAACAACACAGCCAACACCAGCAGTGGCATTTGCAACAGCTTCATGGAGTGGTCTCCCTGTTTCCGCGCCCGATGCGCGGTGGTGCCACTGAGTGTAGACAAGAATTTTTACAGCTCAGCCCGCGACTGGCGCCGGTACTGCTCCGGCGTGCAGTGGGCCTGGCGCTGGAACATGGCGATGAAGGCCGAGCCGCTGCTGTAGCCGAGGTCGAAGGCAATGGCCTGAATCGGCAAGCCCGCTTCCAGCGCCTCGATGGCGCGTAAAAAGCGCAGGCGCAGGCGCCATTCACCGAAACTGATGCCCAGTTCGCGAAGAAACTGGCGGGCCAAGGTACGTTCGCTGACATGCACCTGCGCGGCCCAGTCGGCCAGCGGGCGGTTGTCACCCGGGGCGTGGCTCAAAGCGTCGAGCACCTGGCCCAGGCCCTCGCTGCGGGCGAAGGGCAGGTAGCAGGTTTGGGTCGGGGCCAGCAGCAACTGGTCGAGCAGTACCTGCACCAGGCGCTGGTCGCGTTCATCTTGCGCCACCTTCAGGTCACGCCGGGCGAAGTCGCCAAGGATGGCCTTGAGGATGTCGCTGATGACCAGGCTGCACGGTTGTTGCGGCAGGTCGGCGCACAGGCTGCGCGCCAGGTAGACCGAGCGGTAGACGATGGCCTGGGGGTTGTAACAGCCATGCTCGGTGCCCGGCGGCACCCAGACGGCGTAGTGCGGCGGCGAGAGAAAGCGCTGGCCTTCGACGTCCAGGTGCATGACGCCGTGGGCCGCGTAGTTCAGTTGGCCCCAGGCGTGGCGGTGTGGCGCACTGTGGGTGTCGGCGCCAAATTCGTCATGGCGGAAGTACACCGGCGCCGGGAGTTGGTCGAAACCGGGGATGTCGAGGTATTTGCGCGGCATGCTGTCTGCTTCAAAGGGTGGGCTGTCTGGATACAAGTATAGGCTTGCGAACAGACAGCGGATAATACCGGGCTATCGGGGCCTGTTGTGCAGGCCTTCGCGGGCAAGCCCGCTCCTACAGGTACAGCGCTGCCTGCAAACTGCGCGCTGCAAAGCAGGCCCAACCTTGCCAAACCGAGTAACCGCGACATGAACTACACCTTCCCCCTGCTCGCCATCCTCATCTGGGCTGGCAACACCGTCGTCACCAAGCTGTCGGCCGGTGCCATCCACCCTGCCGAGATCGGCTTCTATCGCTGGCTGCTGGCCGGCCTGCTGTTCACCCCCTTCCTGCTACCGGCCGTGTGGCGCAACCGCGCCGCCATCCGCCCGCACCTGGGCAAGGTCTTCGTCCTCGGCGTGCTGGGCATGGCCCTGTACCAGAGCCTGGCGTACTTCGCCGCCAGCATCACCAGCGCCACCAACATGGGCATCATTCTCTCGCTGATGCCGTTGATGTCGCTGGCCCTGTCCATTGCCTGGCTCGGCCAGCGCCTGACCTTCGGCGCCTTGATCGGCGCCCTGGTGTCGTTTTTCGGCGTGCTCGAGGTGGTCTCCGCCGGCCACCCCGGGGCGCTGCTGGAACAGGGCCTGAACAGCGGCGACCTGCTGATGCTGGTGGCCACCCTGGCCTACGCGCTGTACAGCTTCCTGCTGAAGAAATGGCAATTGCGCCTGCCGCCCTTGCAGCTGCTGTACCTGCAGGTGCTGGTGGCTATCATCGTGCTGCTGCCGTTGTTCCTGCTGTCGGACAAGACCGGCCTGAACGCCCACAACGTCGGCCTGGTGCTGTACGCCTGCGTGCTGGCTTCGATGATCGCGCCGCTGGTATGGATGCAGGCCGTGCACCGCCTGGGGCCAAGCCGTACCACGCTGTTCTTCAACCTGCTGCCGCTGGTCACCGCGCTGATCGCCGCCGTGGTGCTGGATGAACAACTGGCCCGCTATCACCTGATCGGCGGCCTGCTGACCCTGGCCGGGGTGATCCTTGCCGAACGCTGGACCACACCGGTGCGCCGCCGCGTCATAGCCCCGCAGCTTTGAGCCGGGCGGCGTGTTCGGTGAACAGCCGCACCGGTTCGGCGCCCTTGCCGACTGCCCCCAGCGACTGGTTGACGATGTCCAGGTGATCGAGCGGGTAGTCATCGCCGATCACCTGCCCCAGGTGCGAGCTGAAACGCCCGACCATGCCGTCGCAATGGCCCTTTTCCTTGACGAAGCTGCGGGCGAACAAGCGGCAGAAGCGGTTGCTGCCGTCAAAGCGGTTGCGCCCTTGGTCAGTCAGGCCAGGCTGCAAGGTGCCTGACCAGGAGTAGTAGCGCACGCCGTTGACCTGCGCGGGCCCTTCACCGCCCCAGGTGTCGGGCAGGCCCTGTGGATAAGCCTGGTTGAACAGCGCCACCCCGTCGCTGGTCAGCGACTGGTGCGAGGCGTGCACGTCGATGGGCAGCGGGTCGCGCCGCCAACCGGTTTCCAGCCACACCAGCAGCACGGCCACGCCATGCAGCACCGCCTTGAGCATGCGCCCTTGGGGTGAATCGCCAGGCGCTGTGCGTTCCAGGTGGTCAGCCAGTTCGGAGCCATGGTTGGGCCCCGCCACCGACGTCACCGAAGCCACCCGGTCGGGCCGTTTGGCGGCCGCATAGCGCGCATCCAAGGCGCCTTGGCTGTGGCCGATAAGGTTGACCTTGGCCGCGCCGCTGCGCTGGCAGATGCCTTCGATGATCGCCAGCAACTGCTCGCCGCGCACTTCGCTGGAATGCAACGGCGACACTTGTACGGCATGCACCTGCGCGCCGCCCTTGCGCAAGGCCGGCACGATCCCGAACCAGTAGGGATAAAGCAGTACCCGCACGAAGCCGAGCATGCCCGGCACCAGCACCACAGGGTATCGCGTAGCCAGTTCCTGCCCCATTGCCCTGCCCCTCTCCGTGGACGACGGCCCACACTACAGCGGCTTCGATGACCATCGCAATCGAACTCCTGGCGCGCCGTGCGGTTCCAAACCAGAACAGACCCTTGAGCAAGGAGCGGGACCATGTACAAGCAGACCCTGGCAATCCTTCTGGCCAGTGCAACCCTGGCCGCCTGCGGCAGCCGCCCGGAAAACCCGGTGGATTACGTCACCTACCGTGACGAACCGTTGGTCAAGCAGGTCGAGCACGGCATGACCATGCAGAAGGTCATTGCCATCGGCGGCAGCCCGTCGAACGTGATCGACCTGCCGCACGGGGGCACCTGCAACGACTACATCCTCAACCGCGACGGCAAGCAGCAGCCCTACTACGTGCGTTTCGACGCCACCGGCCATGTCGACGCCAAGGGCTTCAAGACGTGCAAACAACGACAAGAGGACAGCGACGCCGTCCACGGCGCGTGAGCCTTCGTTACCACTTGACCCCCCGTCCTGATTCGTTTGGAGATAACCATGAGCAACGTTGAACTGACCGATGTGAAAACCCTGCGCGAACGTGCCCGTCAGCACGTGGAGCAAGGCGCGGTGACCGAGGGTTACCACGCCGACCGTACCGAGATCCTGCGCCTGCTCAATGAGTCGCTGGCCACTGAACTGGTCTGCGTGCTGCGTTACAAGCGCCACTACTTCATGGCCAGCGGTATCAAGGCCAGCGTGGCAGCCGAAGAGTTTCTGGAGCATGCCAACCAGGAAGCCGAGCATGCCGACAAGCTGGCCGAGCGGATTGTCCAGCTGGGTGGCGAGCCGGACTTCAACCCGGACAACCTGACCAAGAATTCCCATGCCCAGTACGTGGCAGGTAGCAACTTGAAAGAAATGGTGCTGGAAGACCTGGTGGCCGAGCGCATTGCGATCGACAGCTACCGCGAGATCATTCAGTACATTGGTGATAGCGACCCGACCACGCGCCGTATTTTTGAAGACATCCTGGCGCAGGAAGAAGAGCACGCGGACGATATGTCCGATTTGCTGCAAGGGCTGTAATCGCACGGGGCTGCGTTGCAGCCCGTTCGCGGCACAAGGCCGCTCCCACAGGGGAATGCGATCTCCTGTAGGAGCGGCCTTGTGCCGCGAATGGGCCGCAAAGCGGCCCCCTTCACTCATTTCTTGCCTTTCACCTCAGTCGGCGCCTTGCCCGCCCTCATCTGCTGCAACAACGGCGTGCACTGATTAGGCTCATCCCCACTGCTCGGCGCGATCAATGCCAGCAACCCCGCCGCCGGCCCCGCGACCACCCCTAACGCCACCATCCCCGCGCCACGCAACGCCAATGGCACTGCCTGCACCCCGGCACTGGGCTTGGCAAACGGCCCGCGCACGTACAAAGGCGAACGCAGCGAGAACAGCCGCAGCCCTTTCGACTCCGGGGTGATCTTCAGGTCAAGCTGCTCGCTGGCAAAGTTCGCCGTGCCGTTGATGTAGATGATCGCGTTCTCGGTATCGAAGATGAACAGGCGTGTCGTCGCCAGCCCATCCTTGATGCCGACATCGGCCGCCGCGCAGTTGATCTGCACGTCCTCGTCACCGAACAACTTGCCAATCACGTAGTTGCCCACGTTCAGCCCGGCGATTTCCATCAGGCTGCGGCTCACTGCACCATCGTTGATCAACATGCGCAGGTCGCCATTGGCCGTGCCCAGCAGTGCCGCCACCGAGTTGCCGCGGCCGGTGATGTCGGCATCGCCGTTCAGCTCGCCAAAACTGGTCTGCATCGGTGCGAAGGTGGGGAACAGTTGCTTGAGCTTGAAGCCCCGCGCAGTCAGCTGTGCACGGCCTTGCAAGGGTACGCTGCGGCCATCCAGGCGGATCCTGGAAGCCAGGTTGCCGCCGGCCACGCCAAAGCGCAGCGGTGCCATGCGCAGCAGGCCGTCTTCGAGAATCACGTGGGCAGACAGGTCGTTGAACGGCAATTGCTCACTGTGGACGATGCGCTTGCCGGCAAATTCGACATCGGCGTCCATGGCGCGCCAACGGTCGGTGCGAAATTCCTCCACCGGCAGCACTTTGCCCGTCGGCTGCTTGCTGGCCCCGCCGCGGGCCTTCTGCTCGGCGTTGGAGTCGGCACCGATCAGCGGCGCCAGGTCCTTGAACAAGAGCTGGTTGGAGACCAGCTTGCCGGAGAGTTTGGGCCGTGGCTGGCTGGCCACGAAGGCCAAGTCGCCGTGGATGTCGCTGTCGCCGATCTTGCCATTGAACCCTTGGTAATTGAACGTGGCGCCTTGCTCGGCATGCAGGTTGGCGCTGAGGTGGCCGTCGGTGGCATAAGCCGGAGTGTCCGGCAGGGTCACGCCGGTCAACGGGTAAAGGTTGCCCAGGCTATTGCCGGACAGGCGCAGGCGCAGGTCGAGCGCGCCGAGGTTGCGCGGGTCGGTCAGGGTACCGGCGAGCACCACGTGGGTATCCGCAATGCGCACATCGGCCTGCAACGGGAACGGTTGGCTGGCGTCCTGCAGCGCCAGCAGGCCACCGATCTTGCCGGTGCCGGACACTGGCTGGCCCTTGTAGCGGCCTTGGGCCTTGAAGCCGAACGCGTAGTCCTGGGCGCCGCCGGTTTTTTCGGCACGCGCCTTGCCGACGATGTCGCTGAACGGGATCGGCTTGCCCAGTGGGTCGACCTGCACCTTCATGCTGGTCTTCAGGGTCTGGTCATCGAGGCTGACGTTGCCTTGGTCAAAACCGATTGCCCCGATGTCCAACTGCCATTTCGAGGGTTCCGCGTTTTCGTCTTTGGGGCCGAAGTCAAAGGTCCAGTTAGCGCGTCCGTCGGCCAGGCGAGTGAGGCTGGCCGTCGGTTTGGTCAGGTTGATGCGGGGGATGACAATCTGCTGGAACACCAGCGGCAGCGGCGCCAGGCGGAACTCCACCCGCTCGAGGCCAACCATTTTCGGCTCCTTGAGCCAAACGGGGTTGCCCAAGGTCAGGTCCTCGGCAATGAAGTGCGGCCAGGGCACCCACGCGCGCCAGCCACCTTCTTCAGGTTCGGTCCGCCACTGCACGGCAAGGTTGCCATTGATCGCGAACGGCCGGTGCAGGGCTTCGGATACCTTCTCGTTGAGCAACGGCTTGACGCGGTTCCAGTCGAAGGTGGCGATTACCACCACCAGTATCGCCACGAGGGTCAACAGGGTGGCAAGGGTCCAGACGAGGATTCTGGCGGGTCGCGTCATTGCGTGATTCTCCTGACGGCATGGCACAAAGCGGGCGCCGATGGCACTCATTAACTCGGACTGATGAAAACCCGCTGGGTTTTATCCGTGGCGCCATGATAGCGAAGTTTTTCCTGGCTTCTTGTTCAGCATTTGCGCTGGGCAAGGGCGTTACCCTGGCCCTAAAGCGTGAAGTCAAAAAGCCATCACCCACCTCAAGACACTTGCACTAGAGCCATCAGCAGCCTCTATCAATGCTGTCGATTGTTACCATTATCCTTATGAACTTTTCTCTGGCGTTCCCGGGCGTAGCATTGGCTCCGTACCCACTTTCCAGCCCCCCAGAGGAGCACCGAAATCATGAAACGCCACCTGCTGACCCTGACCCTGTCCCTGCTTGCTGCCAACGCGTTCGCCCTGCCGGCCGCTGAACAGCACCTGACCGCCGAATCGCGTTCCAGCGCCGCAGAAGTCGCCCAGCCTCTGAAAACCGTTGCCGAAGGCGGTTCGGATCGCTTGATCGAACGCACTGGCCGTGTAGCCGAAGGTGGCTCCGATCGCCTGATCGAACGCACTGGCCGCGTAGCCGAAGGTGGCTCCGATCGCCTGATCGAGCGCACTGGCCGGGTTGCCGAAGGTGGTTCCGATCGCCTGATCGAGCGTGCTGGCCAAGTCGCCGAAGGCGGTGCCGACCGTTTGATCGAACGCTCTGGCCGCGTAGCTGAAGGTGGCTCGGATCGCCTGGTTGAACTCAGCCGTGTGAGCTGATCGCCATGGCCGAAAAGAACAACCTGCAGCACATTGCCTGCTCACCTCCAAGCCCGGTCCATTGACCGGGCTTCGTTTTTTTAACTAGAGTGCCCAGCCTCGACCGACACAGAATCCTGCCCCCATGCTGCCGCGCGCCGAACAGAAGCTACAGACCCGCCAGGCCCTGCTTGATGCCGCCTGCCAGCTCATGGAGAGTGGCCGTGGTTTCGGCAGCATCAGCCTGCGCGAAGTGGCGAAAACGGCGGGTATCGTACCGACCGGTTTCTACCGGCACTTCCCCGACATGGACGCACTAGGCCTGGCCTTGGTGGCCGAGGTCGATACCACCTTCCGCCAGACCATCCGCCTGGTGCGCCAGAACGAATTTGAATTTGGTGGCATTACCGACGCCTCGGTACGCATCTTCCTCGACGTGGTCGCCGCCCACCGCGCCCAGTTCCTGTTCCTGGCCCGTGAGCAATACGGGGGCTCGCAGGCGGTCCGCCAGGCGATTGCCCGCCTGCGCCAGGACATCAGCGACGACCTGGCCACCGACCTGGCGCGCATGAAGCGCTGGCAGCACCTGGACGCTGCGGCACTGGCGGTAATGGCCGATCTGGTGGTGAAGACCGTGTTTGCCACCCTGCCGGAGCTGATCGACAGCCCCGACGCGGGTTATCCACAGGCCCTGACCGCGCAGGAAAAGATCACCCAGCAGCTGCGCTTCATCTTCGTCGGCGCACGCCATTGGCAAGGCTTGGGTAACCCGAGCTGATCTGTTGGCTATGCGGGCCTCTTCGCGGGCAAGCCCGCTCCCACACGAACTGTGTAGCCTCAAAGGCTAGCGCCGCACCTGTGGGAGCGGGCTTGCCCGCGAAGAGGCCGGAATAATCACCACAAGACAGTTGCCCTCACACGAACGGCACCGCTTTCAAGGGCAGCTCGATCACCTGTGGGAGCGGGCTTGCCCGCGAAGAGGCCCGTGTAAACAACCCAAAACCCCAGTTCTGCTACCATGGCGCACTGCCCGATTGTGACGAGCGCTTTCATGTCCGACCCCCGCCCCACTCCGCCCGAACTGGCCCGTTTCAACCAGCACTTCGCCGAGCGTATCGTGCCGCTGTGGCAAGGCCCGGGCTGGAACGACGAAATGGCCCTGCCCTTCGAAGCCCTGGACGCCCAGCACCGGCCATTGCCCGTGCAACGCTACCGGGCGATGGCCTGCGCTCGCCAACTGTATCTGTTCAGCAGCCGCATCGAGCAACCCGGCGCGGCAGCGCGAGCGGCGGCGTTGTTCCGTTCGTTGCAGCGGCATTTTCACGATGCCGAGCACGGTGGCTGGTTCTACAGCATCGATGCCGAAGGCAAGCCGCTGGACCGCCGCAAAGACCTCTACACCCATGCGTTCATCGTGTTTGCCTGCGCCCATTACTGGGGCAAGGTTCGCGAGAGCCTGGTGGAGTCTGCACTGAACGCTGCGCTGGAAATCGTCAGCGAGCAGTTCGCCCGCGACGACGGCTTGTACGAGGCGAGCCTCGGTGAAGACTGGTCCGTCCTGGGCAGCGGCCCGCTGCAGAATCCGCAGATGCACCTGGCCGAAGCGTTCCTGCAGGTGCTTGCCGTGCGTGAGGATGAAGGCGTGCAGCAGGCCCTGCTGCACCTGTGCGAGGCCCTGCAGGCGCAGTTCATCGAACCGCAGCATGGCCTGATGCTGGAAAAACCGCGCGGCACTGTGGATAACTGGTTCGAGCCGGGGCATCAGTTCGAGTGGTACTACCTGCTAGAAACCTCGGCGCTGCTGCGCGGTACGCCGTTGCATGCGTCCATCGACCGAGCATTCAGCTATGCGGAACAGTACGGTGTGAAAGATGCCGCCGTGCTGGCAATGCTGGACGTGGATGGCAAAGTGATCGATGCGACGCAGCGGATCTGGGCCCAGGCAGAGTATCTGCGAGCACTGACGTTGCGGTCGAATAATGAAGCAAAGCTGGCTGCGCAGTTGCAGGCGATGCAACTGCGCTTCCTGCATGACGGCGGCTGGTACGAGTGCCGGGATGGAGGGGGAGATGTCAGTCGACACGATATGCCTTCTACAACCCCCTACCACTTGGCAACATGCCTCGAAGCAAGCATGGCACATGGCTTTAAGGGAAAAGCTTCCTGCTGACCTGCGAATGCACAGTCTTCCTATTATCGCGCCTCATTCATTCAACGGATTCACCAAATGAGCAAGCAAGCATTCGCGCAATACCTAGAAGAGGAAATCAACAAGGCGGCATTAGACATCGCCAATCGAGGTGACAACTTCGATTACTCAGCCCACGGCAAGTTGAGCTACCTGCTTAGCCTTCGCCGTATCACTGGCAACAAAGCTGTACGTGAAGATTTCGGTCGTCATGACGGGATAAATGATGTCCTGCAAGAGCTGGGTATCATTCCAAAAGATCGCACTTATCTTTCTTACATCCCGAAGTAAACTCCCCTCACATGGGCGAACCGGCAATCCGGGCCGCCCCTTTGATGCATTCAACTACTTGACCGACCGATCGATCGAGAACCCTGCCCAGTCTTGGCTCACCGGCATCAGCTCCAGGCTGTTGATGTTGATGTGCGCCGGCTGGTTGAGAATCCAGAAGATGGTCTCGGCAATATCCTGCGGCTGGATCGGCTCGGCACCTGCGTAGGTGGCGTCGTACTTGGCCTGGTCGCCACCGAAACGCACCAGCGAGAACTCGCTCTCGCACAGCCCCGGCTCGATGTTGCTGACGCGCACGCCCGTGCCGCGCAGGTCGCAACGCAGGCTCAGCGAGAACTGCCCGACGAACGCCTTGGTACCGCCATACACGTTGCTGCCCGGGTACGGGTAATTGCCCGCCACCGAGCCGACGTTGAGGATCGACGCACCACGCCCGTGGGCGATCAACCGGGGCAGCAGCAGGCGCGTGGTGTACATCAGGCCCTTGATGTTGGTGTCGACCATGGTTTCCCAGTCGTCCAGGCTGCAGTTCTGCGCCGCATCCACGCCCAGGGCCAGGCCAGCGTTGTTGACCAGGCCACGCAGTTTATCGAACCCAGGCGGCAGGTTACCGATGGCCGCCTCCATGGCTTTGCGGTCGCGCACATCGAGCACCAGCCCGTGCACCTCGGTCTGGGCTGACAGTTCTGCGCACAGCGCATCCAGGCGCTCCTTGCGGCGACCGGTGAGGATCAGCTTCCAGCCGGCCTGTGCAAAACGTCGGGCGGTGGCCTCGCCGAAACCGGAAGTCGCGCCAGTGATGAATACGGTGGACGTCATGCTGTGTTCCTCGCTGTGGATTATTTTCGGCAGGGTTTGCAGCATGCCTTCGTACCACGCAGGCAGCAAGCCATTGAAGCCATTGGTCAAAAAATGATCATACCTGCCAAAGCCGCGTAGCAGAGGGCTTCGCGCCAGCTATGCGCACGTTATCCACAAGGCTTTCCCCACGGATTGGGGGCAACTTATCGAGTTCGCGGAACCCTTTCAGCGATCCACGGTCGGTGGATATCTCTGAGGTGATGGCGCAAGGCTTTCAACCATGCCGCTTGCAGCGGTCTGTCCAAGGTTTTTGCACAGACTTACCCACAGGTTTTACAAGGCCTCGAATGCAGCAGCCTGTGAGTAAAAAACCGTGAAAAATCATCCACAAGGGCAAAGCGATCAAAAAATGATCAACACCCTGCAAGGCATGAATACAAAGGGCTGTAGCGAGGTGCACCCATGTTTTCCACAGGCGGCTCCACATTATCCGTGGGTAAAACAAGGCTGTGGAAACAATGGCTTGCGAAGGGTTTTTGGAGAGGCTGAAGAAGGGTGTGCGACAAGTTGTCCACATTCGGCTTGAAGCACTGGGGCCACTATGCGGCCCCAGTGTTACCACTCAGTGCCCGCCCAAATAGGCGCTGCGTACTTCCTCGTTCACCAACAACTCCTGGCCGGTGCCCGTCATGCGGATCTGCCCGTTGACCATCACATACGCCCGGTCCGACAACTTCAGCGCATGGTTGGCGTTCTGCTCAACGAGGAAGATGGTCATCCCCGTCTTGGCCAACTCACGCAAGGTGGCGAAGATCTGCTTGACCACGATCGGCGCCAGCCCCAGCGAGGGCTCATCGAGCAGCAACAGCTTCGGCCGGCTCATCAGCGCGCGGGCGATGGCGAGCATCTGCTGCTCGCCCCCCGACATGGTCATGGCCCGCTGGGTGCGCCGCTCCTTCAACCGCGGGAACAGCTCGTACATCCGCTCCATGTCCTCCTTGGCGTATTTGTCGCCAATCGGGATGGTGCCCATCATCAGGTTTTCCTCGACGGTCATGTCGGGGAACACCCGCCGCCCCTCAGGTGACTGCGCAATACCGTTGGAAGCGATGTAGTGCGACGACTTGCGGGTGATGTCTGTCCCCCGGTAAACGATGTGCCCCGAAGACGCGCGCGGTTGGCCGAAAATCGACATTAGCAAGGTCGACTTGCCGGCACCGTTGGCACCGATCAGGCTCACCGTCTCGCCTTCGTTGATGTGCATCGACACCTTCTTCAGGGCCTGGATCGGCCCGTAGAACACATCCAGCTCCTTCAGCTCGAGAATGGGTGCACTCATACCAGTTCCTCTTCGTCTGCACCCAGGTAGGCGGCAATCACCGTCGGGTTGTTGCGGATTTCCTGTGGCGCGCCTTCGGCGATCACGTTGCCATGGTCAAGCACGACGATATGGTCGGAAATGCTCATGACCATGCCCATGTCGTGTTCGATCAGCACCACGGTGATGTCGTGCTCGTCACGCAGCACGCGGATCATGCCACTGAGCGCCTCGGTTTCCTGCGGGTTGAGGCCGGCAGCCGGTTCGTCCAGGCAGATGATCTTCGGCCGCGTGCACATGGCCCGGGCGATTTCCAGGCGACGCTGCTGGCCATAAGACAACTCACCGGCCAAGCGGTTGGCGCAATCGACCAGGTCGACCACCTCCAGCCAATAGAACGCATGGTCTAGGGCATCGCTCTCGGCCTTGCGGTAGGCCTTGGTGTTGAGCACCCCGGCCAGCAGGTTGCGGTTGACCCACATGTGCTGGGCCACCAACAGGTTCTCCACCACCGACATTTCCTTGAACAGGCGAATGTTCTGGAAGGTCCGGGCGAGGCCGGCGCGGTTCACCAGGTGGGTGCCGCCGAACATCTTGTAGTACAGGCGGTTGGCAAAGCGCGCGGGCGAAACGAAGTCCGTCGCCTGGAAGCGCTCGCCGAGCAACTGGATGACGTTGGTCTGGCTGCCGCGCACGTTCAGTTCGATACGCCCGCCGCTGGCTTTGTAGAAGCCGGTCAGGCAGTTGAACACCGTGGTCTTGCCCGCACCGTTGGGGCCGATCAGCGCGAAGATCTGGTTGCGCCGGACCTTGAGGCTTACGTCACTCAGCGCCTTGATGCCGCCAAACTGCATCATCAGGTTGTCGACCGACAGAATGATATCGTCGTTCATGGCGCCACTCCTTTACGCGGGACCACACCGGTACGGCTGATGCGGATCAGCCCACGCGGTCGCCAGATCATCATCAACACCATCAATACGCCAAACAGCAGCACGCGGTACTCGGAGAAGCTACGCAGCAGCTCTGGCGCCACGGTCAGCACGAACGCTGCGATCACCACACCGACGGTCGAGCCCATGCCACCCAA
Organism: Pseudomonas sp. 5.2; assembly: GCF_059025405.1. Lineage (NCBI taxonomy): Bacteria > Pseudomonadati > Pseudomonadota > Gammaproteobacteria > Pseudomonadales > Pseudomonadaceae > Pseudomonas > Pseudomonas sp. 5.2. The sequence goes on from NZ_JBYBHH010000012.1 coordinate 133,289, forward strand.
CACGACGATGGCGAGGATCAGCGCCGACTCGAAGAAGGTGAACGACGACGGGTTGACGAAGCCCTGGTACGTGGCGAAGAACACGCCCGCCAGGCCCGCGGTGGAAGCCCCCAGGGTGAACGCCGAAAGCTTGACCAGCACGTGGTTCAGGCCCATCGAGCGGCAGGCGATCTCGTCTTCACGCAGGGCTTCCCAGGCGCGGCCGACCGGCATGCGGGTCAACCGGTGCTTGATGTACAGCACTGCCAGCACCACCAGGAACAGCACGGCGTAGATGAACACGAACTTCAGGTTGGCGTTGTAATCGATGCCAAGAAACTCATGGATCGGCACCCCACCGTCCTTGGCCCGGCGGCCGAATTCCAGGCCAAAGAAGGTCGGCGACGGTGCCGGCATGCCGTTCGGGCCGCCCGTGAACGACAGCCAGTTGTTCAGCACCAGGCGGATGATCTCGCCAAAGCCCAGGGTCACGATCGCCAGGTAGTCACCGTGCATGCGTAACACCGGGAAGCCGAGTATGCACCCCGCCAGCGCCGCCGCGATGGCCGCCAGCGGCAGCACGCTCCAGAAGCCCAGGCCCAGGTACTGGTAGCCCAACGCCAGGCCGTAGGCGCCGATGGCGTAGAACGCCACGTAACCCAGGTCGAGCAGGCCCGCCAGGCCGACCACGATGTTCAGGCCAAGGCCCAGCAACACATAGATCAGGCCGAGGATGACCACGGTCAGCAGGTACTTGTTGGCAAAGATTGGGAAGACGATGGCAATCACCACCAGCGCCGGGATGATGTAGCGCAGCCGCGACTTGTAGTCCGGCGCGTTCACATGCACGCCCGAACCACCGTTGTCGAAGCCTTGGAGCATGCGCCGCCCGGCGCCTGTCTGCAGGTACAGGCTGAGCAGGAAGCGCCCGACCATCACCCCGCCAACCAGCCACGCCACGCGGCGGGGTTCGGCATTGAAGCTGTAGCCGTCGAGCACCACGCCGACGACCGGGCCAAAGACAATGAGCGCCAGCAGGCCGGCGACGAAGGTCTCCAGCAGGCTGCGTTTGAGGTCGAAACCATGGGTTTCGGAAACAGGGGCAGTTTTGGCAGTGGACATGTTCACACCTTAGCCACGAGCGGGCGACCCAGCAGGCCTTGGGGACGGAAGATGAGGATCATCACCAGCAGCGAGAAGCTGAATACGTCCTTGTAGTCGGAGTTGATCAGGCCAGAGAACAGCGACTCGGAGATGCCGAGGATGATGCCGCCGAGCATGGCCCCCGGTAGCGAGCCGATGCCGCCCAATACCGCCGCCGTGAACGCCTTGATGCCGATGATGAAGCCGGCATAGAAGTCGAAGGTGCCGTAGTTCATGGTGATCAGCACACCCGCCAGTGCGGCCATGACTGCACCGATGACGAATACGTAGGAAATCACCCGATCGGTGTTGATGCCCAGGATCGAGGCCATCTTGCGATCTTGCTGCGTGGCGCGGCACATGCGGCCGAGCTTGGTGTACTTGATCACATAGGTAAGCAGGCCCATGCCGACGAATGCGGCAATCAGGATGAAGATCTTGGTGTAGGTCAATTGCACGAAGCCGGTGCCGACTTCTACCCGCAAGGCGCCTTCAAGCAGGGTTGGCACGCCTTGCTGGCGGGCGCCCTGGCTGATCTGTGCATAGTTTTGCAGGATCAGCGAGATGCCGATGGCACTGATCAGCGGTGCCAGACGGGTGGAGTTGCGCAGGGGTTTGTAGGCGATGCGTTCGATGGTAAAGCCATAGACGCCCGTGACGACGACGGTGAACAACAGCGTGCCCAGCATCAGAAGCGGGAACGATTCGACGCCGAAATAGGCCAGCAATGCCAGGCTGATTGCCGCGAGGTACGCGGAAATCATATACACCTCGCCGTGCGCGAAGTTGATCATGCCGATGATGCCATAGACCATTGTGTAGCCGATGGCGATCAGGCCATAGACCGACCCGAGGGTCAGGCCGTTGACCAGTTGCTGCAGAAAAATACCATCCATAACGCAATCTCACCTGATTGAGATTGCACGAGCGCCTACCACGGCGGGCCCTGAATGCAGCGGCCCTCGCAGCGCAGAACTGTGCAGATCTACGGATAAAGACAGGTACCGCGGGGCTGCAGCCCGGGGCAGTAAGCACCCGGGCCGGTAGCCGTTATTATTTTTGTTTTTCCAGCTGGTGGTATTTACCGTCTTTGTCCCACTGGTAGACCACGTAGTCGGAGACGGTCAGGTCGCCCTTGCTGTCCCACTTCTTCTCGCCCATGACGGTCTTGACCGGGTTGGCCTTGAGCCATTTGGCGGCGTCTTCGCCTTTGTTCGACTTGGCACCGTTGAACGCGGCGGCAAGCGCCTGCAACGAGGCATAGGCGTACAGGGTGTAGCCTTCAGGCTCGGTACCGCTCTTGCGGAACTCTTCCACCACGGCCTTGCTGTCCGGCAGCAGGCGCGGGTCGGCGCCGAAGGTCATGTACACGCCATCGACGTACTGTGCGCCACCCGCCGTGGACACCAGTTCGTCGGTGACGATGCCGTCATCGGACATGAACTTGACGTCTTTCAGGCCTTGCTCACGCAGCTGGCGTACCAGTGGGCCGGCCTCTGGGTGCAGGCCACCGAAGTAGACCACGTCGGCGCCGGTGGAGCGGATCTTGGTGACCACGGCGCTGAAGTCTTTCTCGCCGCGGGTCAAGCCTTCGTACAGCACAGGCTCCACGCCACGCTTCTTAAGCTGCGCCTTGGTGGCATCGGCCAGGCCTTGGCCGTAGGTGTCCTTGTCGTGCAGCACGGCCACCTTCTTGCCTTTGAGCACATCGACGATGTAGTCACCGGCAACGATGCCCTGCTGGTCGTCACGGCCACACATGCGGAACATTGCGCTCAGGCCGCGCTCGGTCACTGCTGGGTTGGTCGAGCCCGGGGTAATGGCAATGATGCCCGCTTCGTCATACACCTCGGATGCCGGAATGGTGTTGGAGGAACAGAAGTGACCGACCACGCCGATCACCTTGTCCTGATCGGCCAGGCGGTTGGCCACGGCCACGGCTTGCTTCGGTTCGCAGGCGTCATCGCCTTTCACCAGGACGATCTTCTCGCCGTTGACCCCACCTTCGGCGTTGATCTTGTCGGCTGCCGCCTGGGCACCTTTCATGTACTGCTCGCCAAACGCTGCGTTGGCACCGGTCATCGGGCCTGCGACGCCGATCTTGATGTCGGCCTGAACATACGAAGAAATACCCAGTGCCGTAGCGACGGCCAGAGCCAGGAAACCTTTCTTGTAAAACGTCTGCGACATGAGGTGGTGCTCCTAGAGTTTTTTTTGGTTGGCACTACAACTTCTCAACCCTGTGCTCAGAGCAAGGGCCGTGCCATTGGTTTTGTATTCCGGGAAATCACACAGCAAGGGTGGCTGGCAGGCGACCGACGGCCTTTTCTTTATTGAGCGTGCAACCGTCTGCCACGCGGCAGGCGCCACCACACGTACAGACAAGGAGCAACCGTGGAGTGCCATCATTGCAACCCTGGCAAGTGTTTACGTGCAACCGCCCTGTAACAGCCGACGTCACCGAAGTGCACACCGCTGGTGCGCGACTGCTACAGGCAGCACTGTTTCAAGGCTAGCGGGTGCACGGAAAAACACCTCTGTTTTGGCCGTTATGCCGGCTAGGTGGGAGCGGGCTTGTGGGCGAATGGGCCGCGACAGAAACATGAAAATGCAAAAGGCTGGCACAATGGCCGCCATTCGCCGCTTCCGGAGCCACCCTTGATGAGCGAGAGCGCATTCGCCGAGCGCATCGTGCACAACCTGCTCGACACCGACTTCTACAAACTCACCATGATGCAGGGTGTGCTGCACAACTACCCGGACGCCGACGTGGAATGGGAGTTTCGCTGCCGCAACGGCGAAGACCTGCGCCCTTACCTCGGCGAGATCCGCAACCAGCTCGAACTGTTAAGCGACCTGACCCTGGATGAAGGCCAACTGGGCTTTCTGGAACGTATCAGTTTTCTCAAGCCAGACTTCCTGCGGTTTCTGCGCCTGTTCCGCTTCAACCTGCGCTACGTGCGCATCGGCATCGAAAACGATCAACTGTTCCTACGCCTGCGTGGTCCCTGGCTGCACGTGATCCTGTTTGAAGTGCCCTTGTTGGCCATCATCAGCGAAGTGCGCAACCGCCACCTGCACCCGCACATGCGCCTGGCCGAAGCCCGCGACCAGCTGTACCGCAAGTTCGACTGGCTGCGCGCGCATGCCAGTGACGATGAGCTGGCCGACCTGCAAGTGGCCGATTTCGGCACCCGCCGGCGGTTTTCCAGCCGTGTTCAGGAAGAGGTGGTACGGGTGCTGCGCGATGACTTCCCGGCCCGTTTCGTGGGCACCAGCAACGTCGACCTGGCATGGAAACTGGATATCAAGCCGCTGGGCACCATGGCCCACGAATGGATCATGGCGCACCAACAGCTCGGCCCGCGCTTGATCGACAGCCAGAGCGCCGCGCTGGACTGCTGGGTACGCGAGTACCGCGGCCTGCTGGGCATCGCCCTGACCGACTGCATCACCATGGACGCCTTCCTCGGCGATTTCGATTTGTACTTCGCCAAGCTGTTCGACGGCCTGCGCCACGATTCGGGCGAGCCAGTGGCCTGGGCGGAGAAGGCCATCGTCCATTACCAGAAGCTGGGTATCGACCCGATGACCAAGACCCTGGTGTTTTCCGACGGCCTCAACCTGACCCGTTCGCTGGAAATCTTCCGTGCCCTGCGCGGCCGCATCAACGTCAGTTTCGGCATCGGCACCAACCTGACCTGCGACATACCGGGTGTGGCGCCGATGAACATCGTGCTTAAAATGACCGACTGCAATGGCTCGCCGGTGGCGAAAATCTCTGACGAGGCGGCCAAGACCCAGTGCCGCGACGAGAACTTCGTTGCCTACATGCGCCACGTTTTCAAAATCCCCAGCAAGGAGTAACCCATGCAAGCCGTTCAGCGAGAGATTGCCCAAGCGCTCAAGGTGCAGCCACCGTTCGCCGATGCCGCCGCGCTCGACAACGAAGTGGCTCGGCGCGTGGCGTTCATCAAGGATTGCCTGGCCAATGCCCGGCTCAAGGCGCTGGTACTGGGCATCAGTGGCGGTGTCGACTCACTGACCGCTGCCCTGCTTGCCCAGCGCGCGATCAACGAACTGCGTGCCGAAACCGGCGATAAGGCCTACACCTTCATTGCCGTGCGCTTGCCCTATCAGGTGCAGCATGACGAGCAGGACGCCCAAGCGTGCCTTGAGGTGATCAAAGCCGATGAAGTGCACACCGTCGACATTGCCCCGGCAGTGAAAGCGTTGGCAGCTGAGGTGGTGGAACTGAAAAACGGCTCGCCGACGCGGGTGGACTTCGTTGTCGGCAACGTCAAGGCGCGTACCCGCATGGTCGCCCAATACACCATCGCCGGCGCCCGTGCAGGCCTGGTGATCGGCACTGACCATGCCGCCGAAGCGGTGATGGGCTTCTTTACCAAGTTTGGTGATGGTGCCTGCGACCTGGCCCCGCTGAGCGGGCTGGTGAAAAACCAGGTACGGGCCATTGCGCGCCGCTTTGGTGCGCCGGAATCGCTGGTGGAGAAGGTACCGACAGCGGACCTGGAAGACCTTGAGCCGGGCAAGCCGGACGAGGCGTCACATGGCGTGACGTATGAGCAGATTGATGCGTTCCTGCAGGGGCAGCCGGTTGATCAGGCAGCGTTCGACATCATCGTCGCGACCTACCGCAAGACCCAGCACAAGCGCGAACTGCCGTTCGCGCCTTGAGGGCCTGGGGCCGCTTTGCGGCCCATTCGCAGCACAAGGCTGCTCCTACAGACGCTTGCATTCCCCTGTAGGAGCAGCCTTGTGCTGCGAATGGAGGGCAAAGCCCTCCCCTTACTCAATTACTTGACGACAACCTTGCCCTTCATCATCGAGATGTGGCCCGGGAAGGTGCAGAAGAAGCTGTAGTCGCCACCGGCTTCAAGCTTGGACGTGTCGAACTTCACTTCGGTTTCTTTCTCCGGCGCACCGATCATCGCGGTGTGGGCGATGATGTTGGCGTTGTCTTCTTTCAGGTAGCCCTTTTCGATGCCCTGGCTCATGCCTTCGGTGGCAATACCCTGCATGTCAGCCGTCTTGCTGATCACCAGGTTATGGCCCATGACGTTCTTCGGCAGGTTGCCGGAGTGGGTCAGTTTGACGGTGAACTCCTTGCAGCTCTTGTCGACGGTGAATTCCTTGGTGGTATAGGACATCTGGTCCGTCGATTCGACAGTCACCGAGCATTCGGCTGCGAAGACAGAGGCGCTGGCGAGGGTCAGCAGGGATACCGCTACAGCTTTCGCAAACATCATGAATCTCCTTGGCAGGGTTTTATCAATTGCGAGACTGCCTGAAACCGTTCAGCCCCTTTCTGATATGGGTCAAGGGGGTGTCAAGTGGCCAGCCAGTAAAATTGTTCAATGGATTGTATACAACCAATCTAAGGGCACATCATGCCCTTTTATTGGAGGATGGGACAACCTCTCATTTAGGAGCAATACCAAATGCGCATTTCCAGCTTCATGAACAGCCTGCTTGCCGCCTATGCCCAGGGTGCCACGGGTGCTATCTGCGAATTCTCCCGGCCGGAATGACACCGGCCTTGGAACGGCCAGGCATGCGCCGTACCCTGTCATTCTGAATAATTGGAGATGAGCAATGCTTGTACGTTCCGTGTGTGTCTTCTGCGGCGCCAGCATCGGCGCCAACCCTGCTTACCGTGAAGCGGCCGTCGCACTTGGCCAGGCCATTGCCCGGCGCGGCCTGACCCTGGTTTATGGTGGCGGCGCTGTCGGCTTGATGGGCATCGTGGCCGATGCTGCCATGGCTGCGGGCGGCGAAGTGGTCGGGATCATCCCGCAAAGCCTGCTGGACGCCGAGGTGGGCCACAAGGGCCTGAGCCGCCTGGAGGTGGTCGATGGCATGCACGCGCGCAAGGCGCGCATGGCCGAACTCAGCGATGCCTTCATTGCGCTGCCGGGTGGGCTGGGTACGCTGGAGGAGTTGTTCGAGGTGTGGACCTGGGGGCAACTGGGCTATCACGCCAAGCCGCTGGGCCTGCTCGATGTGAATGGCTTTTATGAAAAGCTGGGCGGGTTCCTTGACCATATCGTCGAGGAAGGTTTCGTGCGGCCGCAGCATCGGGCGATGTTGCTGCTGGGGCAGCAGGCGGATGCATTGCTGGATGGGATGAGTGAATTCGTCGCGCCGGTAGCGCCGAAGTGGGTCGACAAGCAGCCGGATTGAACTGAAAGGGGCTGCTTTGCAGCCCATCGCAGGCAAGCCAGCGCCTACAGATACCATGCAGCATTCAAGGCCTGCGCTGTACCTGTAGGAGCTGGCTTGCCTGCGATGGGCCGCAAAGCGGCCCCCTTCAAGCCTCAGCGCGGAATAACGGGCTGACGCGGCTTCTTACCCTTGCCGCCACCCTTGGCCGCTTCCTTGCGCTCTTTGGCCGCCTGCTGGTTGCGGGCAAATGCTTCGGCCTTGGCCTTCTCCCGCTTGTCCCACGGCTTGCTGCCATCGCTGCCACGCGGTGGCAGGCCGGTGTGCTGGGTCAGGATCTTCTGCTCCTTGGCCACCTTGTGGCTGCCAGCCGGCGTCGAGTTCTTGCGGCGGGCGCTCTGGTAGCTGTCGGACTGCGGCTGGTGCAGCGGAATCAGCTGGTGCTTGCCTGGCCCGATCAAATCGGCACGGCCCATGCGCTCCAGCGCCTCACGCAGCATCGGCCAGCCCTTCGGATCGTGATAACGCAAGAACGCCTTGTGCAGACGGCGCTGCTCCTCGCTCTTGACGATCTCTACGCCTTCGCTCTTGTAGGTCACCTTGCGCAGCGGGTTCTTGCCCGAGTGGTACATGGCCGTGGCCGACGCCATGGGCGACGGGTAGAAGGCCTGCACCTGGTCAGCGCGGAAGCCGTTGCCCTTGAGCCACAGGGCCAGGTTCATCATGTCTTCGTCGGTGGTGCCTGGGTGCGCGGCGATGAAGTACGGGATCAGGTACTGCTCCTTGCCCGCCTCTTTCGAAAACTTCTCGAACATGCGCTTGAAGCGGTCATAAGTGCCGATGCCCGGCTTCATCATCTTGTCCAGCGGGCCACGCTCGGTGTGCTCCGGGGCAATCTTCAGGTAGCCGCCCACGTGGTGGGTGACCAGTTCCTTGACGTACTCCGGCGACTCGACCGCCAGGTCGTAACGCAGGCCCGAGGCGATCAGGATCTTCTTCACACCCGGCAAGGCACGCGCCTTGCGGTACAGCTCGATCAACGAGCTGTGGTCAGTGTTGAGGTTTTCACAGATACCTGGGAACACGCACGACGGCTTGCGGCAGTGCTTCTCGATCTCGTGGCTCTTGCAGGCGATGCGGTACATGTTGGCGGTCGGGCCGCCAAGGTCGGAAACCACGCCGGTGAAGCCCGGCACCTTGTCACGCATCTCCTCGATCTCGTGCAGGATCGATTCGTGGGAGCGGTTCTGGATGATCCGCCCTTCGTGCTCGGTGATCGAGCAGAAGGTGCAGCCACCGAAGCAGCCACGCATGATGTTCACCGAGAAGCGGATCATCTCGTACGCCGGGATGCGCTCTTTGCCATAGGCCGGGTGCGGAATACGCGCGTAAGGCATGCCGAACACGTAGTCCATTTCTTCGGTGGTCATGGGGATGGGTGGCGGGTTGAACCACACGTCCACTTCACCATGCTTCTGCACCAGGGCACGGGCGTTGCCTGGGTTGGTTTCCAGGTGCAGCACGCGGTTGGCGTGGGCATACAGCACCGGGTCGTTACGCACCTTCTCGAACGACGGCAGGCGGATCACCGACTTGTCGCGGGTCATGCCCGGGCTGTCGAGAATCTGCACCACTTTGGCTTCGTTCGGGTCTTCCACGTCACCTTTGGCTTGCTCGATGGCACACGCCTGGGTGTCTTGGGTGTTGACGTAGGGGTTGATGATCTTGTCGACGCGGCCAGGGCGGTCGATGCGGGTGGAGTCGATCTCGAACCAGCCCTGCGGCGTGTCACGGCGCACGAACGCGGTGCCGCGCACGTCGGTGATGTGTTCGATGCTCTCACCCTGGGACAAGCGCTGGGCGACTTCGACAATGGCCCGCTCGGCGTTGCCGTACAGCAGGATGTCGGCGCTGGCGTCGATCAGGATCGAATGGCGGACCTTGTCCTGCCAGTAGTCATAATGGGCGATGCGGCGCAGCGAGGCCTCGATGCCACCGAGCACGATCGGCACGTGCTTGTAGGCTTCCTTGCAACGCTGGCTGTACACCAGGCTGGCGCGGTCCGGGCGCTTGCCGGCCATGCCGCCTGGGGTGTAGGCGTCGTCGGAACGGATCTTCTTGTCCGCGGTGTAGCGGTTGATCATCGAATCCATGTTGCCGGCCGCGACGCCGAAGAACAGGTTCGGCTCGCCCAGCTTCATGAAGTCGTCTTTGGACTGCCAGTTTGGCTGGGCGATGATGCCCACGCGGAAGCCCTGGGCCTCCAGCAGACGGCCGATGATGGCCATGCCGAACGACGCGTGGTCGACGTAGGCGTCCCCGGTCACGATGATGATGTCGCAGGAATCCCAGCCGAGCTGATCCATCTCCTCCCTGCTCATGGGCAGGAACGGTGCTGGCCCGAAGCATTCGGCCCAGTACTTGGGATAGTCGTAGAGTGGTTTGGCTGCTTGCATGTCAGTGACCGGTTCTGGTGTTCAGGGAAATCGCGGGCGCGGAATATAGCACAAATTTTGATCAAATCCGACGGCAGAGGTCGGATTCATCTGCAATACGCAAACCCTGCGCTTATTCGTCGTCGTCGAAGTTGTACATACCCGGCGCGAGGTTCTCGAAGCGGGTGTACTTGCCGATGAAGGCCAGGCGGATGAAGCCGATGGGGCCGTTACGCTGTTTACCGATGATGATCTCGGCAATGCCCTTGTGCTCGGTTTCCGGGTGATACACCTCGTCGCGGTAGACGAACATGATCACGTCGGCGTCCTGCTCGATTGCACCCGATTCACGCAAGTCGGAGTTCACCGGGCGCTTGTTCGGCCGCTGTTCCAGGGAGCGGTTCAGCTGCGACAGGGCGATGACCGGGCAGTTGAATTCCTTGGCCAGGGCCTTGAGCGAGCGGGAGATCTCGGAAATCTCGTTGGTCCGGTTGTCGCCGGCAGAACCCGGGATCTGCATCAGCTGCAGGTAGTCGACCATGATCATGCCAATTTCACCGTGCTCACGCGCCAGGCGGCGGGTGCGCGCACGCATTTCCGACGGGCTGATGCCGGCGGTATCGTCGATGAACAGCTTGCGGTCGTTGAGCAGGTTGACCGCCGAGGTCAGGCGCGGCCAGTCGTCGTCGTCCAGCTGGCCGGAACGGACCTTGGTCTGGTCGATGCGGCCGAGGGACGAGAGCATACGCATGATCAGCGATTCGCCTGGCATCTCGAGGGAGAACACCAGCACCGCCTTGTCGCTGCGCAGCACGGCGTTTTCCACCAGGTTCATGGCGAAGGTGGTCTTACCCATCGATGGACGGCCGGCGACGATGATCAGGTCGGCTGCCTGCAAGCCACTGGTCTTCTCGTCCAGGTCGGTATACCCGGTGGAGATACCGGTGATATCGCTGTCGGAGTTGAACAGCGTGTCGATCCGGTCGATGGCCTTGGTCAACAGCTCGTTGACCCCTACCGGGCCACCGGTCTTCGGCCGGGCCTCGGCGATCTGGAAGATCTGCCTCTCGGCGTCGTCGAGGATCTCTTCGGCGTTGCGCCCTTGCGGGTTGAACGCGTTGTCGGCGATGTCGGTGCTGATGCTGATCAGCTGACGCAACGTGGCCCGCTCGCGAATGATCGCGGCGTAGGCCTTGATGTTGGCCACCGACGGGGTGTTCTTGGCCAACTCCGCCAGGTAGGCCAGGCCGCCGACTTGCGACGACACGCCCTCCTTGTCCAACTGCTCGTGCAACGTGACCACATCGAACGGATGGTTCAGGTCGACCAGCTTGTGGATGGCGCGGAAGATCAGGCGGTGGTCATGCCGATAGAAATCGCCATCCGACACCTGATCCAGTACCCGCTCCCAGGCGTTGTTGTCCAGCATCAGGCCACCGAGCACAGCCTGTTCGGCCTCGATGGAATGCGGCGGCACCTTCAGGGATGCGGTTTGCAGGTCAAGCTGTTCGGAGGTGGTGATCTCGTTCATGGCCACGAATAAATTCTGGGGGACGAAAAAGACAAAGGGCACGGCCTGTGAAAGACAGGACCGTGCCCGATGTTAACCGGCTGGGCCGCGTGCGGCCAGCCAGTCAGCGCAGCTTAGGCAGCTACGACGACCACACGTACGGTGGCTTCAACGTCGCTGTGCAGGTGCACGGCTACGTCGTATTCGCCAACTTGACGGATGGTGCCGTTCGGCAGACGAACTTCAGCTTTGGCCACTTCAACGCCAGAGGCGGTCAGGGCGTCAGCGATGTCGTGGGTGCCGATCGAACCGAACAGCTTGCCTTCGTCGCCAGCGGTGGCAGTGATGGTCACTTCCAGCTCAGCCAGTTGGGCAGCGCGGCTTTCAGCCGACGATTTACGGTCAGCAGCTGCTTTTTCCAGCTCGGCGCGACGCTCTTCGAACGCAGCCAGGTTGGCGGCGTTGGCAACGGTGGCCTTGCCGAATGGCAGCAGGAAGTTACGGCCGTAACCAGCCTTAACTTTTACTTTGTCGCCCAGGTTGCCCAGGTTAGCGACTTTTTCCAGCAGGATCAGTTCCATTTGGTAAAACCTCTTAACTTTTAACCTTCACCGTTCGCGGAGTCATTCCCCTCAGGGGACTTGCGACCGCGAAAATCAATCAGGCTGTCGACAATGGCCAAAACCACGAGCAACGGATAAATCAGCTGCATGATCAGCGGCAGCGTCACGTACATGCCTACCAGCCAGAAACCGGCCAATCGGCCCTGTGCCACCAGCCCATGCATCAAGGCGATGCCGGCCAGGACGAGCACCAGGCTGGACGCAGAGGCCAGGACGATGAACTGCGGCCCGATGAACGGACCCAGCACCATCATGGCCACCAAAGCCAGCATGGCTACCCGCGGCAACTTCAAGGCGCGAAACTCGCGACCGAAGCCTCCAGGGTTGTACAACGCAGCCTGCCAATAACGCGCCAGCATCAAAGCCAGCACGCTGAACAGCTGCAGCATCACCGCCGTTGAAGCGACCAGCACAGGGCCGATCAGCTCACCGGGGATCACCGGCTTGCCTTCGATTTGTGGCAGGGCTTGTACAAGCGCCTTGGCCAACACTTCGAAGGTTTCACGCAGTACCGTGTCCAGGATGAGGCTGTAAACCAGCCCCAACACAACACTGAACATCAACACCCGGCTCCAGGAATGCCCGGCACGCAACAAGGCGGCCAGCCCCAGCGTCCCCAACAGCACCAGCAAGGTACTGGGGTCGCCAAAGGCCCAGATGGCCACCGCGGGCAAAAGCCCAAACGCGATGACCGTTGAAGCATCCTTGAACCCGCGCCGCAGAAGCACGAGGCTTCCGGCAGCGGCACTCAACCAGAACAACAGCGGTAACACTGCACTGATGACCACCACCAGGGTGGCCTGCACACGACCGCGCATGATGAAATCAGCTAACGCTCGCATGCTTATCCCTTACTGCTTGTCGACGACCCGGTCTCAGCGGCCGTGGCTGTCGGTGTAGGGCAGCAGGGCCAGGAAGCGGGCGCGCTTGATAGCGGTAGCCAGCTGACGCTGATAACGAGCTTTGGTACCGGTGATACGGCTTGGAACGATCTTGCCGGTTTCGGATACGTAAGCTTTCAGGGTGTTGAGATCTTTGAAGTCGATCTCTTTCACGTCTTCAGCAGTGAAGCGGCAGAATTTACGACGACGGAAGAAACGTGCCATGTAATAGGCTCCTCAAAAGGTCCGTGGATTACTCGTCAGCGTTATCGCTGGAGTCGCTGTCATTGCTGTCATCGCCTTCGGCGGAGTCAGCATGCTCAGGACGCTCACGACGCTCACGGCGCTCGCTGCGGTTCTCTTCTGCCTTCAGCATCTCGGACTGACCGGTTACGGCTTCGTCGCGACGGATGACCAGGTTACGGATCACGGCATCGTTGTAGCGGAAGTTGTCTTCCAGCTCGGCCAGGGCCTTGCCGGTGCACTCAACGTTCAGCATCACGTAGTGAGCCTTGTGAACATTGTTGATTGCGTAGGCCAGTTGACGACGGCCCCAGTCTTCCAGGCGGTGGATTTTGCCACCATCTTCTTCGATCAGCTTGGTGTAACGCTCAACCATGCCGCCGACTTGCTCGCTCTGGTCCGGGTGAACCAGAAAGATGATTTCGTAATGACGCATGAATGCTCCTTACGGGTTAGTAGTCTGCCAGAACGCTGGTCAGACAAGGAGTGAATGACACTGTATGTCTTGCCATGGAGGGGAGGCACATGAGCGCCTGCCAGCTCGGCAAGGGGCGCAATTGTAGAGAAGGCGGGGCGGACAAGCAAGGTAATTGGCGATTATTTGAACAGCCCGAAACACTTTAGCCTGCACTGGCCGCTTCGCGGGTAAACCCGCTCCTACAGGGATCTCAGCGAACCCTGTGGGAGCGGGCTTGCCCCGCGAAGAGGCCCGCGCAGGTATGAATCAGCGCTTGGCTTGACGCTGGCGCACTGCCTCAAACAAGCAAACGCCGGTCGCCACCGAAACGTTCAGGCTGCTGACGCTACCGCCCATCGGCAACTTGACCAGGAAATCGCAATGCTCACGGGTCAGGCGGCGCATGCCTTTGCCTTCTGCCCCCATGATCATCACCAGCGGCCCGGTCAGGTCCTGTTGGTAGATTTCCTGCTCGGCCTCACCGGCCGTGCCGACCACCCACAGGCCACGCTGCTGAAGCTTTTCAAGCGTGCGCGCCAGGTTGGTCACGGCCACCAACGGAATCACTTCCGCAGCGCCGCAGGCCACCTTGCGCACCACCGGCGTCAGGGTCGCCGACTTGTCCTTGGGCACCACCACCGCCGTGGCACCGGCGGCATCGGCGGTGCGCAGGCAGGCGCCAAGGTTGTGCGGGTCGGTGACGCCGTCCAGGACCAGGATCAGCGGTGGCGTTTCGGTGCGCTCGAGCAACTCCTCGAGCATCAACTCACCCCACACCTGGCTCGGGCTGACCTCGGCGACCACACCCTGGTGCACACCTTCGACCCAGGCATCCAGCTCGCGGCGTTCGGCCTGGCCGACCGCTACGCGGTTTTCTGCGGCCAGCTCCAGCAGCTTCTGCAGGCGCGGCTCACTGCGCCCTTCCGACAGCCAGACCTGCTTGACCCGCTTGGGGTGGTGCTGCAACAACGCCTGCACGGCGTGTACGCCGTAGATCTTTTCCAGCTGACTCATGACTTGCTCTTGCTCTTGCGGGGCGCACCGGACTTCGGCGGGCCTTTGCGATGCTTGGTCGGCTTGCCGGATGGCTTGCCACCCTTCTCCGACTTGCTGCCGGCACTGCTGCGAGCGTCGGTCATCAACGCCTTCTTCATCTCGCGGCTCTTGCGCACTTCAGCGTTGCGCTGCACGGCATCTTTAGGGAAGTAGGCCTCGGACGCCTCGCTCTTGCGGCTGCGCGGCTTGGGCGTGGCTTTCGCCTCGGTGGCCGGTTGCGGCTGCTCGGGCTTGCCGTCTGCGGACGCTGCGGCGCCACGCTGCTTGCGACCGATCGGCCCGCTGAGGGTCTTCTCGGAGACTTCGAAGTCGATCTTGCGCTCGTCCAGGTCAACGCGCATGACCTTGACTTCGATCGTGTCGCCCAAGCGGAAGCTGCGCCCGGTACGCTCGCCGGACAGGCGATGATGAACCGGGTCGAAGTGGTAGTAGTCGCCCGGCAGCGCACTGACGTGCACCAGGCCTTCTACGTAGATGTCCGTCAGCTCGACGAACAAGCCGAAACCGGTCACCGCGGTAATCACACCCGGGAAGGTCTCGCCCACACGGTCCTTCATGAACTCGCACTTGAGCCAGTTGACCACATCGCGCGTCGCCTCGTCGGCACGGCGTTCGGTCATCGAGCACTGCTCGCCGAGTTGCTCGAGGGTGTTCTCGTCGTACGGGTAGATGCGCGCCTTGGGAATGCTCATGGCGCCAGCACGCTTGACGTGCGGGGTATCCACCTTGGAGCGGATGATGCTGCGGATGGCACGGTGCACCAGCAGGTCCGGGTAACGACGGATCGGCGAGGTGAAGTGGGTGTAAGCCTCGTAATTCAGGCCGAAGTGGCCGTTGTTGTCGGTGCTGTACACCGCCTGGCTCAGCGAGCGCAGCATCACGGTCTGGATCAGGTGGAAGTCTGGGCGCTCGGAAATGCTCGCCAGCAGGGCCTGGTAATCCTTCGGCGACGGGTCCTTGCCTTTGTGCAGCGACAAGCCCAGCTCACCGAGGAAGGCGCGCAGTTTTTCCAGGCGCTCCGGCGGCGGGCCATCGTGCACGCGGTACAGGGCGGGCACGCCGTGCTTTTGCAGGAACTCGGCGGTGGCCACGTTGGCCGCCAGCATGCATTCCTCGATCAGCTTGTGGGCATCGTTGCGCACGGTCGGGCGGATCTCGGCGATCTTGCGTTGATCGCCAAAGATGATGCGGGTTTCTTGGGTCTCGAAGTCGATCGCGCCGCGGGTGTGGCGCGCGTCCAGCAGCACCTTGTAGAGCGCGTAGAGGCTCTTCAGGTCCGGCAGGACTTCCTTGTACTCCTCGCGCAGCGCCTTCCCTTCACGGGTGCGGGCATGCTCGAGCATGCTGCTGACCTTGTTGTAGGTCAGGCGGGCATGGGAGTGGATCACGCCTTCGTAGAACTGGTAGTCGACCATCTGGCCGGCTTTGTTGATGGTCATTTCGCAGACCATGGCCAAGCGATCGACGTGCGGGTTCAGCGAGCACAGGCCGTTGGACAGCTCTTCGGGGAGCATCGGCACCACGCGCTCGGGGAAGTACACCGAGTTGCCACGCTGCTGGGCTTCGACGTCCAGGGCAGAACCCAGGCGCACATAGCTGGAAACGTCGGCAATCGCCACGTACAGGCGCCAGCCACCGGAGAACAGGCGCAACTTGCCCAGCGGCTCGCAATACACCGCATCGTCGAAGTCGCGGGCATCTTCGCCGTCAATGGTGACGAAAGGCAGGTGGCGCAGGTCGATGCGCTTTTCCTTGTCCTTCTCTTCCACTTCGGAGCGGAACTTGCGCGCTTCCTTGACCACGTCATCGGGCCAGACGTGCGGAATATCATAGCTGCGCAGGGCAACGTCGATTTCCATGCCCGGCGCCATGTAGTTGCCGATCACTTCGATCACATCGCCTTGCGGCTGGAAGCGCGGGGTGGGCCAGTGCGTGATCTTGATCTCGACGAACTGGCCAATCTTAGCGCCGCCATTGCGACCGGCGGTCACCAGCACTTCCTGCTGGATCTTCGGGTTGTCCGGCGTCACGTAGCCGATACCGCCCTCTTCGAAGTAACGCCCGACCACGCTTTCATGCGCGCGGGAGATGACTTCTACCAATACACCTTCACGGCGGCCACGGCGGTCGGTGCCGGATACACGCGCCAGGGCGCGGTCGCCATCGAATACCAGGCGCATCTGCGAAGGGCTGAGGAACAGGTCGTCGCTCTTGTCATCAGGGATGAGGAAGCCAAAACCGTCGCGGTGGCCGGAAATGCGGCCACAGATAAGGTCCAGCTTATCTACCGGGGCATAGGTGCCACGCCGGGTATAGATAAGCTGGCCGTCGCGCTCCATGGCACGCAGGCGGCGGCGCAGGGCTTCAATCTGGTCTTCCTCGTACAGACCGAATTCTGCCGCCAGCTCCTCGCGGGCGGCCGGCTCGCCACGATCGGCAAGACGCTGGAGGATCAGCTCACGGCTGGGGATAGGGTTGTCGTATTTTTCCGCTTCGCGAGCGGCCTCGGGATCGAGGGATTGCCAATCGGCCATCAGAAGGGGTTCACCTTGGGGTATATAGATAGGAATTCTGGCATAGGCGTATTGAAACCGGAAATGACAGCCTTGGACAGCCCCCCGGCGATGAGCCGAGGAAGGTGTAATAGGGCTGAAGAATCAACAAGTTGAAAATTTTGAAATTTTTTTTGATCAGGGGGTTTACAGCCCTCAGGACCGTCCGTATAGTGCGCACCACAACGACGGACAGACGACGTTGTAGTTGAGATGAAACGCGATGTAAAGCATCATGTGACCTCGACGAAATGTGTGCCCAGGTGGCGGAATTGGTAGACGCGCTGGTTTCAGGTATCAGTGACTTAACGGTCGTGGAAGTTCGAGTCTTCTCCTGGGCACCAAGTATTATCAAGTAATAGATGACCAAGGATCTATTACTACTGTGTGAAAGCGAACGATAGTCGCCTTCACCAGCTGATGTAAAGCTTTGCCCAGGTGGCGGAATTGGTAGACGCGCTGGTTTCAGGTATCAGTGACTTAACGGTCGTGGAAGTTCGAGTCTTCTCCTGGGCACCATATAAAAACCCACTAGCTTGCTAGTGGGTTTTTTCTTGCCTGCGTTTTTTGCTCCACACGTTGCGCCCTCCCCTCCGGCCAAAAAATTCAGCTGCCCGACGATGGTCTGCCCATGAATTTCTTGTCACACGGCCACTTGAGAAACGATTTCGTTTACCATTGTTTCCAAATATGTAGCCGTAAGCGAGGAAGTACCCGCATGACGATCCGTCCGCAACCGCTGATGCGCACCCTGGCCGCCGCTGTATTGAGCCTGGTGATCGGCGCCCCGGCCGCCATGGCAGACGCCCCGGTCACACTGACCATGTACAACGGCCAGCACAAGGAAATCGGCGAGGCCATCGCCAAGGCCTACGAGGCCAAGACCGGCATTCACATCAATATCCGCAAAGGCAGCAGCAACCAGCTGGCCAGCCAGATCATCGAAGAAGGCGAGCGCTCGCCGGCCGACATCATCTATACCGAAGAGTCGCCACCCCTGAACAACCTGGGTGAGCTCGGCCTACTGGCGAAAATCGACGACGCCACCTTGAACATGCTGCCCAAAGAATACGTAGCCGCCAACGGCACGTGGATGGGCGTCACCGCGCGTACCCGCGTGGTGGTGTTCAACCCGAAGAAAATCGATGAAAAAGACCTGCCGCAATCGGTCATGGACTTCGCCGACCCTGAATGGGATGGCCGTGTCGGTTTCGTGCCGACCAGTGGCGCCTTCCAGGAACAGGCTGTAGCCATCCTCAAGATGCACGGGCGTGATGCGGCCGAAGAGTGGCTGACCGGCCTGAAGGCTTTCGGCAAGACCTACACCAACAACATGGTCGCCCTGAAGGCTGTGGAAAAAGGCGAAGTCGCCGCCGTGCTGGTGAACAACTACTACTGGTATGCCCTGGAGCGTGAGCGCGGCAAGCTGGACTCCAAGCTGTATTACCTGGCCGACGGCGATGCCGGTGGCCTGGTGACCATCTCCGGCGCCGCCGCGGTCAAGGCCAGCAAGCACCCGAAAGAAGCCCAGGCCCTGCTCAACTGGATGGCCAGCGAAGAAGGCCAGCGTGTGATCACCCAGACCACCGCCGAGTATCCGCTGCACAAGGGCATGGTTTCTGACCGTGGCCTAAAACCTTTTGAAGACCTGCGCCCACCGAAGATCTCCCCGGCCGACCTTGGCAATGCCGAAGAAGCCCTGGAACTTGAACGTGAGGTCGGTCTGCTCTGATGACTGCCGCCCTGTCCGAGCCGGCGCCGGTACGTTTCGTGCCGCGCCGCAAGCGCCCCTCGATCTGGGTGGTGCTGCCTGTGCTGTTCCTGGTGGCAATGAGTTTGCTGCCACTGGCGTATGTCGCCCTCAAAGCCTGGGAAGCAGGCTGGCGAGAAGCCCTGCACCTGCTGTGGCGCCCATTCGTCTGGGGCCTGATGCGCAACACCCTGATGCTGATGTTCGGGGTGACGCTGGTGTGCATGGTGGTCGGCCTGGCCCTGGCCTGGCTGCTCGAACGCAGCAACCTGGCGGGGCGTCGCCTGTGGGGCGTGGTGCTGTGCCTGCCGTTTGCGGTGCCGTCATTCGTCAGCAGCTTCACCTGGGTGTCGCTGAGCTCGGACTTCGAAGGCCTCGGCGGGGCCATTCTGGTCATGGCCTTGTCCAAGTATCCGCTGGTGTTCCTGCCGGTGGCAGCCACCCTGCGCAACGTCGACACCTCGCTTGAAGAGTCGGCGCGTACGCTGGGGTGCAGCCGTTGGGGCGTGTTCATCAAGGTGACCTTGCCCTTGCTGTGGCCCTCGATGCTGGGTGGCGCGCTGCTGATTGCCCTGCACATGCTGGTGGAGTTTGGCGCACTGTCGATCCTCGGCCTGCAGACCTTCACCACGGCGATCTATCAGCAGTTCGAACTGGAATTCAGCAACGCCAACGCGGCCATGCTCTCGGCCGTGCTGCTGGCGCTGTGCATGATCATGTTGTGGCTGGAACTGCGCGTGCGTGGCAAGGCCCGCCACGTACGCATCGGCCAAGGCGTGGCGCGCCGCGCACAGCCTGTGCGCTTACGCGGCTGGGCGCCCTTGGCGCAGCTGTTCTGCGTGGGCCTGGCGGTGCTGGGCAGCGGCATTCCGCTGGCCATGCTCGGTTACTGGCTGAGTGTTGGCTCGTCGGCGGCGTTCCCGGTCGCCGACATCTCCAAGGCGCTGCTCACGTCGTTGTCGGTGTCGCTTGGCGGCGCAGGCTTCTGTGTGTTGCTGGCATTGCCGATCAGCTTCCTGGTGGTGCGCTACAAGGGCCGCCTGGCGATCTGGGCTGAACGCCTGCCGTACCTGCTGCATGCCCTGCCGGGCCTGGTGATCGCGCTGACGCTGGTGTTCTTCGCGCTGCACTACGTGCCTGCGATGTACCAGACCACTGCCCTGTTGCTGCTGGCCTACGCACTGCTATTTCTGCCGCTGGCCCAGGCGCCGGTACGCACCGCCTTGAACAAGGCTTCGCCGACGCTCGAAGAGGCTGCCCGCACCCTGGGCGCGAGCAGCTTCACAGCGTTCTGCCGGGTGACCTTGCCGATCATCTTCCCGGCCCTGGCCGCGGCCTTCGCCCTGGTGTTCCTCGATGCCATGAAAGAGCTGACCGCCACACTGCTGCTGAGCCCGACCGGCATGACCACCCTGGCCACTGAGGTCTGGGCGCACACCGCCAACGTCGAGTTCGCGGCGGCAGCGCCATATGCGGCACTGCTGATCGTGGTATCGGGGTTGCCGGTGTACCTGCTGACCACACGGATGTACCTCAACAAGGCGTGAGTTTTGTAGGAGCGCCCCCTCAAAGGGGGGGCGTTACGCCCTGAACTGCCCCAGGCTGGCCCGCAGCTGCGCTGCCAGGTCATCCAGTACCTTGCTGCTGGCCGTGGTCTGCATCACCACTTCAGCCGAGCGTTCGGCCTGGGCGTGGATGGTCTCCACCCGGCCGCGCACCGCTTGTGCGCCGTGCGCCTGCTGTTCGGCTGCGCGGGTAGCCAGCCCGATCGCCGCATGCACTTGCTCGACCGCCGCCTGCACCGACTGCTGGCGGCGCTCGTTCTCGCGCAACACCAACAACCCTTCGCTGGCCTTGAGCCCTGCCTGGCTGATGGTGGCCACAGCTTCTTTGGCGCCTTTCTGCAGCGCAGCAATATGCGCCTGGATATCCCCGGTCGAGCTTTGCGTCTTGCTCGCCAACGCGCGCACCTCATCAGCCACTACGGCAAAGCCGCGCCCCGTCTCGCCAGCACGCGCCGCCTCGATGGCCGCATTCAATGCCAGCAGGTTGGTCTGCTCGGCAATGCCGTGGATCACTGTCAGCACCACCTCGATCTGTTCACTCTGCTTGGCCAGCCGTTCGATTACATGCGAGCCGGTCTCCACCTGCCCTGCCAAGCTTTCGATCAGGCCGGCGAGCTGGGTCGAAGTCCGGCTGTTCTCATCCGTGGCCTGGCGAATATCCACCACCTGCTGCAAGGCGGACTGCATGGCATGGCTCTCGGCTTGGGCTTCGTCGGCCATGCTCGACAGGTCACGCAGGCTGGCGGCCACTTCATCGCGCTGCAGCGCAGCAGCGGCGTCAGCACCGGCATTGCGCTGGGCCATGGCGCCAATCTCGACACCCGTACGCTGCGCCACCTCACCGGCCTCGCGGACGATGGGCTGCAACTTGTCGACGAAACGGTTGACCGCCGAGGCCATGTCACCAATCTCGTCGCGACTGTCGAGGGTCACGCGTTTGGTCAGGTCACCCTCACCGGCAGCCAGGTCGTTCAGGGCGGTGATCAAAAGGCGCAGCTTGCTGAGCACCCGTCGACCAAGCACCACCGCGACTACCAGCAACACGCCAAGGCCCACCAACACCAGGCCTAGGCCAATACGCCAGCGCAGCTCGGCAGCAGCTTCACGCACCGTCTGCGCAGTATTGGCCTGCATCGCGGTGGCACTGCTCTGGGCAGTCTCCAGGCGTTCGCGCAGGGTCTTGCCGCTGTCGGCGGCGGCGGCCCCGAGGCTGTCACCCACCAGCTGCTCACCACTGGCGATCAAGGCGGCGAAGCGCTGGTCAAGGGCCGCGAGCTCCTGATCGACGCCAGCCGTGGAAACCCCCATCAGCACCTTGCCGATCTCCGCACCATTGGGGTTGATCGACGCTTCGACAAAATACACCGCCGGGTCGCGGCGAGCCGCATCGATCACCTTGTCCAGCGCCCGCTCGCCCTGCCCCTTTTCCATCAACGCCTGGTTGATCGGGTTTTGCCGGTTGAGGTAGCGGGTCAGGTGCTGGCCCTGGGCGTCGTCGTAGACCACGAACAGCACGTTGGGGTTGCGCTGAGCGCGACGGGCGAAGTCGGAGAGCACCGGCACATCGTTGTCCCAGATAGCCCGCGGGGCGACCGAGGCCAGCAGTTCAGCCATGTCGTTGGCAGAATCCTTGAGGTTCTTTTCCAGCGTGGTGCGCAGTTGCTGCTGCTCGTTTTGCAAGCGTGTCGACAACCCTGCGCTCAAACGCTGACGGGTGCTGCTGGACAGGCTATCGAGCCCCGAACGCACGTCCTGCCCAGCTTGCTCCAGCTCGCTGGCCAGCTTGCGGCTGTCATTGCCCAAGCGCTCGCCCAGGTCGGCCTCCAAGGCGGTGACCGTGCTTCGGGTCAGCGCAACGGCAACCAGCACCTGCACCAAA
Organism: Pseudomonas sp. 5.2; assembly: GCF_059025405.1. NCBI lineage: Bacteria > Pseudomonadati > Pseudomonadota > Gammaproteobacteria > Pseudomonadales > Pseudomonadaceae > Pseudomonas > Pseudomonas sp. 5.2. The sequence continues at coordinate 155,545 of NZ_JBYBHH010000012.1, forward strand.
AGAGCGATACCAAGGGCAACAAACACAGGCCGCAAAAGGCGGCTTCGTAACAGTGAGAGGATGGCAGACACGGTGTAACCCTCGTGTTTTCTGGCGCCACTATTTTGATGGCATCTACAGAAACTTCTTACAGCAAGGGTTATGCCGGGAACAGCAGGGATATGTGCCAAGGTCTAGCAGAGTGTTTGCTTGTGCCGGCCTCTTCGCGGGTAAACCCGCTCCCACAGGGTGGCACTGAACCTGAAGGCAGTAGAGATCTGGTGGGAGCGGGTTTACCCGCGAAGAGGCCGGTGCAGGCCTACAAATGAAAACGCCGCGGCCCCTTTCAGGACCGCGGCGTCAGATCAGCCGTAAAAGCGGATCAGGCGAACGGATGACGCAGCACGATGGTCTCGTTGCGGTCCGGGCCGGTGGAGATGATGTCGATCGGCGCGCCGACCAGCTCCTCGATGCGCTTGATGTAAGCGCGAGCAGCTTCTGGCAGCGCTTCCAGGGTCTTGGCACCCAAGGTCGACTCGCTCCAGCCTGGCATCTCTTCGTACACCGGCTCCAGGCCGATGTAGCTGTCGGCGTCGGAAGGGGCGTCGATGACAGCACCGTTCTCGTTCTTGTAGCCAACGCAGATGTTGATGGTTTCAAGGCCGTCCAGTACGTCCAGCTTGGTCAGGCAGATGCCCGAGATGCTGTTGACGTCGATGGCGCGACGCAGGATGACGGCATCGAACCAGCCGCAACGACGGGCACGGCCGGTGGTCGAACCGAACTCGTGGCCACGCTTGGCCAGGGTAGCGCCGGTTTCATCGAACAGTTCGGTCGGGAACGGGCCGGAACCTACGCGCGTGGTGTAGGCCTTGGTGATACCCAGGATGTAGTCCAGGTACATCGGGCCAACGCCGGAACCGGTGGAGATACCGCCGGCAGTGGTGTTGGAGCTGGTGACGTACGGGTAGGTACCGTGGTCGATGTCCAGCAGCGAGCCCTGGGCACCTTCGAACATGATGTCCTTGCCGGCGCGACGCAGGTTATGCAGCTCGGCGGTGACGTCGAGCATCATCGGCTTGAGCTGCTCGGCGTAGGCCATGCACTCGTCCAGGGTCTGCTGGAAGTCGATGGCCGGCTCTTTGTAATAGTTCACCAGCTGGAAGTTGTGGTAGTCCAGCAGCTCACCGAGCTTGGCAGCGAAACGCTCACGGTGGAACAGGTCGCCAACGCGCAGGCCGCGGCGTGCGACTTTGTCTTCGTACGCTGGGCCGATACCACGGCCGGTGGTGCCGATCTTGGCTTCGCCACGGGCTTTCTCGCGGGCCTGGTCCAGGGCCACGTGGTACGACAGGATCAGCGGAGCAGCCGGGCTGATGCGCAGGCGCTCACGCACCGGTACACCCTTCTCTTCCAGCTTGGTGATTTCACGCATCAGGGCATCTGGAGCAACGACCACGCCGTTGCCGATCAGGCACTGAACGCCTTCACGCAGGATGCCGGACGGAATCAGGTGCAGAACGGTTTTTTCACCGTTGATCACCAGGGTGTGGCCCGCGTTGTGGCCACCCTGGTAGCGCACTACGGCGGCAGCATGTTCGGTCAGCAGATCGACGATCTTGCCTTTGCCCTCATCACCCCATTGGGTGCCCAGGACGACGACATTCTTACCCATTACATTGGTCCTCATTCACGCAAACTTGGTTGCCGGCCTTTTGCCGACGCAGAAACTCAATGGGTCAGCGGCAGTACCTGCCAGCGCCCGTCTTGCTGAATCAATTGCCGATCACAATCCGCCTCGAGAGCAGCACTCAACGGCTGGCCAGGCAAAGCCTGAACCACACGCTGGCCCTCGCTGCGCAACTGGCAGACCTGCTGCCAGAGGGCCGCGTCACCACTGTCGGGCATCCAGATGCCGCCAGTTGGCAATACGACCTCCGCTCGCCCCAGTGTGACCAGGGTCTTCAAATCCGTGGAGAATCCAGTGGCCGGGCGTGCCCGGCCGAAATCAGCGCCGATGTCATCATAACGGCCGCCCTGGGCGATCGATTGACCTTCGCCCGGCACGAACACGGCGAACACCACACCGGTGTGGTAGTGGTAGCCACGCAGCTCGCCGAGGTCGAAGTACAACGGCAGGTCTGGGTAGCGCGATGCCAGGCGATCAGCGATCGCCAAAAGGTCGTCCAGCGCCGCCAGCACGCTGGCCGGGGCACGGCCCAGGCGCACGCGGGCTTCGGCCAGCACTTCACGGCCACCGCACAGCTCGACCAGGGCGCGCAGCATGTTGCCCAGGTCTTTCGGCAGGTCGGCGGTCAGTGCCTGCACTTCGTCGACCGACTTGCGCTGCAGGGCGTCGAACAGCTGCTGCTCGACCGCGCCCGACAGGCCCGCGGCACGCGCCAAGCCACGGTAGATGCCGACATGGCCGAGGTCCATGTGCACGTCCGCGACATCCGTCAGTTGCAGCGTGGCGAGCATCAGGCTGATGACTTCGACATCGCTGGTGGGGCTGGCATCGCCGTACAACTCGGCACCGAGCTGGATCGGGCTGCGCGAGGTGGACAGAGCACGCGGCTGGGCATGCAGCACGCTGCCGGCATAGCACAGGCGGCTCGGGCCTTCACGGCGCAAGGTGTGGGCGTCGATACGCGCCACCTGCGGGGTGAAGTCGGCGCGGAAGCCCATCAGGCGACCGGACTGCGGGTCGACCACCTTGAAGGTGCGCTGATCCAGGTCCTGGCCGGCGCCGGTCAACAGCGACTCCAGGTACTCGATATGCGGGGTGACGACCAGTTCGTAGCCCCAACTCTGGAACAGGTCCAACACCTGGCGACGCGCGATCTCGATGCGCGCAGCCTCAGGTGGCAGTACTTCCTCGATGCCATCTGGCAGCAGCCAGCGGTCTACCGTTGCCATTACGCCATTTCCCCTCTGGTCCGGGCGGCCTGCCTGTGGCGAGCCGTCAGTAAAGCAGGTATCGCGCACAGCAGCGGGCAGCACTGATCCCAGCGCAGCCACCGTACCCAATACCCTCGAATTGCCTTGCGCGCTGACCAAACCGTCAACTGGCGGCTTGCCAATCAACCTTGCAGACGCAAAAAAGCCGGGAAATTTCCCGGCTGCCTCATCATACACCCCTTTTCATTCAGGATGCACCCCGCCTGGTGTTTTAGCTGCCAGGCGGGGCGTAGCCCCAATGAAAACGGGCTTAGAGCATCAAGGCTTGCTCTTGTCCAGGAAGCGGAAGAACTCGTTCTTCGGGTCCAGGACCAGCACGTCGCTCTTGCTCGAGAAGCTCTCGCGGTACGCCTGCAGGCTACGGTTGAACGCATAGAAATCAGCGTCCTGGCTGTAGGCCTTGGCGTAGATGGCAGCCGCCTGGGCGTCGCCGTCACCGCGGGTTTCTTCAGCTTCACGGTAGGCTTCGGCCAGCAGTACACGGCGCTGACGATCGGCATCCGCACGGATACCTTCTGCCAGCTCGTTACCTTTGGCGCGATGCTCGCGGGCTTCACGCTCACGCTCGGTGCTCATACGATCGAACACGCTGCGGTTGACTTCCTTCGGCAGGTCGATGGCCTTGACGCGCACATCGATGACCTCGATACCCAGCTCTTTGTTAGCCATGCGGTTCAGCGAAGCGGTGATGTCAGCCATCAGCGCGTCACGTTCACCGGAAACCACCTCGTGCAGGGTACGCTTACCGAACTGGTCACGCAGGCCGCTTTCCAGACGACGCGACAGACGCTCATCGGCGATCTGCTTGAGGCCGGAAGTGGCGGTGTAGAAGCGCTCGGCATCCTTGACGCGCCACTTGGCGTAGGCGTCGACCATGACCGCTTTCTTCTCCAGGGTCAGGAACCGCTGGGTTGGCGCATCAAGGGTCATCAGGCGGGCGTCGAACTTGCGCACCTGGTTCACGTAAGGAACCTTCACATGCAGGCCTGGCTGAACATCAGCCTGAACCACACGGCCGAATTGCAGCAGTACGGCACGTTCGGTCTGCGACACGATGTAGAAGCAGTTCCAGGCCACGACGGCCAGCACCACAGCGGCGATCAGGGCGATCAGCGATCTATTGCTCATCAGCGGCTCTCCCTAGTGCGCGGCGGCTGTTGTTGCTGTTGCAGGTCCTGCGCCGCACGCGCGGCCGCATCGTTGGCCGACGCAGATACACCGCTGGCCGGTGCGGACGTGTTGCGGCTGCCTTCGACCATCTTGTCCAGTGGCAGGTAGAGCAGGTTGTTCTGCCCGTCCTTGGTAGCCACCATGACCTTGCTCGAGTTGCTGTAGACCTCTTGCATGGTTTCCAGGTACAGACGCTGACGCGTGATGTCCGGTGCCTTGTGATACTCGGTCACCAGCTTGCTGAAGCGGTCGGCCTCACCCTTGGCGCGAGCGATCACTTCATCGCGGTAACCGTTGGCGTCCTCGATGATGCGCTGGGCCTGACCACGGGCTTCTGGCACCACGCCATTGGCGTAGGACTCGGCCTGGTTGCGGGCACGCTGTTCATCTTCGCGAGCACGGATCACGTCGTCGAAGGCTTCCTGCACTTCACGCGGGGCTGCCGCGCTCTGTACGTTGACCTGGGTGACGGTGATACCGGTACGGTAGTTGTCGAGGAAGCGCTGCAGGCGTTCGCGGATATCCACGGCCATCTGCTCACGGCCTTCGGTCAGCACCTGGTCCATGGAGGTGGAACCCACCACATGGCGCAGGGCACTGTCGGTCGCATGCTGCAGGCTCACCTCTGGCTGGTCGACGTTGAGCACGAAGTCCTGCAGGTTGGTGATCTTGTACTGGACGGTCAGCGGGACCTCGACGATGTTCTCGTCTTCGGTCAGCATCTGCCCCTGCTTGGTGTAGGCACGCTCACGCGTGACGTTTTCCATGTACTTGCGATCGATGGGCGGGAAGTAGATGTTCAGGCCGGGACCGACCGTCTCATAGTACTTGCCGAAGCGCAGCACTACGGCCTGCTCCTGCTCGTCGACCACGTACACGGCGCTGTACAGCCAGATGGCAGCCAACACCGCCAGGCCGATGCCCAGCAGGCCGTAGCCGCCACCCTTGCCGACATTGCGGTCACCGCCGCCACGTTTCTTGCCGCTGCCGAACATGCCGTTCAGGCTGTCCTGCAGTTTGCGGAAGGCCTCGTCCAGATCCGGCGGGCCTTTTTTATCGCCACCACCGCCGCCGCCACCACGGCGACCGCCCCAGGGATCCTGATTGTTCGAGTTGCCACCCGGCTCGTTCCAAGCCATAGCGCTCTCCATCTGATAAAGCAAAGACGCGCCCACGGCGCGCCGTCCAATGCTACAGAATGCCTGTCACTGCTGCCCGGCGACCTCGTCGAGCATTTATTGCAAAGTGTGTTGCTCGACAAACATTTGCGGCTCCATGCCTTCGCGGCTGACCAGACGATTCAACTCGACCTTGGGCAGTCGCACGCTCAGCAGGCTGCGCCCTTCTTCATCATGCTCTTCACTCTGCACGGCACCCAGGGCAAAGAATTGCGCGCGCAAGCGGGCAAAACGCTGCTCCAGGCACAGGGTACCGACAAACAGATCATCCCCCAGCAACTCGGCAATCGCCTGGCCAACCAGCTCCAGGCCACGCCCATCGCGTGCCGATACCCAGACCCGCTCCGGCTTGCCATCGGCATCGCGCTGGATCTGCGGCTCGACATCTTCGAGCAGGTCGAGTTTGTTATAGACCTCAAGGATCGGCAAGCCTTCGGCACCGATCTCGCCCAATACCGCCAACACCTGCTCAATCTGCTCCATGCGGTCGGGCTCATGCGCGTCGATCACATGCAGCAGCAGGTCAGAGTTGCTCGACTCTTCGAGCGTAGCCCGAAAAGCCTCGACCAGCTTGTGCGGCAGGTGACGAATGAAGCCGACGGTGTCAGCCAGCACGATCGGCCCAAGGTCGTTCAACTCGAGCCGGCGCAAGGTCGGGTCGAGGGTGGCGAAGAGCTGGTCGGCGGCGTAGACCTCTGATTGGGTCAGGGCGTTGAACAGGGTGGACTTGCCGGCGTTGGTGTAACCCACCAGCGAAACCGACGGGATATCGGCGCGGCGCCGGCCGCGACGGGCCTGCTCGCGCTGGCTGCGCACCTTCTCAAGGCGTGCCTTGATCTGACGCAGGCGTACCCGCAGCAGGCGGCGGTCGGTTTCAAGCTGGGTTTCACCCGGGCCACGCAGGCCGATACCGCCTTTTTGCCGCTCAAGGTGAGTCCAGCCGCGTACCAGTCGCGTGCTCATGTGCTCGAGCTGGGCCAGTTCGACCTGCAGCTTGCCTTCATGGGTACGCGCCCGCTGGGCGAAGATATCGAGAATCAGCCCGGTGCGATCAAGCACGCGACACTCGAAGACACGTTCGAGGTTGCGTTCCTGGCTGGGCGTGAGGGTGTGATTGAAAATCACCAGATCGACCTCATCGGCTTTGACTTGGTCGCGTAGTTCTTCGACCTTGCCGCTGCCAATCAGGTATTTGGCCGTAGGCTGATGCCGTGTAATGGTCACCAGCGAGACGATGTCCGCCCCGGCCGACAATGCCAACTCCTGAAACTCCTGCGGGTCTTCGCGCGCCTCAGGGTTCTGACCTTCCAAGTGAACGAGCAACGCCCGTTCACCACCACCGTGGCGCTCAAAGAACAATGCAGGCTCCTATCAGGCGTTGCCTGGCTCGCTGTCACCGTGTTCGGAATCGGACGGGCTTGGCAGGCGAACCGGACGCGCAGGAACCACGGTCGAAATAGCGTGCTTGTAGACCATCTGGCTGACAGTGTTCTTCAGCAGCACAACGAACTGGTCGAAAGATTCGATCGAGCCCTGCAGCTTGATCCCGTTGACCAGGTAGATGGAAACCGGAACCTTTTCTTTTCTCAAAGTGTTCAAGTAAGGGTCTTGTAGCGAATGCCCTTTTGACATATGCCGCACTCCTGTAAGGATAAATAATAGAAAATCAAGAAAATCGATAAATTAGGCCGCCCCTTCGCAAGAATAGACGGCAATTAGCAGGGACTCAGCTCAATATGGAGACGCTTCCCAGGTATTTCAAGGTGCGGGACAGATTGTCGCAGGCGAGGCTGTCAAGCCAGTGCACGTCAGACCAACCGCGCAACCAGGTGAACTGCCGCTTGGCCAGCTGGCGAGTGGCAATGATACCGCGTTCTCGCATCTCATTCTCACTTAGCCTGCCGTCGAGGTAGTCCCAGACTTGCCTGTACCCCACTGCCCGTATAGACGGCAACCCGGCGTGCAAGTCACTTCTGGCTCGCAGCGATCGGACCTCGTCGATGAAGCCCTGTTCCAACATCTGCGAAAATCGTAACGCAATTCGCTGATGCAAAATGTGACGATCTGTAGGAGCGATCGCCAAACTCGCGACAGTATAGGGCAAATGTCCGCCAGCGCCTGCGTCTGCGCCGCGACTTTCCGCGAATTGACGCTGGCGATGAGCCGTCATGCTCTCGCCGCTCACCCGGTAAACCTCAAGCGCACGGATCAGCCGCTGGGGGTCATTCGGATGGATGCGCGCCGCCGACTCAGGGTCCACTTCGGCCAACTGGCGGTGCAGCTCGACCAAGCCTAGCTCCCGGGCCTGCGCTTCGAGTTCGGCACGCACGCTGGCGTCGGCCGGCGGCATGTCAGCCAAGCCATCGATCAAGGCCTTGTAATACAGCATGGTGCCACCCACCAGCAGCGGGATCTTGCCCCGTGCGGTGATTTCCGCCATGGCTTGCAAGGCGTCGGTGCAAAAGTGCGCGGCAGAGTAGCTTTCGGCCGGGTCGAGAATGTCGATCAGCCGGTGCGGGTGCGCGGCCAGCAGTTCCTTGGAAGGCTTGGCGGTACCGATGTCCATGCCACGGTAGACCAGCGCCGAGTCGACACTGATCAACTCGCAGGGCAGGACCTTGGTCAGCTCGATGGCAAGGTCAGTCTTGCCGGCCGCCGTCGGGCCCATGAGAAATATTGCTGGGGGCTTGCCGCTCATGTCATCGACCGCGCAGGAAAAGTTTGTCCAGGTCGTCCAGGCCCATTTGGGTCCAGGTCGGTCGGCCGTGGTTGCACTGGCCGCTGCGCTCGGTGTTTTCCATGTCGCGCAGCAGTGCGTTCATTTCGGGGATGGCCAGGCGCCGGTTGGCGCGCACGGCGCCGTGGCAGGCCATGGTGCCGAGCAGTTCGTTGAGGTGCGCCTGTATGCGGTCGCTGGTGCCGTATTCCATCAGGTCGGCGAGCACATCCTGCACCAGGCGGTTGGCCTCGGCTTGCTTGAGCAACGCCGGGATCTGCCGGATCGCCAGGGTCTCGGGGCCCAGCCGCTGCAACTCGAAGCCCAGGCGCTGGAACCATTGGGCGTGCTCTTCGGCGCAGTCGGCTTCGCGCTGGCTCAAGGCCAACGATTCAGGCACCAGCAGCGGTTGACCGCTCAGGCCTTCGCTGGCCATGGCCACCTTGAGCCGCTCGTACATGATCCGCTCATGCGCGGCGTGCATGTCCACCAACACCAGGCCGACAGCATTCTCGGCCAAGATGTAGATGCCCTTGAGCTGAGCCAGGGCATAACCCAGCGGTGGAATGTCACCCTGGCTTTCTGGCAGCGACGAAGGTGCAGCCGCGCCATCGCTCAGCGGCTTGTAGAACTCGCGATACACCGCCTGCGACTCGGCCGCCGGTAACGGCTGCGACGGACGCGGGCTGTACTGGGACTGATAGCCCGAGCCACTGCCACCATTGGAAATCGAAAACTGCGGCGCACGAGGCTGCTCAAGCACCGGCGAGGCCAGGCGCATCTCGCCTTGAGGGCCAAACTCACCGGCCTGCTGGCCACTGGGGCGGACGATGTCGGCAGCCGCAGCGGGCGCAGCCAGTTGGTCCTCGGGGCGCACGTCGGCCAGGGCGCGGTGAAAGGTGCCATACAGGAAGTCATGCACCGAACGCCCTTCACGGAAGCGCACTTCGTGCTTGGTCGGGTGCACGTTGACGTCCACGCCGTTGGGCTCGAGTTCGAGGAACAGCACAAAGGTCGGGTGCCGGCCATTGAACAGCACGTCCCGGTACGCCTGGCGCACAGCGTGGGCGACCAGCTTGTCGCGCACTGCCCGGCCATTGACGAAGAAGTACTGCAGGTCGGCCTGGCTCCGCGAGAAGGTCGGCAGCCCCACCCAGCCCCACAAACGCAGGCCGTTGCGCTCGACATCGATGGGCAGCGCCTGCTCCATGAAGCCCGGCCCGCAGATGGCGCCTACGCGCCGCGCACGGGCGGTTTCATCATGGGCCTCATGCAGGCTGAGGATGCTCTTGCCGTTATGGCGCAGGTGGAAGCCGACATCGAAGCGGGCCAGGGCCAGGCGACGGATGACTTCCTGCAGGTGATCGAATTCGGTTTTCTCGGCCTTGAGGAACTTGCGCCGGGCCGGGGTATTGAAGAACAGGTCACGCACTTCGACCGAGGTACCCACCGGGTGCGCTGCCGGTTGCACGCGCGGGGTCATGTCGCGGCCTTCGGTCTCGACCTGCCAGGCTTCGCTGGCGTTGGCCGTGCGCGACGTCAGGGTCAGGCGCGCCACCGAGCTGATCGAGGCCAGGGCCTCGCCGCGGAAACCCAGGCTCAGTACGCCTTCGAGGTCTTCCAGTTCACGGATCTTGCTGGTGGCGTGACGGGCCAGCGCCAGCGGCAGGTCATCGGCAGAAATCCCGCCGCCATCGTCGCGTACCCGCAGCAGCTTGACACCACCTTGCTCGACTTCGACATCGATGCGCCGGGCACCGGAGTCGAGGCTGTTTTCCAGCAACTCCTTGGCCACGGAGGCCGGGCGCTCGACCACCTCCCCCGCGGCAATCTGGTTAGCCAGCCGCGGGCTGAGCAGCTGGATGCGTGAACCACCACTCATTGCTGCGAAGCCAGGGTAGTGGCCGGCACGTCCAGACGCTGGCCGACTTTCAGCTCATCGGTCTTGAGGCTGTTAGTGCTGCGCAGGCTGGCCACGCTGACCTGATAGCGCACCGCGAGCATGGCCAGGGTCTCACCCGGGCGCACGGTGTGTTCACGTGGGCCGGCCGCGATCTTGCCGGTGTCGCGCAGCCAGGCAATGTAAGTGCCCGGCGGTGGGTTTTGCTGGAAGAACTGGCGCACGCCGGTATGGATCGAGCGGGCCAGGGCCTGCTGATGGCTGCGGGTAGCCAGCTTGGCAGCTTCGTTGGCATTGGAGATAAACCCGGTTTCAACGAGGATCGACGGGATATCCGGCGACTTGAGCACCATGAAGCCTGCCTGCTCCACACGCTGCTTGTGCAGCGAGGTGATGCGGCCCATGTTGCCCAGTACCTTCTGGCCCACATTGAGGCTGGAGCTGAGCGTGGCGGTCATCGACAGGTCGAGCAACACGCCCGCGAGCATGCGGTCCTTGTCGTCGAGGCTGACGTTGCCGGCACCGCCGATCAGGTCGGAGCGGTTTTCCGTGTCGGCCAGCCAGCGTGCGGTCTCGGACGTGGCGCCACGGTCGGACAGCGCAAAGACCGAGGCACCGAAGGCGGCCTTGGACGGCGCGGCATCGGCGTGGATCGAGACGAACAGGTCGGCACCCTTCTTACGGGCGATTTCGGTGCGTTTGCGCAGCGGGATGAAGTAGTCACCGGTGCGGGTCAGCTCGGCGCGGAAGCCTTTCTCGCTGTTGATCTGGCGCTGCAGCTCCTGAGCGATCTGCAGGACGATGTCTTTTTCATGCTGGCCGCGCGAGCCGGAAGCGCCCGGGTCTTCGCCGCCGTGGCCGGCGTCGATGGCGACCACGATGTCACGTTTGCCGCTGGGCACCGGTGGCAGCTTGATGGCCGGCTGGGCCGGGCTCACCGGCACCGCAGGCGTGGTCACCGGCGTTTGCACGGGCGTCGGCGGCGAGGGCGGTGTACTGGCAGCGACGGCGTCGGCTTCCTGGTCGTACAGGTCGACCACCAGGCGGTTGCCGTACTGGGCATTGGGCGCCAAGGTGAAGCTCTTGGGCGTGACCGACTTTTTCAGGTCGACCACCACGCGCAGGTCGGTAGGCGTACGCTGGGCCGAACGCACGCTGCTGATCGGCGTGTTGGACGTCGCTACGTTCAACGGCGCGGCCAGGGTCGCACCATTGATGTCGATGACCAGGCGGTCTGGCGCGCTGAGGGTGAAGACGCTGTGCTGCACGGGGCCAGACAGGTCGAAGACCAGCCGCGTGTTGTCCGGCGCGCGCCACAGGCGCATGCTCTTGACTTGAGTGACGGCCAGAGCGTCAACGGTCACCGTTGTCAGCAGCAGCCCAACGATGGCGACCAGTGCGCGTATGCGCATACCTACCCCACTTACAGTTTTAGTGTTTGCCCAGTGCAGCGCACCAAGCCTCGCCGCGAGCCCCCTGCGGTGAAAGGTTCAGCGAGCGTCCGCTCGCTTGGGGGCTTATGGTAATGGTCAGGTCAGGCTTTGGCAAAACGCCCGCACCCTTTTGTGGCCACTCGAACAGGCACAGCGCATCGCCCTCGAAGTAGTCACGTATGCCCATGTACTCCAGCTCCTCCGGATCGACCAGGCGATACAGGTCGAAATGGAACGCACGCACCTCACCAATCTCGTACGGTTCGACCACGGTAAAGGTCGGGCTCTTGACTGCACCAGTATGGCCCAAGCCACGGATCAGGCCACGCGAGAGCGTGGTCTTGCCCGCCCCCAGGTCACCTTCGAGAAAAATCACGCCATGACCGCCGGTCACTTCGGCAAGCCGCGCACCAAACGCGACCATGGCCGCTTCATCGGCCAGAAACAGGTTTAAGCCAGACACGCAGAATGCTCCTCCAACAACTCACGAATGACCGGCGCCAGATCACTGGCTGCCAGGCCTCTACCTTTGACGCCCAGGCGCTCGCCCGCACAGGCATGCAGCCACGCCCCCAAGCAGGCGGCCTCCCAGGCCCCCAAGCCTTGAGCCAGCAGCGCCGCCAGCACGCCGGTCAACACATCGCCCAGGCCGGCGCCGGCCATGGCCGGGTGCCCACGGTCACACCGCGCCAACTGCCCGCTCGGGTCGGCCACCAGGGTACCGGCGCCCTTCAGCACGCAGACGCTGGCATAGCGGCGGGCAAGCTTGCGCGCAGCCCCTGGGCGGTCAGCTTGCACGGCCTCGGTGGAAATCCCCAGCAACCGCGCCGCCTCCCCCGGGTGCGGGGTGAGGATGCTGCCGCTGGGCAGGGCCAGGGGCGTGCGCGCCAGCAGGTTCAAGGCATCGGCATCCCAGACCTGCGGTTGCTCAGCGTTGGCCACTGCCGACAACAGGCTACGGCCCCACGCCGCCTGCCCCAACCCCGGGCCGACCACCAGCACCGAGGCACGCTCCAGCACGCCCATCAGCTGATTGGCCGAACTCACGCCCAGGCACATGGCTTCCGGCAGGCGGGCCAGGCTTGCGCCGACATGTTCAGGACGCGTCGCCACGCTGACCAACCCGGCACCACAGCGCAGCGCGGCTTCGGCACTCAGTAGCACCGCACCGCCCGTACCGAGGTCGCCGCCAACCACCAGCACATGGCCGAAGTCACTTTTATGGGCATGCGCAGGCCTCGCCGGCAGGTGCGCGACGGTCACTCTGCTGAGCAGTTGCGGGGCATGCGCGGGTTGTTTGGTCTGGGGCATGGGGTCAAAGGCTCCAATGTCTGGCAGAATTATACGCACCTGAGCCCGTATTGCCTGCCCATCCATGTCCGCTTGCACACTTGACCTCCCCGCCCTGGCCCAATCCATCAAAATCTGGGGCCAAGAACTCGGTTTTGCCCATGTCGGCATCGCCGGGGTGGACCTTGGCGAGCACGAAAAGCACCTGCAGCGCTGGCTAGAAGCCGGCTATCAGGGCGAGATGGAATACCTGGCCGCTCACGATGGCAAACGCGCACACCCCGACCAGTTGATCCCCGGCACGGTAAGGGTGGTCTCGCTGCGCATGGATTACTTGCCCGGCGACACGCAAATGGCGCAACGCCTGGCCCAGCCGGAAAAGGCCTACGTGTCGCGTTACGCCCTTGGCCGCGACTACCACAAGCTGGTGCGCAAGCGCGTGCAGCACCTGGCCGATCGCATCCAGGAAGCCATCGGCCCGTTCGGCTACCGGGCCTTCGTCGACAGCGCCCCGGTGCTGGAAAAGGCGATTGCCGAGCAAGCCGGGTTGGGCTGGATCGGCAAGAACACCCTGCTGCTCAATCGCAAGGCCGGCAGCTACTTCTTTTTGGCCGAGCTGTTCGTCGACCTGCCGTTGCCGGTGGACGACGCGCACACCAGCGAGCACTGCGGGCGTTGCGAGGCGTGCCTGGACATCTGCCCGACCAAAGCCTTCGTCGGGCCTTATGTGCTGGATGCCCGGCGCTGCATTTCCTACCTGACCATCGAACTCAAGGGGGCGATCCCCGTCGAGTTGCGCTCGATGATGGGCAACCGGGTGTTTGGTTGCGACGACTGCCAGATCGTCTGCCCATGGAACCGCTTTGCCCGGCCCACGCAGGAGCATGACTTCCAGCCGCGCCATGGGTTGGAAAATGCCGAGCTGGCCGAGATGTTCTTGTGGGACGAGAAGACCTTCCTGCGCAAGACCGAAGGCGGGCCATTGCGGCGCGCGGGTTATGAGCGCTGGTTGCGTAACCTGGCCGTGGGGTTGGGCAATGCGCCTTCGACGATCCCGGTGATCGAGGCCCTGAAGGCACGGCGCGAGGATGCCTCGGCACTGGTGCGCGAGCATGTGGAGTGGGCGCTGGAACGGCACGGTATCCAGTAGCCACGCCATCCCTGTGGGAGCGGGTTCACCCGCGAACACCGGCGGAGCCGGTGCCCTACACCGCGGTGCCTGCTTCGCGGGTAAACCCGCTCCCACAGTGACCGCGTTCCACCTGAAGGCAGCTCTATTGCTGGTCGTTGTAGTGGAACTTGGGCATTTCCCAGTGGAACCGGATCGCCAGCAAGCGCAGCAGAAACCCGCCGAACAAGGTCAGCAACATGGCCTGCTCCGCTGGCAACTGGAAGTGCACACACCCCAGATAGAACCACGCCGCCGCGAACGACACACTGGCATACAGCTCGCGACGGAACACCAGCGGGATGTCGTTACAGAAGATATCGCGCAAGATCCCCCCAAATACCCCGGTGATCACGCCGCTGATCGACGCCACCAGCATGCCCTGCCCCATCTCCAGCGCCGTCATGCAACCGATCAAGGTAAAGGCCACCAACCCCAGGGCGTCTAGCACCAGGAACATCGAGCGCAAGCGGCGCATCATGGGGGCGATGAAAATCGTCAGCAGTGCCGCGCAACTGGTCAGCACCAGGTACTCGGGGTGCTTGACCCAGGTCAGCGGGTAATGCCCGAGCAGCACGTCGCGCACCGAACCGCCACCCAGGGCCGTGACGCAGGCAATCAGCACCACGCCGAACCAGTCCATGCCGCGGCGGCCGGCAGACAACGCGCCGGTCATGGCTTCAGCGGTGATGGCAATGAGGTAGAGCATCAACAACATGGTGCGAGTCCGTGCGAGAAAGGCGCGCAGTCTAACCAGTTGCCCAGGGCACCAAAAGAGGGCACAGACACAATATCTGCGCCCTCACGCTTCACACCTTGATGAAGTGCTCGCGGTAATGGCGCAGTTCGGCAATCGACTCGCGGATATCGTCCAGCGCCAGGTGGGTGCCGCCCTTCTTGAAACTGTCGCGCACATTCGGCGCCCAGCGTGCGGCCAGCTCTTTGAGGGTCGAGACGTCGAGGTTGCGGTAGTGGAAGTAGTTTTCCAGGTTGCGCATGTGGCGATACAGGAACCGGCGGTCCTGGCAGATGCTGTTGCCGCAGATCGGCGACTTGCCCTTGGGCACCCATTGCTCGAGGAAGGCGATGGTCTGGGCCTCGGCCTCGGCCATGCTGACCTTGCTCTCGCGCACGCGCTGGGTCAGGCCCGAGCCGCCGTGGGTACGGGTATTCCATTCGTCCATGCGCGCCAGCACTTCGTCACTGTGGTGAATGGCGATCACCGGGCCTTCGGCCAGGGTGTTCAGATCGCTATCGGTGACAATCGTGGCCATCTCGATGATGACGTCGCTGTCCGGATCCAGGCCGGTCATTTCCAGGTCGATCCAGATCAGGTTCTGTGGGTTTTGCATGCAGGGGCTCCTCGTATAGGCCGTCATAGTAGCCTAGCGAGTGCGGCGGGCGCATGTGCGGCGCGCGGTGCAAAGGTAAGCAGAATGGTCGAGCGCCCGGCGTGCTAAACTGCCTGCCGTTTTCAATCTGTCCCAGCACGGAATCTTCATGGCCAAACGCCAGCTCAATCGTCGCCAAAACTGGCGTATCGAAAAAATCCAGAACGAGCGCGCCGCTCGCGCCGCCAAACGCGAGCAGCACACGCTGCAAGAGCTGGAAGGCGGCGACCTGGGGCCAGAGCAACTGGGCCTGGTGATCGCGCACTTTGGCGTGCAGGTCGAGGTCGAAGCCCAGGACGGCGACGTAGCTGGGCAGATCTTCCGCTGCCACCTGCGGGCCAACCTGCCTGCGCTGGTCACCGGCGACCGCGTGGTCTGGCGGGCGGGCAACCAGGGCATCGGCGTTATCGTCGCGCAGATGCCGCGCAGCACCGAGCTGTGCCGGCCAAACAACCACGGCCAGCTCAAGCCGGTGGCGGCCAACGTCGACCTGATCGTGATCGTCTTCGCGCCAGCCCCCGAGCCCCACCCGAACCTGATCGACCGCTACTTGGTAGCCGCCGAACACGCCGGCATCCGCCCGTTGCTGCTGCTGAACAAGGCCGACCTGATCAACGACGAGAACGCCCCGGCGTTGCAGGCGCTACTCGAGGTCTACCGCGACCTCGGCTACCCGCTGCTGGAGGTTTCGGCCCACCAGGGTGACGGCATGCAACGCCTGCAGCAGATGCTGGACGGGCACATCAGCGTGTTCGTCGGCCAGTCGGGCGTGGGCAAGTCGTCGCTGGTCAACAGCCTGCTGCCCGCTGCCGACACCCGCGTCGGCGACCTGTCCGAATGGTCGGGCCAAGGCACGCACACCACCACCACCGCGCGCCTGTACCACTTCCCCAACGGCGGCGACCTGATCGACTCGCCGGGTATTCGCGAATTCGGCTTGGGCCATGTCAGCCGCGATGACGTGGAAGGGGGGTTCATCGAGTTCCGCGACCTGTTCGGCACCTGCCGCTTCCGCGACTGCAAGCATGACCGCGAGCCGGGCTGTGCGCTGCTCAAGGCACTGGAAGAAGGCCGGATCAAGCAGCAACGCATGAACAGCTACCGCTCGATCATCGCCAGCCTGCCGGAAGACAGCTACTAACCCGCCTGATTTGTAGGAAATATTACCGGAGCGCGTAAGACCGCTCCGGTTTTAGCGTCATCTATTGCCCCTTCTCCTGCTTTCGCTGATGGTCATGGCTTCTATCAGGGAGGGCAACCGCCATGCCGGTTCTTATCAGCTACCGCCACGAAGAGCGGCTCGACGCGTTCATCCTCAATGAGCGCCTGCTGCTCGAAGGCATCCCCACCCAGCTGGTGCAATACGACAGCGATGGGCAGACCCGCGATGACCTCTATGGCAGTTTTTGCCAGCAGATGAGCGATGCCACCCATTGGGTCGGCGTGTTGCCGGCCAGCGTCGGTGAACAATGGTGGACTGCCTGGCTGCTGGGGGCCGCGGCAATGGGCTGCCGCCGGGTGAGTTTCTATTGCAAAGGGCCAGGCACACTGCCTGAGTGCCTGGGCAGATGGCCGATCATGCGCGAGCGCCCGCACATCGACCTGTTCGTGCGTGCGTATCACGATGAACGCACGTTCGAACGGGCCATGTCATTGCCGCCAGGGCGAGGGTTAGGGGCTGACCGGGATAATGCCGACTACTTTCATGCCGACCTCAAGGCCAAGATCCGCCGGGGGTTCTGAATGCATTGGGGCCGCTACGCGCCCCATCGCCGGCAAGCCAGCTCCCACAGATAGAGTGTGGGCCTGAGCTTCGCACAACCCCTGTGGGAGCAACTGTCTTGTGGTGCTTGTTCCGGCCTCATCGCTGGCAAGCCAGCTCCCACAGGTGCGGCGCTTGACTTGGAGGCTACATAGTTCGGGTGGGCTGGCTTGCCAGCGATGGGCCGCAGAGCGGCCCCAGTCACTTACTGCTCCTTGGCTTCGTCCATCTTCAGCGTGCCATCCTCGAAGATGTTCAGCTTCTGGCGCAACTCCCGTGGCTGCATCGGTGCTTGCTCACCACCCGGTACAGCAGGGGCCGAAGAAGCCCCCGGCGCGGCGCCGGCAGGCGGTGCTGGCTGGGCCGGCGGCGTTTCGGGCGCGGCCTGCTCACCTTCGATATCACGCTGGGCCTTCTTGGTCAGCACGATGATGTCGATACGCCGGTTGACCGGGTTGAACGGGTTCTTGCGGTCGAACAACGACGACGACGCATAACCCACCACCCGGGCCACTTGCCCATCCGGATAGCCACCGGCAACCAACGCACGCCGCGCCGCGTTGGCACGGTTGGCCGACAACTCCCAGTTGCCGAACTCACCAGTGCCGGCGAACGGCTTGGCATCGGTGTGGCCGCTGACGCTGATCTTGTTCGGCACCGCCTTGATGGTGTCGGCCATGGCCAGCAGGATGTCTTCGAAATACGGCTGCAAACGCGCACTGCCGAGGTCGAACATCGGCCGGTTCTCGGCATCCATGATCTGGATACGCAAGCCGTCCTGGGTGATCTCGAACAGGATCTGGTCCTTGAACTTCTGCAGTTGCGGGTTTTCTTCGACCTTGTTCTGCAGCTCCTGCAGCAACAGCTCAAGGCGCTCGCGCTCGACCTGTTCGGCCATGGTCTCGACCTGGTCCTTGTTCAGCTGAACCGTGGACTCCTGTGTCGGCTCGGTCTTCACCTCAGGGTTGATGGTCTTTTCCGGCGCCATCTCGGGCGAGCCGCCCAGGTCAATCACGTAGGGCGTGCCACTCTCGGAGAAGCCGATCGGGTCCTGGAAGTAACCGGCAATGGCGATTTTCTGCTCGGGGGTGGCTGTGGATAACAGCCACAGCACCAGGAAAAACGCCATCATCGCCGTGGCGAAGTCGGCAAAGGCGATTTTCCAGGCGCCGCCATGATGGCCGCCGCCGAAGCGCTTGACGCGCTTGATGATGATCGGCTGATTGTTTTCCATGACTCAGCGACCGCGAACCGCTTGTTCCAGCTCGGCAAAACTTGGGCGGTGTTTCGGGTAGAGCACCTTGCGCCCGAATTCCACAGCCAGGGACGGCGGCATGCCCGAGGCCGACGCGACCAGCGAGGCCTTGATCGACTCATAAAGGTTGAGCTCTTCCTTGGCATCGTGCTCCAGGCACTTGGCCAAGGGGCCGAAGAAGCCATAGGCCGCCAAGATACCGAAGAACGTACCGACCAACGCCGCACCGACGTGCATGCCGATAGCCGCCTGGTCGCCGTCGCCAAGCGAAGCCATGGTCACCACGATACCCAGTACCGCCGCAACGATACCGAAGCCGGGCATGCCGTCGGCAATGCCGGTCACCGCGTGGGAGGGGTGTTCGAGCTCTTCCTTCATGCTCAGCAGCTCCATGTCGAACAAGCCTTCGAGCTCGTGCGGGGCCATGTTGCCGGTGGACATGATGCGCAAGTAGTCACAGACGAACGCCGTCATGCGCTCATCCGCCAGCACGGTGGGGTACTTGGCGAAGATCGGGCTGGCTGCGGCGTCCTCGATATCACTCTCGATGGCCATCATGCCTTCACGACGGCTCTTGTTGAGGATCTCGTACACTAGGCCCAGCACTTCCAGGTAGAAGGCATGGGAGAAGCGCGAGCCGAACATCTTCATCGACTTCTTGATGACGTGCATGGTCATGTGGCCAGGGTTGGCCTGCAAGAATGCACCGAAGGCCGCACCGCCGATGATCAGTACTTCGAACGGCTGGATCAGCGCCGCAATCTTGCCGTGGGAGAGCACGTATCCGCCGAGCACGCTCGCGAATACGACGATGATGCCGATAATTTTAGCCATAGGTTCAAAGCACTTGCTGTCGTGGTCGGGGTATGAGACTGGGAGCTTTAAAACTCTTCTTCTACTTATCGGCAGAACTGCGCCAGACTATAGCCACTCAAAGCGAAAAGCCAGTTCGGACTGATGTCAAAATGCCAATTGAAACCAAGGTGCCCGCTCAGCCGCCGCGTACGTTAGAGGCTTGGGTAAAGCTGCTGGAGAGTGTCCGCATCCCCGTGCCGAAGCACAGTCACGACCGGGTAATCGCTGCCATCAATGACAGCCGCCGCTCGCTGCGCGACATCGCCGAACTGATGCAGGACAGCCCGGCATTGGTGCTTTCCGTGCTGCGTGAGGCCAATCACCCGACCAACGCCAGCCAGGCCGAGCCTGCCGAGAGCCTGGAAATCGCCCTTAACCGGCTGGGCCTTGCCCGCACCGAGCAGTTGCTCAAGCGCCTGCCCTCCGTGCCCGTCGAAGAAATCCCGCCAGTGCTCAGCCAATTCCAGCTGATCAGCCAGCACGCTTCGCAGCAGGCCAGCGGCCTGTTCGCCAGCCGCCTGGCACGGCTGTGGCAGGAAATTCACTGGGGCAGCCTGCTGTTCCTGTCACCCCTGTGGCCGCTGGCACTGGCCTACCCCAAGCTGCTCGACACCTGGGAGCTGCGGGTTATCCACAAGGGCGAGGACGCCGCCCAGGTAGAAGAAGAGCTGTTTGGCGTGCGCATCATGGCGCTGTGCCGGACCATGGCGGAGTACTGGCGCCTGCCGCAGTGGGTAACCCAGGGTTACCGCTTACTGCTGGAAGAACGCGAACAACTGGCCCAGGTGCTGAGCATCGCCCGCGACGAAGACCTGCTCAGCCAGCAACACCGCATGGATGCCGAGCCGGGCCTGCGCCGCTGGTTCAACCAGCCGGCCAACACCGTGCTGCTGGCCAACAACCTTGCGCTGGCGGCGCAGGTGGGCTGGGACAACCCGCACCTGCTGCGCTGGCAGCTGCTGACTGCGCTCTACCTGCAAACCTCGCTGGAAGACGTGCAGCAGCAAGTGCACCAGCAGGCCGCGGCCAGCGCCCGCCGCCACGCCAGGCATGCCCTGTTCCACCCGGCGGAAGCACTGATCTGGCCCTGGCACCAGCGCCGCCCGCACCCGGACATGCTGGCCCCACCACCGCCCAATAGCGACGACCTGGCGCGCTGGCGCAAGCTGTGCCAGGACCTGTTGGCCCAGCCCAGCCCGTTCACCAATACCGTGCACCTGGCCACCCAGGCCCGCGAAGCCCTGCTGGCCTGCGGCATGCAACGCATCCTGCTGCTGAGCCTGGACAAGGCCAGCGACTACCTGCGCGTGCAGCAGGCCGCCGGCTTGCCCAAAGAGGCCGGAGCCCTGGCCCTGCAGGTGTCGCAAAACAAACTGCTGCAAAAGCTGATGGCCCAGGCCGGACAGTTGCGCATCACCCCGGAAAACCACAGCCAGTTCTCGGCCCTGCTGCCCGCCCCGCTGCGTGCCCTGTTCCGCAGCGAGCACGTGCTGCTGCGCTCGCTGGCGGTAAACGATCAGGTGCTGATGCTGATGGTGGCCGACCAGGGCTGCCGGCCATTGGCCGATATCAGCGTGCAAGCCTTTGGTAAAACCGCGCAATGCATCGAGCGCGCGCTGTCGGTGTTTGCCAACCGCAAGGGCTGAGCCTTGCGCTACAATCGCCCCTCTTTCCACACTGGAGACCGTGGATGACTGACTTTTCCGGCCTGCCCCTGGTGATCGAAGCCGCAGACCTGCTGCCGCGCCTGGATTCGCCACAGCTGATCCTGGTCGACCTGAGCAGCGCCAACCGCTACGTCAGCGGCCATATCCCCGGCGCACGCTTCGTCGAGGGCAAGCGCACCCAGCTGGGCCAGCCTCCTGCGCCCGGCCTGCTGCCGGCCTTGGGCGATCTGGAAAAACTGTTCAGCGAACTCGGCCACCGCGACGACGCCGTCTATGTGGTGTATGACGATGAAGGCGGCGGCTGGGCCGGGCGCTTCATCTGGTTGCTCGACGTGATCGGCCACAAGGCTTACCACTACCTCAATGGTGGTATCCAGGCCTGGCCGGCAGACACGCTGGTGACCGACGTACCGGCGCCGGCCAACACGCCCGTACGCTTGCACGTGCATGGCGAGCCAACCGCCACCCGCGAATACCTGCAAAGCCGCCTGGGCGCCGATGACCTGGTCATCTGGGACGCCCGCGGCCCGCAGGAATACAGCGGCGAAAAGGTTCTGGCGGCCAAAGGTGGTCATATCCCCGGCGCGATCAACTTCGAGTGGACCGCCGGCATGGACCTCAATGACCACCTGCGCATCCGCCAGGACATCGCCGACGTCCTCGAAAAGCTGGGCATCACCCCCGACAAGGAAGTGATCACCCACTGCCAGACCCACCGCCGCTCCGGTTTCACCTACCTGGTGGCCAAATCCCTCGGCTACCCACGCGTCAAGGCCTACGCCGGCTCGTGGAGCGAATGGGGCAACCACCCGGACACGCCTGTAGAAGTCTAAGGAACCTGCATGAAATCCCGTTTGTTCATCATCAGCCAGTACCTGCTGCCGCACCACCTGCTGTCGCGGCTGGCCGGCTGCATTGCCGAGTGCCGTGCACGCTGGTTCAAAAACGCCTTCACCGCCTGGTTTGCCAAGCGCTACCAGGTGAACATGTCCGAGGCCCTGGTCGAAGACCTGAGCGCTTACGAACACTTCAACGCCTTCTTCACCCGCGCCCTGAAGCCCGGCGCCCGTCCGCTGGACGAAACCCCCGGTGCCATCCTGTGCCCGGCCGACGGCGCGGTCAGCCAGCTTGGCCCGATCGAACACGGCCGTATCTTCCAGGCCAAGGGCCACGGCTTCAGCGCGCAAGAGCTGCTGGGCGGCGATCCAGCCATGGCTGCGCCGTTCATGGGCGGTGAGTTTGCCACCATCTACCTGTCGCCGAAGGACTACCACCGTGTGCACATGCCGCTGGCCGGCACCCTGCGCGAGATGGTGTATGTGCCGGGCCGCCTGTTCTCGGTGAACCAGACCACTGCAGAAAACGTCCCCGAGCTGTTTGCCCGTAACGAGCGTGTGGTGTGCCTGTTCGACACCGAGCGTGGGCCGATGGCCGTGGTGCTGGTGGGTGCGATGATCGTCGCCTCGATCGAGACGGTCTGGGCCGGCTTGGTAACCCCGCCCAAGCGTGAGCTGAAGACCTTCCGTTACGACGAAGGCAGCCGCGCGCCGATCCACTTGGAAAAAGGCGCCGAACTGGGCCGCTTCAAACTGGGTTCGACCGCCATCGTGCTGTTCGGGCCAGAGCAGGTGAAATGGGCAGAAAGCCTGGGTGCCGGTTCGGCGGTGCGCATGGGGCAGCTACTGGCAGCGCCTGCCGAAGCCTGAGGCCAGCAGGTACACATGCCCCTGTAGGAGCAGCCTTGTGCTGCGAAGAGGCCAGCGAAGACAGCTAAATCTTCGCCGCTTCACCGGCCTCTTCGCAGCGCAAGGCTGCTCCTTGTACAGAGATCAGGGCTGCAAACCAGCCCCAAAATCTCGAATCAGCCGCGCGCGTCGCGGTCTCGCAGCCCCAGCAGGTACAGCACACCGTCCAGCCCCAGGGTCGAAATCGCCTGCTTGGCCGATTGACGTACCAGCGGCTTGGCGCGGAACGCCACGCCCAGGCCCGCCAACGACAGCATCGGCAGGTCATTGGCGCCATCACCCACGGCGATCGTCTGGTCCAGTTGCAAGCCCTCTTCGCGGGCCAACTGCTGCAGCAGCTCAGCTTTGCGCTGCGCATCGACGATAGGCTCAACGGCCACGCCAGTCACCTTGCCGTCGACCACTTCCAGCTCGTTGGCGAACACGTAATCAATGCCCAGGCGCGCCTGCACCTGACGGGCGAAATACGTAAAGCCACCCGACAGGATCGCAGTCTTGTAGCCCAGGCGCTTGAGCTCGGCGAACAGGTTCTCGGCACCTTCGGTCAGGCGCAGCGAGGCACCGATCTCATCCAGCACGCCCACGTCCAGGCCCTTGAGCAACGCCATGCGCTCTTTGAAGCTGGCGCGGAAGTCCAGCTCGCCGCGCATGGCCCGCTCGGTGATCGCAGCCACTTGCTCGCCGACGCCGGCAGCCTTGGCCAGTTCGTCGATGACCTCGGCCTCGATCAGCGTCGAGTCCATGTCGAACACCGCCAGGCGGCGGTTGCGACGGAACAGGTCGTCCTTCTGGAAGGCGATGTCGATGCTCAGCGCTTCGGCCAGGGCAAAGAAGTCTGCACGCAAGGCCTGGGCATCGCTCGGCTCGCCGCGCACGGAAATCTCGACGGCCGCCTTGCCCTTCTCGGTGTCGGCATCCAGGCCCACCCGGGCAGACAGGCGCTCGATGCGCTCGATGGTCAGGCCGTACTGGCTGATGACCGCACTGACCCGTTGCAGCTGCTCTGGGGTGATCTTGCGGCTGAGCAGGGTGACGATATGACGCGCCTCACCGTGGCCATCGGCCCAATGCTGGTAATCGGCCTCGGAAATCGGCGTGTAACGTGCCTGCAGATTGAGCTCATGGGCCTTGGCCTGCACGCTTTGCAGCAGGTTGGTGGCCACTTCGTTGTCCGGGATATCGACCAAAATGCCGAACGACAAGGTGCCATGCATGACCGCCAGGCCGATGTCGAGGATGTTCACACCACCCTGCAGCAGGACGCCGGTGATGGCCGCGGTGAGACCGGGACGGTCTTCACCTGTGATGTTGATCAGGACGATTTCGCGCAAGACCGGACTCCGACTTCGATGAAAAATGCGCATTCTACCGATTTTCCGTGACCATCGGGCACGAACGATACTTTGCCGAAAAAACCGGGGTCGCTATACTGCCCCTCACTTTTATGCCATTAAGAGCCGAGCTCTGTGAACCGGCCCACCCCCGTCAAGCCAGACAACTTCTTCCTGATGATCTATCGTGCCCTGAGTCAACGTCGCGTCCCTCTGGCGCTGCGCATCGCCTTCACCAACATTTTCCTGGTGGCGCTGGCGCTGGTCATCTATGCCTGCGTGATGGGCCTGCAGTTCAAGCAGGCCATGCACGAGCAGGCGGATGCGCTCGGCCAGAGCCTGACCACGCAGACGGCCACGTCGGCCACGGAGCTGCTGGTGTCCAACGACATCCTCAGCCTCAACGTGCTGCTGGGTAACCTGGTGAAAAACCCCTTGGTGGCCCATGCGGCGATCTACAGCGTGGACAACCGCATCCTCGCCGAAGCTGGCCAGCGCCCGCGCAACAGCCTGCTGGGCGAGGCCGAAGGCCTGTACCAGACCAAGATCACCTTCCAGGACGTTACCGCCGGGCAGCTGCGCATCAGCTTGGACATGGGCCAGTTCCAGCAGCCGATGCTGATCAGCCTGCAAAGCATGGGCATTCTCGCCGCCATCCTGCTGGCCCTGGCACTGAGCCTGAGCCTGCGCCAGGCCCGCCATATCACCCTGCCGCTGCTGCAGCTGCGTGTCTGGCTGCGCGACCCGCACCCCTACACCCCGGCCACCGACCGTCAGGACGAGATCGGTGACATCGCCCGCCAGTTGCACACTCGCCTGGCCCCGCCGCCACCGCCTGAACCCGAGCCAGAGCCGGAAGACGAGGACGACGAAGACACCTTCGAGCACCTGCACGAAGCCCCACCGGCCCCCAAGGCTGCACCGCGCGCCAAGGTTGTCGCCCAGGCAGACGACGAGGACGATGAAGCCTTCGCCGGGTTGCTCGACAACGAGGACAGCGCCCCGAAGGCGGTGCCGTTCGAGTCTGACGAGCCGCAAAACAGTGCTGTGCTGGCCGTGCAGCTCGGCTCGCAAGAGCAACTGCGCCGCCTGCCGCGCACGCGCCTGACCGAGTTGCTGGAGCGCTACCGCGACTGCCTGGAGCATGCCGCCTCGCTGTATGAGGGCGAAACCCACACGCTCAACGACGGCAGTACTCTGGTGCTGTTCCACAGCCGCGACTGTGGCGAGGACTACCTGACCAATGCGA
Organism: Pseudomonas sp. 5.2; assembly: GCF_059025405.1. Lineage (NCBI taxonomy): Bacteria > Pseudomonadati > Pseudomonadota > Gammaproteobacteria > Pseudomonadales > Pseudomonadaceae > Pseudomonas > Pseudomonas sp. 5.2. The sequence goes on from NZ_JBYBHH010000012.1 coordinate 180,595, forward strand.
TCTGCTGTGGCGAGCTGCTGCGCGCACTGGGCCATGCCTTGCAGATCGAAGTCGCGGACAGTGGCATTACCCTGCAACTGCAGCTGGGCCTGGCCCTGGGTAACGACCTGCACGGGCTGGAGCTGGTCGACCTGCTGATGGCTGAAAAAGCCCAGGATGCCCTGGCGCTGTCGCAGCACAGCCGCAACCTGTTGCTGGTGGAGCGTCAGATCAGCGACGACGCACTGATTCGTCAGCGCGCGCGGATCCGCCCGATTGCCAGCCCAGAAGGCGCGTGCTGCGTGGAACGGCTGATGGAGCCTTACCCGTCGATGCTGGAACGGCAACTGGCGCGAATGCACGAGCGTCGAGCCTGATTGTACGACCAGCCTTGTGCTGCGAAGAGGCCGGTTGTAGGAGCAGCCTTGTGCTGCGAAGAGGCCAGTTGTAGGAGCAGCCTTGTGCTGCGAAGAGGCCAGTTGTAGGAGCAGCCTTGTGCTGCGAAGAGGCCAGTTGTAGGAGCAGCCTTGTGCTGCGAAGAGGCCGGCCCTAGCAACAGAGATGCATTGCCAGCCCTGGCCTCTTCGCAGCGCAAGGCTGCTCCTACAGAGGTCACGTAGCAGATATGAAAAAGCCCGCACATGTGCGGGCTTTTTCGTATCTGGCGGAACCATCAGAACCGATAGACTTCCATATCGGTACGGATTGGCGAAGCCATCGGGATCTTGGATTTCTCCGGCGCCTTCTTCACCTGTACCGGTGCAGCTGGCTTTTTCGGCGCCTCTTCGGCAATGGCAGGCTGATTGGCCAACGGTTTGACCGCCGTGCTCAATTGTTCAGCCAGCTTTTGCAGCAATTGCCCTTGGGCCTGCACCTGCGACGCCTCGCTACCCTCGTGCTGCTGCTCGAGGTGAACGATGCGGTTGTCGCGCACATGGCCACGACGGTCGAGCAGACGCCATTGGGCATCGAGAATCGCCGGCTGGTCCTTGCCAGAATCCAGGCGGGTAATCGACAGCAAGACTTGCACGTCCGGGCTGAAGCCAGCGGTTGCCGGTGCCAGGACCACGCGCTGGCTGTCCAGGCGCCAGGCCAGCTGGCGAACCAGCAACTGGTCAATGTCCGACGAGAGGCTGCCCGCCCAACGACCGTCGGTCGCCGAACTCAGGCTGCCATCGGCCTGACGCTGCAGGAACGTCTCGCGTTGCAGGTAATCGGCAACCGACACCGGGCCGAGCACCACGGCCATGCCCGCGCTTTGCGACGGCTGGCCAGGATCACCGCTGTCGAGCTGGTACAAGGCAACCGGCTGATGCATGCTGCATCCGCCCAGCCCCAAAAGGCCCGTCATCAACAGCGCAAATGGAAGGCGCAGAAGTTTCATCATCCCATCCAGGCGGTCGCCCCAGGCAGACCGCAGTGATACTCATGTAGATTCAATCGGGCACACGGCTACGCCGGCACCGCAGGGGCCATATCATCCGCGAAATAGCTGTCCGACTCCAGCATTTCTGCCTGGAACGGCGCTGAAATTGCCGTTCCAGACATTTCACCGGGTTACGCCGGACCTTCCACCTGCAACCCATCGACACGCTGGAAGCCGCGTGGCAGCTTGCTGCCGCGCCGGCCCCGTTCGCCCTTGTAGTGCTCCAGGTCGTCCGCTTTCAGAGATAGCGTACGCTTGCCGGCTTGCAATACAAGGGTCGCCCCTTCGGCCATCACCGCCAGATCGGTGACAAATTCTTCACGGCTGGCCACCCGATCACCGGGCACGCCGATGATCTTGTTGCCCTTGCCTTTACCCAGTTGCGGCAAGTCGCTGACCTTGAACACCAGCAGCCGGCCCTCGGTGGTCACCGCCGCCAGCCAATCCTGCTCGCGGTTGGCCACCGGGCGTGGCGTCATCACTTTTGCCCCGTTGGGCAGGCTGAGCAGGCCCTTGCCGGCCTTGTTCTTGGCCTGCAGGTCTTCGCCCTTGACCACGAACCCGTAGCCCGCGTCCGACGCCACCACATACAGGGCGTCATCGTCAGGCAACAGCACACACTCGAAGGTTGCCCCAGGTGGCGGTGTCAGGCGGCCGGTCAGCGGCTCGCCCTGCCCCCGCGCCGACGGCAGGGTATGCGCGGCCACCGAATAGCTGCGGCCCGTAGAGTCGATCAGCACTGCAAACTGGTTGGAGCGCCCGGCAGCGGCGGCCTTGAAGCCATCGCCCGCCTTGTACGAGAGGCCGGTGGCATCGATGTCGTGGCCCTTGGCGCAACGCACCCAGCCCTTTTCCGACAGTACGACGGTGACCGGTTCGGTCGGCATCAGCTCGTTTTCCGACAGCGCCTTGGCCTCGGCACGCTCGACGATTGGCGAACGGCGGTCATCGCCATAGGTTTCGGCATCCTTGATCAGCTCGGTGCGCACCAGCTTGCGCAGCTTGGCGTCGCTGCCGAGCAAGGCCAGCAGCTTGGCCTGCTCTTTGAGCAGTTCGTCCTGCTCGCCGCGAATCTTCATTTCTTCAAGGCGCGCCAGCTGCCGCAGGCGGGTCTCGAGGATGTAGTCGGCCTGGATTTCAGTCAGTTGGAAGCGGTCGATCAACGCCTGCTTGGGATGCTCCTCGGTGCGGATGATGTGAATCACTTCATCCAGGTTAAGGAAGGCCGTCAACAAGCCCTCAAGCAGGTGCAGGCGACGCTCAACCTTGTCCAGACGGTGTTGCAGCCGGCGACGGACGGTAGTGGTACGGAACTCCAGCCACTCCAGCAACAGGGCGCGCAGGTTCTTCAGCTGCGGCCGGCCGTCGAGGCCAATGATGTTGACGTTGACCCGGTAGCTGCTTTCCAGGTCGGTGGTGGCGAACAAATGCTGCATCAGTTCGTCGGCATCCACCCGGTTGGAGCGCGGGATGATGACGATGCGGCACGGGTTCTCGTGGTCCGACTCGTCACGCAGGTCGGCCACCATCGGCAGCTTCTTGGCCTGCATCTGGGCGGCGATCTGCTCCAGTACCTTGGCCCCGGAGACCTGGTGCGGCAGTGCGGTGACCACCACATCGCCATCTTCGACACGATAAACGGCGCGCATGCGGATCGAGCCGCGGCCGGTTTCGTAGATCTTCAGGATCTCGGCGCGCGGGGTGATGATCTCTGCTTCGGTCGGGTAGTCCGGGCCCTGAATGTGCTCGCACAGCTGCTCGATCGTGGCCTTGGGCTCGTCGAGCAAACGGACGCAGGCACTGGCCACTTCACGCAGGTTGTGCGGCGGCACGTCGGTGGCCATGCCCACGGCGATACCGGTGGTGCCGTTGAGCAGGATGTTGGGCAGGCGCGCTGGCAATACCGCGGGCTCCTGCAGGGTACCGTCGAAGTTCGGCACCCAATCCACGGTGCCTTGGCCCACTTCGTTGAGCAGCACTTCGGCGTAGCGCGACAGCCGTGCTTCGGTGTAACGCATGGCGGCGAACGACTTCGGATCGTCGGGCGCACCCCAGTTGCCCTGGCCATCGACCAGGGTGTAGCGGTAGCTGAACGGCTGCGCCATCAACACCATGGCTTCGTAGCAGGCCGAGTCGCCGTGGGGGTGGAACTTGCCGAGCACGTCGCCGACGGTACGCGCCGACTTCTTGTGCTTGGCATCGGCATCGAGCCCCAACTCGCTCATGGCGTAGACGATGCGTCGCTGCACCGGCTTCAGGCCGTCGCCGATGTGCGGCAGGGCCCGGTCCATGATCACGTACATGGAGTAGTTGAGGTAGGCCTGTTCGGTGAAGTCCGCCAGCGAGCGGCGTTCGACGCCGTCGAGGCTGAGTTCCAGTGAGTCGCTCATGCGGGCCTCGTCATTTCAGGTTCTGGCGCAGCAGCATGGTGCCGCCGCGCTGGGTAAATTCAAGTTGTTTCAGGGCGCTCATGCCGAGCAGCACGGTCTGCCCGTCCAGGCCTGGCACCACGGTGGCTCGCACGTCCTGCAGGCGGATATCACCCAGCTGCAGGGTATTCAGCCGCGTGCGGTAGCCTTCGGTGCGGCCGTTTGCGGTACTGAGCAGCACCGGGCTGCCGCGCGCAAGCGCCAGCGTGTGGGCCAAGGCCTCAGGTATCGCCACGTCGGTCGCCCCGGTGTCGAGCATGAAATGCACGGCCTGGCCATTGATCGCGCCATCCACCACGAAGTGCCCCTGGCCATTGCTCAGCAGGCGCACCTCGATAAAGCCTTCGCCACGTGAAGACTGCACCTGGGCATTAGGGTTGCGCTGGCTGTCTTCCCATTGGCCGAAGAAACGCGTGGCAAGGAACAACGCCGCCGCCCAGGCGACGATCATCAGTAGCTTGCCGGCACGCTTGCCCGGAGCCTGGCTCATGGCTTGGCGCTCCAGCCGCCGGCGGGCGCGTCGAAGCGCCAGACGATCGGGCGTGCCTCGCCATCGGCGCGCACGCCATTGTTGTTGTCCAGGCCAATCCAGGCGCCTTTGGCATCGATGACCAGGGCTTCTGCCAGGCCGTACGGCTGATCGTACCGGCGCGATTCCACCAACGCATCGGCGGCGAACGACCAGCAACGCTCGACCACGCCGCTGTCTGCGTCGCGGCGACAAATGCGGTAGGCGTTACGCTCAAGGGTGTACAGCTTGCCCTCGAACCAGGCCAGGTCGGCAAAATCACGCGACAGCGCCCGGGGGTTGGGCATCTGCGGCGGCTGCATCTCGACGCCAGCCTCGCTCAGCAGCACGCAACTGCGCCCGCAGGTCCACACCGACTGCTGACGCTCGATCGCCACCAACCCCCGGCGCTCGCGCTCGGCGGCCAGCCAGATGCGGTCACCCGCCGGGTTGATCGCCAGGCCTTCGAACAAGGCATTGAAGTTAAGCAGCATGCCACTGGCCCGCGCCTGCCGAACCATGGCCGGGTCGATCTTCAACCAGTCCGGCTCACCCTTGAGCGGGATGCGCAACACGCCGGCATGCGCCTCGCTGACCAGGTAGAGGCTACCGGCCTGGTCACAGGTGATGCCTTCAAAATCCAGCTCGCCACCGCGCACATAGGACGCCGCCCAGTTGCGCGACTTCAGCCCCCACGGCAAGCCGCTCTCGGGTACGGGCGGCGGGGTGAAGGTCAGCGGTTGCGCACGCCACACCGCGTTTTGCTGATCGAAGCGATAGACCCGGTCATCGTCACGGTCGGATACACCCCACAACGCCCCCCGGCACTGCACCAACCCAGACAAGTTGCCGCCGCGCATACCCTCGACGGGGTATTCGGCAGTCATCTTCAACTGCGGCCAGTCGCCCGCCACACTCGGCAAGGCAACCAGGGCAAGGCAAGCGGCGAGAAACAGCCGAATCAAACCATGACCTCGGCAAGGTTACCTTTGGTTTCCAGCCAGCTCTTGCGGTCGCCAGCGCGCTTCTTGGCCAGCAGTTTGTCCATCAACTCGCAGGTGGCTTGCACATCGTCCAGCGTCAGCTGCACCAGGCGCCGGGTGTTCGGGTCCATGGTGGTTTCGCGCAGCTGTGGCGGGTTCATTTCACCCAGCCCCTTGAATCGCGTGACTTGCGGCTTGCCGCGCTTCTTCTCGGCTACGAGGCGATCGAGGATGCCGTCGCGCTCGGCTTCGTCCAGGGCGTAGTAAATTTCCTTGCCGAGGTCGATGCGGTACAGCGGCGGCATTGCCACGTAGACATGGCCGGCCTCCACCAGTGGGCGGAAATGCTGCACGAACAGTGCGCACAGCAACGTGGCAATGTGCAAGCCGTCGGAGTCGGCGTCGGCGAGAATGCAGATTTTGCCGTAGCGCAGCTGAGAGAGGTCGGCAGCCCCCGGGTCGACGCCGATGGCCACAGCAATGTTGTGCACTTCCTGGCTGGCCAGGACTTCGCCACCGTCCACTTCCCAGGTGTTGAGGATCTTCCCGCGCAGCGGCAGGATCGCCTGGAACTCTTTGTCTCGCGCCTGCTTGGCCGAACCACCGGCAGAGTCACCCTCGACCAGGAACAGCTCGGCGCGCATCGGGTCTTGGCCTGCGCAATCCGCCAGTTTGCCCGGCAGCGCCGGGCCTTGGGTGATGCGCTTGCGTTCGACCTTCTTGCTGGCCTTGAGACGACGGCCGGCGTTGCTGATGGCCAGCTCAGCCAGTTGCATGCCCAGCTCGGGGTGGGCGTTGAGCCACAGGCTGAATGCGTCCTTGACCACGCCGGAAACGAAGGCGGCCGCCTCACGGGACGACAGGCGCTCTTTGGTCTGCCCGGAGAACTGCGGCTCCTGCATCTTCATCGACAGCACGAAGGTGATGCGTTCCCAGACGTCTTCAGGCGCCAGCTTGACCCCGCGGGGCAGCAAGTTGCGGAACTCGCAGAACTCGCGCATGGCATCCAGCAGGCCTTGGCGCAGGCCGTTGACATGGGTGCCGCCCTGGGCGGTGGGGATCAGGTTGACGTAGCTTTCCTGAACGCTGTCGCCGCCTTCAGGCAGCCACAGCAAGGCCCAGTCCACGGCCTCCTTGTTACCGGCCAGGCTGCCGCAGAACGGCTCGTCGGGCAGGCGCAGGTACTCGCTGACCGAGTCGACCAGGTAGGAACGCAGGCCATCCTCGTAGTGCCACTCGACCTTCTCGCCGCTGCCTTTGTCCTCGAAGCTGACCAGCAGGCCCGGGCACAGCACGGCCTTGGCCTTGAGCACGTGCTTGAGGCGGCTGATGGAGAATTTTGGCGAATCGAAGTACTTCGGGTCGGGGCTGAAGTACACGCTGGTGCCGGTGTTGCGCTTGCCGACCGAGCCCACCACTTCCAGCTCGCTGGCCTTGAAGCCATCGGCGAAAGTCATCTGGTACTCGTTGCCGTCACGCTTGACGCGCACGCGCACCTGGGTCGACAGGGCGTTGACCACCGAAATACCCACGCCGTGCAGGCCACCGGAGAACTGGTAGTTCTTGTTGGAGAACTTGCCGCCGGCGTGCAGCTTGGTCAGGATCAGCTCGACACCGGACACGCCTTCTTCGGGGTGGATGTCCACCGGCATGCCGCGGCCATCGTCGCTGACTTCCAGCGAGTGGTCGGCGTGAAGGATGACCTGCACCGAACGGGCGTGACCGGCCAGGGCTTCGTCGACACTGTTGTCGATGACTTCCTGGGCCAAGTGGTTCGGTCGGCTGGTGTCGGTGTACATGCCCGGTCGCTTGCGGACCGGATCAAGGCCCGAGAGGACTTCGATGGCGTCTGCGTTATAGGCGCTAGCGCTGGGATTGGCCATGGGGTCTCGTCGTCAGTCAGGTGAATGCAAAAGTGCTGGGTACAAAGCTCAGAGCACGGAAAAGTCGAGCGCCGCATACGCGCCCGGGGCAATCCCGGCAAAGGCCAGCAGTGCCGGCAGGCGCTCGACAAAGCCCTGGAAGCTGTGGTCGCCGCCGGCCTGGATGCGCAATGCACACGCTCGGTAATAGCGCTCGGCGTGGCGATAATCCAGGGTTTCGTCAGCGGTCTGCAACCACACTTGGTAGCGGTTGGCATCCTCGGGGGCTGGCACTTCCAGCTCGGCCAGGGCCTGCACGTGATCGTGGGTCAGCTCCCAGGCCTCATCGGTGTAGAGGTTGCGCTGGGTGCCCAGGTAGCCATCGAACAACCGGTGGGGTGCCACCGCTGGGTTGATCAGCAAGGCCTTGAGGCCGTGGCGCTCTGCCAGATAGGTGGCATAGTAGCCGCCGAGCGAACTGCCGACCAGCAAGGGCGCACCCAGTTCGGCGATGGCGCCCTGCAATTGGGCGATGGCCTGGCGTGGGTGATGGTGCAACGCCGGCACACGCAATTGGTCGGACAAGCCCAACTGCTGCATGACTGCCTCGAGCTGGCGCGCCTTCTTGGACAGCGGCGAGCTGTTGAAGCCATGGATATAGAGGATGGAACCCGACATGCTGCCCCCGGAATCTGCGGCTTCGCGCCCTTGTTGCGGGCGCAGGGACGCGCAGTGTAGCGCGTTCGCCGGGTTTTGACGCAGTGAGGGGGATTTCGCAACACTTTCTTCAGGCACTTCCGGGCATTCAAGGGGCGCTTTCCGTGTAGGAGCAGCCTTGTGCTGCGAAGAGGCCGGTGGCAAGGGATCAAGATCGGCGTTTTTGCAGCTGGCCCCTTCGCAGCACAAGGCTGCTCCTACAAGGAAGATGTATTGCCTGAAGCTCAATACCCCGGGCTGTCGAAGTCCAGTTTCACCTCGAAGTCCCGTGCCCGCTCCACGCCGCTCTCCAGCCGCCCGTCGGCATGCAAGCGCAACCAGCGATAGCCAGGCTGCTCTTCGCTCACCTTGAAGTCCTCGCTTTGCGCCGCGAACTGAATGCAGGTCGACGGCGTGGCCATCAAGCGCAACCCCTCGCGCAGTTCATCCCACGTCTGGTGGATATGCCCCCAGAGCAGTCCGCGCACCTGTGGATAACGTTCGACGATGGCAAACAATGCCTGGGCATTGCGCAGCCCGATAGGTGCGATCCAGGCGCAGCCGATGTCCACCGGCTGATGGTGGAAGCACACCAGGCAATGGCGCTCACCGGCCTGTTTCAAGGCTGATTCCAGCGCGGCCAGTTGGTCGTCTTCCAGAAAACCGTGGGTAGCACCGTGCACGGCCGTGTTGAGCATGACGACGCGCCATGCGCCAATGTCGGTTACCGCCTGCACCAGCTCCGGCGCCACGTGCGCCATTACCTGCGCCTCGTCATGGTTACCCGGCAACCAGCGGGTGGGCACGGCAAACGGTGCGGTCAGCTCACGGAACGCCTCATAGGAAGCCACGCTGGCATCCTGGGACAGATCGCCGGTGCACAGCAGCAAATCGATGGGCGGCTGCTCGCGGCGCACTTGGGCGACCACATGGCGCAGGCTGTCACGGGTGTTCAGGCCAAGCAGGGTACCGGCCGGGTCGGCGAACAGGTGGGCATCGGTGAGTTGCACCACATGCACGGGGCGGGTTGGGTCTAGGTGCGGCAACGGCCGTCTCCTCGAACGGATTCAGCACGAATTATGGCTGCGCAACGGTTGCGAGCAAACACCCGAAACCGACGCACATCACATTTCAGCGAACACTTGCCAGTTCATGACCGCAGGCCAGGCAGTGGCTCAGCCATTCACCGAGGAACAGGTTGAGCTGCGCTTTTTCGTCCGGCTGGTGCATACCCGCATTCGGATAAGGGTAAATGCTGCGCAAGCGCCGGGCATGCTCGGCGCTGACCACCTCGGCCATGCGTGCATCGTGGTACACCTGCACCTCAAGGTGCGGCACCGGCAGCCACGGCAAGCTGTGCTCCTGGCGCACGTGCAGGGTGGTGGTATAAGGGCAGGCCAGCACCACATCGAGCACCAGCACACCGAGCATCTGATCGCCCTGGGTCATGCCGATGCGACGCGAGCTCTGGGTAGTGCGCATGTCTGGTAACAAACGCATCAGCCGGGCGTAATTGGCCTCGCAGGCTGCTTGCAGCCCGACCAGGTCAACCCGATATCGCTCGCGCAGCAGGTTCACTTCCACATACCTCGAACTTCGTCTCTGTTAAGCGCCAGCCATTGCAGGCCGATGATCGTCGCGGCGTTGCAGATACGGCCATCACGCACGGCCTGCAAGGCATCCTCGAACGACCACACACGCACGCGAATGTCTTCGCCCTCTTCTTCCAGGCCATGCAGGCCGCCCGCGCCCTCGCTGGTGCAGCGCCCCAGGAACAAGTGGACGAATTCGTCACTGCCACCGGGCGATGGGAAGTAGCGGGTCATTGGCCACAAAGCGCTGAACGTAAGCCCGGCCTCTTCTTCGGCCTCACGGTGTGCGACCTCTTCAGGTTGCTCGTCCTTGTCGATCAGCCCGGCGACCATCTCGATCAGCCAAGGGTTGGCGACCTTGTCGAGCGCACCGACACGAAACTGCTCGATCAGCACCACCTCGTCACGCTGTGGATCGTAGGGCAATACACAAACCGCATCGTGGCGCACGAACAGTTCGCGGCTGATCTCGCGGCCCATGCCCCCGGCGAACAGTTCATGGCGCAGGCGAAGCTTGTCGAGCTTATAAAAGCCCTGGAAGCAATTGGCCCGCTCGATGATCTCGAAGCCCTTGGGCACTGAATTCAACGCGTCTGACATGGAAATCCTCATGGCCTCAAATACTGCATCGCGCCATCCTACTCCGCACTTTGGCGCGTTTCACCCCTTTCCGGCAACCGTTCGCGCAGTCGGGACAGCGCGCCTTCTGTCTGTTAGCTTAGTGGCGAACTGACGGTCGCGCCGACGGTCAAAGGCCGACTTTTCCCTGTTCTGCAAGGATCATCATGACACTTGTCAAACTGACTTCCGTGGCTGTGCTGGCACTGGCCCTGGGTGCCTGCCAGAGCCTGTTCACGCCCAATTACCGGGCCCCGCTCGAGGTCAAGCGTGACGCCTGGGAGCACGTCAAACCCGGCTGCAGCGAAAGCGACTGCCCGCTGGTAAACATCGACACCATTCACTTCCCGGCCCAGCCCAAGCTCGACGCCATCGTCGAACAGCGCCTGCTGCAGCTGACCGAAGACAACCAGCACGGCGCCGCGCCAACCACCCTGCAGGCTTATGAGCAGCAGTACCTGGCCAGCGCCGACAAGCGCAACAGCAGCTACTTGCAAGCCAAGGTACGCGAACAGCATGACGGGCTGGTGATCATCGAACTGTCCAGCTACCTGGACAGCGGTGGCGCCCATGGCATGCCAGGGCGCGGCTTCATCAACTATTCGCGCAAGCTGGACAAGGTACTGACCCTGCAAGACATGCTGGTGCCCGGCCAGGAAGAGACCTTCTGGAAAACCGTCGAAGAGTCGCACCGCGCGTGGATGATCAGCGTCGGCATGGACAAGGACGCCGACTTCGTCAAGACCTGGCCCTTCAAGCGGTCGCCGCACATCGCCCTGACGTACGGCGCGGTGGTGGTCAAGTATGAGGTCTATGCCATCGCGCCCTACTCCATGGGCCACGTCGAGCTGAAGATCCCCTACCCGCGCCTGAACGGCGTGATCAAGCCCGAGCTGTTTCCCGGCCGCGGCTGAAGCTCAGTAGCGCATGCAGCACACCTGCTAGCACTAGCGCCGGCAGGGTTGCGCCCAGGTCCGGTGCTTGCGCGGCAATCAGGTGATAAGCCGCCACACCCACGGCCCAGGCCAGCAACGCCTGCCAGTGCAAGCCATCGACCTGTGACGGCAGGCGGCGGTGACGGATCACGTAGTGGTCCATCAGCACCACGCCGAACAGCGGCGCAAATACCGAACCGATCAGCAGCAAGAAGTTTTCGTACTGGGCCAGTGGCGCGAACAGCGCGATCAGGGTGCACAGCACACCAATGGCCAACGCCAGGTGCTCGACTTTCAGGCGTACCAGCACGCCGGTGGAAACGGCGGCCGAATGGATGTCGGCAAAGGCTTTTTCCGACTCGTCCAGCAGAATCAACAGCAACGGGATACCCAGCCCAGCACCTGCCAGGGCCAGCAGCAAGGCATTGGCTTCGCCGCTGGGGGCAAAGGCCAGGGTGTAAGCGACGCCCAGGCTCATCAGCCAGGTATTGCCGATGAAGTAGCCCAGCACGGTACCGCCGAACACACGCTTGCCGCTGCGGGCGAACCGCGAGTAGTCGGCGATCAGCGGCAACCACGACAGCGGCATGGCGATGACGATGTCGAAGCCGACGGCCAGCGACATCGAGCCGTCACCGGCGCGCTGCCACAGGTCGGCCAGGTCGGCTTTGGCGAACAGGTTCCAGGTCAGCCACAGGCATGCGCCCAACAGCACCCAGATGCCCCACGTGCGCAACACCTTGCGCACGAACGCCAGCGGCCCGCTGACTGCAAGCAGGGTCGCCAGGGCGCCGAAGCACAGGGTCCAGAGCATAGGGCTGTTCCACGCACTGCCTTCACCGAAGGTACGCGCGCCGAGCAGGCTGGCCGCGTCGCGCATGACAATGATCTCGAACGCCCCCCAACCCACCAGTTGCAGCAGGTTGAGCACTGCCGGCAAGCGGGCGCCATGGCTGCCCAGGCTGAGCCGCAGGGTGCCCATGGCCGACAGGCCGGTGTCGCTGCCGATGACACCCGCCGCCCCGAGTAACAGCACGCCCACACCGGTGCCAAGGGCGATGGCCAGCACCGCGCTGGCAAGGCCCATGCCTGGGGCGAGCATGGCGCCGACCTGCAGCACCATCAAGCCGATGCCGAGGGAGAACCACAGAGAGAACAGGTCGCCGAAGCCGAAGATGCGTTGGCTGGTGGGGACCGGGTGGTCCGGGGAAAAATGGCTGGGGGTAGTCATTGTTGTGATCGCCGCAAAGATTGGGATGAACAGGCATCCAACGGTGGGAGCGGGCTTGCCCCGCGAAGGCGTCTGGCCTGCCAATCGCGCTGGCCCAGCTGACGCTTTCGCGGGGCAAGCCCGCTCCCACGGTGGTGACGGATTGCCTTACACTTTTTTGTACAACTGGCTGCCTTCCTGGCGGAACCGCTCGGCCTGCTCACGCATGCCTTCTTCAACCGTCACGTCCACGGCTTCGATCTTGGCGGCGTACTCACGCACTTCCTGGGTGATTTTCATCGAGCAGAACTTCGGCCCGCACATCGAGCAGAAGTGCGCGACCTTGGCCGATTCCTTAGGCAAGGTTTCGTCGTGGTACGCGCGGGCGGTGTCCGGGTCGAGGCCAAGGTTGAACTGGTCTTCCCAGCGGAACTCGAAACGCGCCTTGGACAAGGCGTTGTCACGAACCTGCGCGCCCGGGTGGCCTTTGGCAAGGTCGGCGGCATGGGCGGCGATCTTGTAGGTGATGATGCCGGTCTTGACGTCATCCTTGTTCGGCAGGCCCAGGTGTTCCTTGGGCGTCACGTAGCACAGCATGGCGCACCCGAACCAGCCGATCATCGCCGCGCCGATACCGGAGGTGATGTGGTCGTAACCCGGCGCAATGTCGGTGGTCAGCGGGCCAAGGGTGTAGAACGGCGCCTCGTCGCAGCATTCGAGCTGCTTGTCCATGTTCTCCTTGATCAATTGCATCGGCACATGGCCCGGGCCTTCGATCATGCACTGCACGTCGTGCTTCCAGGCGATCTTGGTCAGCTCGCCGAGGGTTTCCAGCTCACCGAACTGCGCAGCATCGTTGGCGTCGGCAATCGAGCCCGGACGCAGGCCGTCGCCCAGCGAGAAGCTGACGTCGTAGGCCTTCATGATTTCGCAGATTTCGTCGAAGTGGGTGTACAGGAAGTTTTCCTGGTGATGCGCCAGGCACCACTTGGCCATGATCGAACCGCCCCGGCTGACGATGCCGGTAACGCGCTTGGCGGTCAGCGGCACATAGCGCAGCAGCACACCGGCGTGGATGGTGAAGTAGTCCACGCCCTGCTCGGCCTGCTCGATCAGGGTGTCGCGGAACAGCTCCCAGGTCAGGTCTTCAGCGACACCGCCGACTTTTTCCAGGGCCTGGTAGATCGGCACGGTACCGATCGGCACGGGCGAGTTACGGATGATCCACTCGCGGGTTTCGTGAATGTGCTTGCCGGTGGACAGGTCCATGACCGTGTCCGAACCCCAGCGAATCCCCCAGGTCAGCTTGGCCACTTCTTCCTCGATCGAGGAGCCCAGGGCGCTGTTGCCGATGTTGCCGTTGATCTTCACCAGGAAGTTGCGGCCGATGATCATCGGCTCCAACTCGGTGTGGTTGATGTTGGCAGGGATGATCGCGCGGCCGCGGGCGATTTCTTCGCGGACGAACTCGGGGGTGATTTCTTTCGGGATGTTGGCGCCGAAGCTGTGGCCCGCGTGCTGCTGGTCAAGCAGGCCTGCGGCGCGGGCTTCCTGCAGCTTCATGTTCTCGCGGATGGCAACGTATTCCATCTCGGCGGTGATGATGCCCTGGCGGGCATAGTGCATCTGCGAGACGTTGACGCCCGCCTTGGCGCGGCGCGGGTTGCGCACGTGGTTGAAGCGCAGCTTGGCCAGCTCTGCATCGTTAAGCCGCTGTTGGCCGAAGTCGGAACTCAAGCCGCCCAGGCGCTCGGTGTCGCCACGCGCGTCGATCCAGGCCGAACGCACGTCGGTCAGGCCTTTGCGCACGTCGATGATGACGTTAGGGTCGGTGTAGGGGCCGGAAGTGTCGTAGACCAGCACCGGGGCGTTGGTCTCGCCGCCGAAATCGGTAGGGGTGTCGTGCAGGCTGATTTCGCGCATGGGCACGCGGATGTCCGGGCGGGAGCCTTCGACATAGACCTTGCGCGAACGGGGGAACGGTTGCACGGACTGCTGATCGACTTGTGCCGATTCGCTGAGGTTGATCGTTTTTTCTTGTTTGCTCATCACGGGCTCTCCAGACAGCTTCCTAGCGGATGGAATGTCGGGGAGAACCTGAAAGACGCGGACGCACCCCTTTACGGGTGTGCAGTGCCAGATACATGGGGGTGCCGTAAGCTGCTTGCAGCTGAGACATTCCCGGACCTGGCACAAGAGGCTCCCCGGGAAGGCGAGCAATCTTGTTCCCTACGCAGGCGCTAACCTGATCAGGTTCAACGGGATCCGCAACTTTGCGATCTCAGCCTTTGCTTCAAGGCACCCCGACAAGAACATGCGCAGTCTAGACTGGAGTGGTCGGCAAAGCCAAGCGGGTAAATACGGGTGATGATGAAAGGCGCACTGGGCGATTGTTGCCGGGGGCGCATGGCACTACACTGGCCCATCGCTCGATACTCAACAGTTCAGTAATTATATTTCGTACAAGGATTGCCTCTATGCTGCGCAAACTCTCACTGGCGATAGCCGTGTCTTGTGCGTCCAACGGAATGGCCTGGGCAGCAGAAATGCCCATGACGGTTAAAACCGACCTGGTCAGCGTCTACCAGGAAGCGGTCGACAACAACGCCGATCTTGCGGCAGCCCGCGCCGATTATGGCGCCCGCCGCGAAGTCGTCCCACAGGCCCGCGCCGGCCTGCTGCCGAACCTGTCGGCCGGTGCCGAGATGATGAACACCCGCACCAAGCTCGACGAGCCGTCCCTCACCGCCAACCGCAGCGGCAACTCCTGGAGCGCCACCCTGGCGCAGCCGGTGTTCCGTGCCGACCGCTGGTTCCAGTTGCAGGCGGCCGAGGCGGTCAACGAACAGGCGGCGCTGGAATTGTCTGCCACTGAGCAGAACCTGATCCTGCAGACCGCGCAAAGCTACTTTGCGGTGCTCCGGGCCCAGGACAACCTGGCCGCGACCAAGGCCGAGGAATCCGCCTTCAAGCGCCAGCTCGATCAGTCCAACGAACGTTTCGACGTGGGCCTTTCCGACAAGACCGACGTCTTGCAGTCCCAGGCCAGCTACGACACGGCCCGGGCCAACCGGATCATCGCCGAACGCCAGGTGCAGGATGCCTTCGAGGCGCTGGTGACGTTGACCAACCGCGAGTACTCGTCGATCCAGGGTGTGGTCCACACCTTGCCGATCCAGGTGCCTACGCCCAATGACGCCAAGTCCTGGGTAGAAACCGCCGCCCGCCAGAATCTCAACCTGCTGGCGACCAACTATGCCGTCGATGCCGCCGAAGAAACCCTGCGCCAGCGCAAGGCCGGCCATGCCCCAACCGTGGATGCGGTCGCCAAATACCAGAAAGGCGATAACGACAGCCTGGGCTTCACCAACTCGCCCGCGCAGCCAAACGTGCGTTATGGCAGCGATGTGGAACAGACCAGTATCGGCCTGCAACTGAACATCCCCATCTACAGTGGCGGCCTGACCAGCTCGCAAGTGCGCGAGGCCTACCAGCGCCTGAGCCAGAGCGAGCAACAGCGCGAAAGCCTGCGCCGCCAGGTGGTGGAAAACACCCGCAACCTGCACCGCGCGGTGAACACCGATGTGGAACAGGTGCAGGCACGCAAACAGTCGATCATTTCCAACCAGAGCGCGCTCGAAGCCACCGAAATCGGCTACCAGGTCGGTACCCGCAACATCGTCGACGTGCTCGACGCCCAGCGCCAGCTGTACACCTCGGTGCGTGATTACAACAACAGCCGCTATGACTACATTCTCGACAACCTGAGCCTGAAGCAGGCGGCGGGAACCCTGAGCCCGCAAGACCTGCAAGACCTCGGGCGCTACCTGAAGCCGGACTACAACCCGGACAAGGACTTCCTGCCACCGGACCTGGCGGCGGCGGCGGCGAAGAACTTCGAGCGCAGGCCCTGAGATAGATGTCGCGCCATTCGCGGGTAAACCCGCTCCCACAGGTTTCGTGCAGCTCGCAAGGAAAGCACCAACCCTGTGGGAGCGGGTTTACCCGCGAAAAAGCAATCGCCTATCTCAGCGGATAATCGCACCAAGACCATCCAGCAACCGCTGCAAGGCGCCCTGGTTTGCCCGCATCACCGCCCTGCCCGCCTCGCCCATGCGCTGGCGATCCTGCGGCAACTCGATCAACCGCCGCACCGCCTCGGCCAGCCCGTCGGCATCTTCGATCTGCTGCAACGCCCCGGCGTCCTTCAGCATCGCGCTGATCTCCAGGAAGTTGAACACATGCGGCCCCATGAGCACCGGCAAAGCCAGTGCTGCGGGCTCGAGCGGGTTGTGGCCGCCAGTGGCGACCAGGCTGCCGCCGACGAAGGCGATGTCGGCCAGGGCGTAGAGGAACAGCAACTCGCCCATGGTGTCGCCAAGCAGCACGCGGGCCTGGTCATCGACCGGGGTGCCGGCAGAGCGGCGCACGGTGGTGAACTGTTCGCTGCACTGGGCATGCACTGCATCGAACCGCTCCGGGTGGCGTGGCACCAGGATCAGCAGCGCATCGCCGTGCACCTGCAGCAGCTTCTGATGTGCCTGCAGGATCAGCGCGTCTTCACCTTCATGGGTGCTGGCGGCAATCCATACCGGGCGCTGGCTGGCGCCCCATTGCTCGCGCAGCGCCTTGGCGCGCGGCAGCAACTGGTCATCGACCTTCAGGTCGAACTTGATCGAACCGGTCACCTGCACGCATTCAGGGCGCGCGCCCAGGTCGCGAAAGCGCTGCGCTTCGGTTTCGGTCTGTACCGCGATCAGGTTCATCTCGGCGAGCATCGGCCGGGTCAACTTGGCAAAACGCCCATAACCACGGGCCGAGCGCTCGGACAACCGCGCATTGGCCAGCGCCACCGGGATGCCACGCTTGGCACACTGGTGAATGTGGTTAGGCCACAGTTCGGTTTCCATGATGATGCCCAGCTTCGGCTGCACATGGTCGAGAAAACGCCCGGCCGCCCACGGCAGGTCGTAGGGCAGGTAGCAATGCTGCACACGCGGTTCATCGGCGAACATCGCACGAATGCGCTCCGAGCCGGTCGGGGTCATGCAGGTAAGCGTGATCGGCAGGCCTGGGTAGGCCTTCAGCAGCGCCCGCACCATGGGCGCGGCGGCAATGCTTTCGCCCACCGACACCGCATGCACCCAGATGCCGCCCTGGCGCATGGGCGGTAGGCCGAAGGCAAAGCGCTCGCCGATGCGCTGGCCGTAGGCCGGTGCCTTGCGCGCCCGCAGGAACAGGCGCAGCGCAACCAGTGGCAGGCCCAGGTGAAACAGCAAGGTATAAAGAGTTCTGTTCATGGCGGCGAAGTTTACCCGATCGCGCGCAGGTGCACCGCAAAGCGCTCGGCCAGCCATTGCGCGGCAGGCCCCAGTGGCTCGTCACGGCGCCAAGCCAGTTCTACGACCAGTGCCGGTGGCCGCCACTCGCTGGCGAGCTCGACCATGTGCGCCTGGTAAGTGGGGTACTGCACCACGTGCCGGGGCAACCACGCCCAGCCCAGGCCACGCATCAGCAGCTCGGCCATGGCGTAGAAGCTGTCGGCACGCCAGATCTGCGGGCTGATCGCCTCGCCCCCGGGGTAGCCACTCTGTTGCGGGGCGATCAATAGCTGGCGATGGCGCGCCAATTGCTGGCGGTTGACCTTGGCCTGCTGCGCCAGTGGATGGCCGACCGCGCACACCGTGACCATTTCCACACTGCCCAAGGCACGACGCTCCAGCGATGCAGGCATGCTTTCGTGATGAAAGAACAGGCCAAGGTCAGCACGCCGCTCCACCAACTTGCGCGCCACATCGCCCTGGGCGCCGCTGGCCAGTTGCACTTCCAGGTACGGGTAGCGGCTGGCCAGTTCATCGAGGCTGTCGATCACCGGTTGATAGGGCATGGCCTCGTCCTGGGCGACACGCAGCAGGGCTTCCTGCCCACGCATCAGGGCCAGGGCACGGCCGTCGAGGCGCTCGCATTGGCGCAGCAGCTCGCGGGCGTCCTCCAACAGCGCGGTACCGTTTTCGGTCAACTTAGGCTGGCGGCCGCTGCTGCGGTCGAACAGGGTCACGCCCAGGTCGGCTTCAAGCATGGCGATTGCAGTGCTGATTGCCGACTGCGCCTTGCGCTGCTCACGGGCAACGGCGGAGAACGAGCGCAGCTCGACGACGCGGACGAAGGTGCGCAGTTGGTCGAGGTTCCAGTGATCCGCCATCAACCTATCTCCCATGGTGATGGGTAATGACTTTACCGCATCCAGGCGGCGTCTAGAATGCCCGACCAGTCACAGGAGAATTGCCATGAACGCCTACACCTACCTCGCTATTGCCATCTGCGCCGAAGTCATCGCCACTGCCTCCATGAAAGCAGTGAAGGGCCTGAGCACGCCGTTGCCATTGCTGTTGATGGTGGTCGGTTATGGCATTGCCTTCTGGATGCTGACCCTGGTGGTGCGCAGCATTCCGGTGGGTATCGCTTATGCCATCTGGTCGGGGCTGGGGATTGTGCTGATCAGTGTGGCAGCGCTGGTGATCTACGGGCAGAAGCTGGATGTGCCCGCAATGCTGGGCATGGCGATGATCGTTGGCGGGGTGGTTGTGATTCAGCTGTTTTCGAAAACTGCCGGGCATTGATGCGGGCTGTATACTTGCCAGCTGTCCCAGTCTTCGAGGTACCGCCATGCCAACCGCCATTTCCACTGACGTGCTGATCGTCGGCGCCGGGGTCGCAGGCCTCTGGCTCAATGCCCGGTTGCGCCGCCAGGGCTATTCGACCGTGCTGGTGGAACGCGCCAGCCTGGGTGGCGAGCAGACCATCAAGTCCCAGGGCATCATCCACGGCGGCACCAAGTACGCCCTGCACGGCGCCCTGACCGGCGCCTCGGAAGCGATCGCCGACATGCCGCGACGCTGGCGCGAGGCCTTGGCGGGCGATGGCGAGCTGCCGCTAGGCAAGACGCGCCTGCTGTCCGACGCGCACTACCTCTGGTCCCCCGGCACCCTGGCCGGTAACCTCACCAGCTTCTTCGCCAGCAAGGCCGTGCGCGGCCGCGTCGATCAGGTCAAGGGTGAGCAACTGCCGCCTGCCCTGCAGGACCGCGACTTCAAGGGCAAGGTCTATCGCCTGGCCGAGCTGGTCATCGACGTGCCCAGCCTGCTGGCCAACCTGGCCGAACTGGCCGGCGACAGCCTGCTCGCCGGCGAACGCATCGAACCCCTGCGTGAAGGCGACGAGCTGGTTGGCCTGCGCGTGGACGACCGTGAAATCCGTGCGCAACGTATCGTGCTCAGCGCCGGCGCCGGCACCGAAGACGTGCTGCACGCCTTGGGCCTGAGCCAGCCGGCCATGCAACGTCGCCCGTTGCACATGGTCATGGCCAAGGGGCCGAACCTCAAGCCACTGTATGCACACTGCCTGGGCGGCGGGCCCAAGCCACGGGTCACCATTACCACCCACCCGGCGGCGGATGGCCAGTGGGTCTGGTACCTCGGCGGCGACCTGGCCGAGGCCGATGGCGTAGCGCGTGAGCCTGCCGCGCAGATTGCCGCGGCGCAAAAGGAAATCGGCAACCTGCTGCCGTGGGTCGACCAAAGCCAGATTCGCTGGGCGACATTGCGCGTCGACCGCGCCGAACCGGCACAGTCGGGCCTGGTACGCCCGGACAACGCGTTTATTGCCGACCAGCAACGCCTGCTGGTGGGCTGGCCGACCAAGTTGGCGCTGGCCCCGGACTTCAGCGACCGGGTAATCGCCAAGCTTGAGCGCGATGGCATACGCCCCAGTGCCCAAGCCGATCTCTCTGGCCTGCCACGCCCTGCGCTGGGCGTACCTGCTTGGGAGCAACTGCTGCCATGAGCCTGCCGACCCTGCACGACTTCCATCGCCCCCTGGGCAGCACCGGCCTCACCGTTTCGCCCCTGGGCCTGGGCACGGTCAAGTTGGGCCGCGACCAAGGCGTGAAGTACCCGACCGGTTTCACCATCCCCGGCGATGACGAGGCCCGCATGCTGCTGGCCCAGGCGCGCGAACTGGGGATCAACCTGATCGACACCGCCCCGGCCTATGGCCGCAGCGAAGAGCGCCTTGGCCCGCTGCTGCGCGGCCAGCGTGATGAGTGGGTGATCGTCAGCAAGGTCGGCGAAGAATTCGACAACGGGCTCTCCCACTTCGACTTCAGCGCCGCCCATACCCGCCGCTCGGTCGAACGCAGCCTGCGCCTGCTGGAAACCGACCACATCGAACTGGTGTTGGTGCATTCCGACGGCAATGACTTGGCCATCCTCGAACAGCAAGAGGTCTACCAGACACTGGCCGCCCTCAAGCAGGAAGGCAAGATCCTCGGCTACGGGCTGTCCGGCAAGACCGTCGCTGGCGGCCTCAAAGCCCTGGAACAGGGCGACTGCGCCATGGTCACCTACAACCTGAACGAGCAGGCAGAACGCCCGGTGCTGGACTACGCTGCCGAGCACGGCAAGGCGATTCTGGTTAAAAAAGCCTTGGCCAGCGGGCATATCTGCCTGGCGCCTGGGGTTGACCCGGTGCAGGCCAGTTTCGAGCTGCTGTTCTCCCACCCGGGGGTCAGCAGTGCTATCGTCGGCACCATCAATCCCTTGCACCTGGCCCATAACGTGGCCACCGTGGCCCGAATTCTGGGCCAGCATTGAGCCGCCCTCGCGGGCGTCCGACAGGAGGAGGAACCTCGTGCCGCGTACGCTGATCCGCAAGAACCCGAGCAACTTCAAGACACTGCCGCTGCATGTCGAGGCAACTGCCGAAGGCCTGGTCTACCAGAGCATCGGCATGCCGCTGAACTTCGCCCAGACCCAACAGCGGCGCAGGGCCATCCAATTGCCCGACACTCAGCGTTTCGTGGCCGAGCTGGCCAACCTGGGCGTTTCGGTACGCCTGACCCTGCATTGGCAAAACCGTGATTACTGGGTACTGGTGCGCCAGCGGCGCCAGGACCGTGGCGACGTGGTGCTGAAGCTGATTTCAGGCTACGTCCCCGCTCAAGAGCTCAACTTGCCGCTGCACACCGCCGTCCAGGAAGTGGCCGAGGAGTGCTTGCTGGAAACACCGGAAGGCTGGCTGGGCGGGCGCTTCAACGACACCTGGCTACCGGCGCCCTACGCCGCCGCACTGCACTACCGCGAAGCGCTGCCTTTTGTGCTGACGCCGGAGTCTGGCGCGGCACGGCCGGTGCATTGCGGCAAGCTGATGCTGCTGGAGCGGCCGCGGGCTTACGTGCACCTGCCGACCGCCTCGTTGCAGCTGATCTATGACATGCGCCTGCAGGTACCCAAGGACGCCAAAAAACTCAGCTTGTTCCATGTCGACGAACGCCTGGAAGGTGACCAATTGGTGGCCCGGCTGAATCGCAAGCGCCCAGACCTGTACCTGATGCCATTGGAAGAAGGCCGACCGTTGGCCGAGCTCTATACGCTGAAAAAGGACGAGCTGGTGCCGGCGAGCACACGCGGGCTTTACCTGGCAGAGAGCTTTGCCCGGCAAGAAGGCTGGGTGGTCACCGATGAGCGAATTCGCTGGCGGGATTGGGTGAAGCAGCAGGGCTTGGTGGAGGCCAAGCCAGGTCGGGCTTCACACCTGCAGCGGTTTGGCGACAAGGCACGGGCGCTGCTAGCGCGGGCGCGGACCTCGCTGAACAAATAAATTCACGCGCGCGCCCTGTAGGAGCAGCCTTGTGCTGCAAAGAGGCCGGTGAAAGCACCATAGATTGAGGGTGCTGTCACCGGCCTCTTCGCAGCACAAGGCTGCTCCTACAATGACCGCGCATTGTGCAGGTACAACAAGCGCGCAGTGCGCAGGTACATCAATGCTTGCGGATCTTCTCGACAATCGCCGTGGTCGAGCTGTTTTCAACCAGCCCGAGCACCTTCACGGTCCCGCCATAGGCCTTGACGATATCGGCGCCGACCACCTGGTCGATACCATAGTCGCCGCCTTTGACCAGCACATCCGGCTTCACCTGGCTCAGCAGGTTTTCCGGCGTACCTTCCGGGAAGCTGATCACCCAATCCACCGCCCCTAGCCCCGCCAGTACCGCCATGCGGCGGTCGACGCTGTTGATCGGGCGGCCTGGGCCTTTAAGGCGGCTGACCGACGCATCGTCGTTGACCGCGACGATCAGCCGATCGCCCTGGGCCCGCGCCTGCTCCAGGTAGGTGACGTGGCCGGCATGCAGAATATCGAAGCAGCCGTTGGTGAAGACGATTTTCTCGTTGTGCGCACGCGCATCATCAATCGCCAGCAACAGTTGCTCCAGGCCCAGCACACCGCGCTCGGAACCTTCTTCGCGCTGGATCGCCCGGCGCAGCTCAGGCGCGCTGATTGCCGCCGTGCCCAGTTTGCCCACCACGATGCCCGCAGCCAGATTGGCCAAGGCAACCGCGTGTGGCAGTTCTTCACCGGCCGCGATGGCTGCCGCCAGGGTAGAGATCACGGTATCGCCGGCACCGGTCACATCGAACACTTCACGCGCCCGGGCCGGCAAGTGCAATGCGGGTTGGCCGGTACGCAGCAGGGTCATGCCATGCTCGCCACGGGTGACCAGCAAGGCGCCCAGGTCGAGGTCCAGCAGCAGCTGCAGGCCCTTGGCGACCAGCTCCGCCTCATCGGCGCAACGGCCGACGATGGCTTCGAACTCGCTGAGGTTCGGGGTAATCAGGCTGGCACCGCGGTAGATGGAAAAATCCTTGCCCTTGGGGTCGGCCAACACCGGAATACCCTTGGCGCGTGCGGCCTGGATCAGGCTCTGGTGGTTTTTCAACGCACCTTTGCCGTAGTCGGACAACACCAGCACCTTGACGCCATCGAGCAGGCTGTCGACCTCCGCGCCCAACGACAGCGGATCGGTGGCGAACGGTTCTTCGAAGTCGATACGCAGCAGCTGCTGGTGGCGGCTCATGACCCGCAACTTGACGATGGTCGGCTGGTGCGCGATGCGTTGGAACACCGAGCGCACGCCTGCAGCTTGCAGGCTGTTGGCCAGGCTGTCGGCGGCCTCGTCCTGGCCGGTGACACCGATCAGCGACGCCGGTGCGCCCAGGGCGGCGATGTTCAAGGCAACGTTGGCCGCGCCGCCGGGGCGATCCTCGATCTGATCGACCTTGACCACCGGGACTGGCGCTTCAGGCGAGATACGCGAAGTACCGCCATGCCAGTAGCGGTCGAGCATGACATCGCCGACCACCAGTACCGGGGCTTGATCGAAACGCGGCATGGACAACTTCATGGGCAACCCATATGAAAATAATGAACAGGGGCAGGATATTAGCACAGGGTAAGCGACGGCTTTATGGCCAGATCGGGCCCATGAAAATTCCGGTGACAATCGGGGCCGGCGAGGCCCCGATCAACGAGGTTCAGGTGATATCGGCCTTGGCCGGCTCATCCAGGCCCATCGCATGCAGGCGGGCATAATGGCCATTCGCCTGAAGCAACTCGGCATGGGTACCGCGCTCTACTAAGCGGCCCTGGTCCATCACCAGAATCAGGTCGGCCTTCTCGATGGTCGACAGGCGGTGGGCGATGACCAAGGTGGTCCGCCCTTCCATCACGTGATCCAGTGCGGCCTGGATATGCCGCTCGGACTCGGTATCCAGCGCCGAGGTCGCCTCGTCGAGGATCAGCAGTGGCGCGTCCTTGAGCAACGCGCGGGCAATCGCCAGGCGCTGGCGCTGGCCGCCGGACAGCAACACGCCGTTCTCGCCAACCTCGGTATCGAAGCCTTTCGGCAGCTTGTCGACGAACTCCTTGGCATAGGCATCGGCAGCCGCCGCCTCGATGTCCTCGCGCGGTGCACCGGCCAGGTCGCCGTAGGCGATGTTGTTGGCGACCGTGTCGTTGAACAAGGTGACGTGCTGGGTGACCTGGGACACATGGCGACGCAAATTGCGCAGGCGATAGTTCTCGATCTCCTCGCCATCGAGCAGAATCTGCCCTTTGTCGTGGTGATAGAAGCGCGGAATCAACGCCGCCAGGGTCGACTTGCCGCTGCCGGAGCGGCCTACCAAGGCAATCATCTGCCCCGGTTCAGCAACAAAGCTGATATCGCTCAGCACCTCACGGTCGGTGCCGGGGTAGGTGAAGCTGAGGTTACGCACTTCCAGACGGCCTTCTACCTGCGCCTTCTCAAGGGTGCCCGTGTCTACCTCGGGCTCTTCGTCGAGCTGTTCGAAGATGCTTTCTGCGCCGGCGAGGCCCTTCTGGATGGTCGAGCTGACTTCGGACAGCTGGCGGATCGGTTTCGGCAGCAGACCAGCCGCGGTGATGTAGGCCACCAGGTCACCGGCGGTCGAGTCACCACGGAGGTACAGCACCAGGAACATCAAGGCCGCCATGGCGGTGTAGATCACCAACTGCAGCATCGGCGTGTACAGCGAGCCGGTCTTGGTCATGCGCAGTTGCTTGTCGGTGTTGCTTTGGCTCGCGCGGCCAAAACGCTGCTGTTCGTAAGCCTCGCCGCCGAAGCTGCGCACCACGCGATAGCCCTGGATGGTCTCGGAGGCGACGTGGGTCACATCGCCCATGGCCACCTGGATCTTCTTGCTCTGCTTGCGGAATTTCTTGCTGGCAACGCTGACCATCACCGCAATCACCGGCAGGATGGCAACCATCACCAAGGTCAGGTGCCAGTTCATCCACAGCAGGTAGGCGAACAGGAAGACCACCGTCAGGCCTTCGCGGATCACGACCTTGATCGCGTCGGTCGCAGCGCCGGTGACCATGGTCACGTTGAAGGTGATGCGCGAGATCAGGTGCCCCGAGTTGTGGTTGTCGAAGTAGCGGTTGGGCAACACCAGCAACTTGTTGAACAACTCCACACGCAGGTCATGCACCAGGCACAGGGAAACCTTGGCCAGGAAGTAGTTGCCCAGAAACGAGCCCAACCCCTGCCAGGCCGCGATCAGGATGATCAGCAGCGGCACCGCCTGCAGCAGCTGCAGGTCGCGCAGGTAAGGCACGGTAGGGAACAACACCGCTTGCGGATTGCTCAGGCCATCGACGAAATACTTGAGGATCCCGGCCAGCATCGGCTGGGTCGAGGCGAAGATCACGAAACCGACGATGCTCAGCAGGAAAATGCCGGCATAGGGTTTCACGTAGCTCAGCAGCCGGAAGTAGATCTTCAGGCTGGAGGTATGCTCCGCGGTTCGCGGTGTTTCGGCCATCATCGAGCTCGCTGTTCAGGTTGAACCGGAAATTTTACCACAGGCGTCATTTTCGGCACGCCCCCAAGGCAACATCATGGCCAGGCCGACCGGCAGCCAGCTGATGAACCACTCTGCACGCGGCGTACCGGTGAGGCTGGCGGCATCGAACTGCATGGCCAGGGTCGAGTAAACCCAGAAGCACAGCAGGATCTTGCCGAACAGCGTGCCGCGTGCCCGGACAATTTCAGCCAGGGTGTACAGCCACACGGCCACCCACAGCAGCATGCCGGGCAGGCCCATTTCCACGGCAACGTGGGTGAACATGTTGTGGGTATGGTCGAAGTGCAGGCCAACGGCGTTCACATCGTACGCCGCGCCCAGCCCCAGCCCAGTCCAAGGGTGGGCGGCGATCATGTTCAGCACCGCATGGAAAATCTCCGGGCGGTACGATGAGCCGCGCTCGGCGATCAGGCTGAACAGGGTGTAGAAGGCCGCAGCGGTGGCGATCATGGCGAGGATGGCGAACAGCCGGCTGTGGCGGTCGCGGAACCACAGCGGCGCCAGCACCACAGTGATGACCAGGGCCAGCACCGCGCCACGGCTCTGGCTAAGCACCGCGAAGGCCCCCAGGCAGGCCAGCGCCACCAGCCAGGCCAACTGCAGGCCGCGATGACGCGGCGGTTGGTAAAGCAGCATCAGCGCGGCAGCGCCAATCACATAAGCGCCCAGGATCGGGTGCGAAATCTCGCCGATCCCCCCCAGCCGTACCGGCAGCGGGTTGCCCTGCACACCATAGAAGTTGATGATCGAGATCAGCGCGGCGAGGCCCAGCAAGCCGCTGCCAAACGCCAACAAGTGGCGAATTCGCCGCTGACCACGCTGCGCCAACAGCGGGAATGCCATCAGAAACACCAGGATATAAATCAGCCGCTTGATTTCGCGCCCGGGTTCCTCTGACGGCGACCAGGCCAAACTGATCCCGCTCCAGGCCAGCAACAGCAGCACGCTCGCCCACAACGCCGGCTGGCGCCGCCAAGCCTCAGCCAGCACCTGCCGGGCAGACCACGCCAACAGCAACGTCGGCAACCACAAGAACAGCACCAGCCCTTGCTGGTACAGCTTATTGCTGGGCGCCAGCGCAATCGCCGCCAAGAACCAGACCAGACCCAATCCTAACCAGGCGCGCGCCCAGTTTTTTTCATACAACATCCTTTCCCCCGATGAATCAAAGACACCATCCATGGTGCTACCGCATTATTTTCGGCATTATTGCCGGTCATTTTGCTCGCCAGACGACAAGGCCCTATTCATGCAATGCTCCCGGCTCACCCAGGTCGAATTCGATCAGCTGACACTAGGCGCACAGGTGCTAGAGGCAGACAGCCATGGCGCCAAAGTCTACCTGCTCGAGAATGGTAATTTCCTCAAGGTTTTTCGTCGCAAGCGACTGATTTCATCTGCGCTGCTGCGCCCCTATTCCCAGCGCTTCGTCGACAACGCCGCGCGCCTGGCGCAATTGGGCATTCCTACCCTTGAGGTGATCAGCCAGCACAAGCTTGACTTGCCCGGCAGAACGGCGGTGCTGTACCGCCCGCTGCCTGGGCGCACGCTGCTGCAGATGTCGCGCGACGCTGACTTCAGCTGGGACACTTACCTGCCGCGGTTGATCGAGTTGATCCGCCAACTGCACCGCAGCGGTGTCTACTTCCGCTCGTTGCACCTGGGCAATGTCGTGGTCACCCCCGACCAGCGCCTGGGCTTGATCGACGTGGCCGACATGCGCTTCCTGCGCCCGCCGCTGTCTGCACGCATGATTCGGCGCAACGTGCAGCACATGGTGAACTACATTCAGCGGGAGAACCTGGGTGACCGGTTCCCCCTCGCCGACTTCGAGGCCGCCCTGCTGGCCCGCTAACACTTAACCGCGCAGCAGGCTTTGCGAACCGTTCTGGAAAGCCTGCCAGGCCTGCTCCGGCGCCAATGCCTGGCGTTGCCGGGCAGCCAGCGCTGTGGCGCCGGGCACGCTGCAGCGCTCTATCGCCGCGGCCCAGGCTGATTGGTCAGCAATTGGCAGGTAGCCACCGGTGTCCAGCAACTGCTCACGGAAGACCAACAGGTCGCTGCAGACCACCGGCACATCGGCCATCACCGCCTCTTGCACGACCAACCCCAAGCCTTCTGACCGCGAAGGCACCAGTAGCCAGTCAAACGCGCGGTAGAGCTGCTGTAGGTCTTCACGGTGACCGCACAGGTGCACACGCCCGGCCAGGCCCAACTCGTCGATGCGCGCTTGCAGCACGGCATGCAAGGGGCCTTCACCGATGATGGCGAGTTGCAGATCAGGCTTGTGGATAGCGGCCTTGGCAAACGCCTCGATCAGCATTTCAAAGCCTTTGCTTTCGACCAGCCGCCCCACTGCACCCAACACCTGCCCATTGCCGGGCTGCAACGCCAGCGCTTGCCGGGCCTGCTCGCGGCTCAACAGCGGCTCGACGAACGCCCGTGGGTCC
Source organism: Pseudomonas sp. 5.2 (assembly GCF_059025405.1). NCBI lineage: Bacteria > Pseudomonadati > Pseudomonadota > Gammaproteobacteria > Pseudomonadales > Pseudomonadaceae > Pseudomonas > Pseudomonas sp. 5.2. The sequence continues at coordinate 208,503 of NZ_JBYBHH010000012.1, forward strand.
AGCGCCATGCGCAGGGTCTGTACGGGCCTGCCGAGATCACGTTCAAGGGCTTCGGCAAGCGTATGGGAAACCGCCGCAATGCTCAGGCGCTCGGCGGGCAGCGTGCGCAACAAGCGGATGTCGCTTGCCGTCAGCCGTGTCTTGCCATGGAACAGCACCTTGGCGCGTACGTTGGGAATCTGCTGCAACAGCGGCAGCACCAGCCGGGCGACGCCGACACCATCGAGCAGCACGATTTCGGCCTGGGCCTCGGCCAGCGCCTTGCGCAGCCGCATGCGCAGCCACGGGCGCAGCAGGCGCCACAGGTTCCGGCCCTTGAGCGCACGCGGTGGCATGTGCCACTCCCGGGTCGAACCGAGCCCACAGCAAAGCCCGCTGCCTAATAGCAGCCAGTTGCTGATCCTGGCATCGGGGCCCGCATGAGACAGCACCTGTCGATGAACCTTGTGGATGGACATGTACGGCGAACCGCCTGCCCACATCATATTGACGATGTTCATGGGGTTAGCGCCCCTCTCCCGCTCAAGTCAGGTGGGACTGCGACTTCATTGAACAAAAATGGTGATACCCATGCCGATTACGGCACCCGCCACCAGCGTCAATGCCAGCTTTATTCGATCACGTTGACGACGTTTGGCCTTGCGCTCTACTTCTACCGGCAAGGTCACGTGATTACCAAATCCTGTGTGCAATACTGCATCACCCTCCAAGGTGACCGCTGTCAGATTTAACTCTGAATAGCGACGGGAAAGCGCCTTTTCTCCAGCATAGGCGGCAAATGGCGCACAGCGCTGATAATCGCTCAGTCGACGCAGGCCGGGGTTGAGCGAAAACGCTTGCCAGTCGGCCTTCTCGGACAGCAATGGGTAGCACGGCACGCCCGCGATCACCTGGCGATCGCCCAGGTGGATGTAGGGGCTGTGCACGGCCAGGTCGTGGGCATGGCTGCGCAGCCAGACCTGCAGCAGGTTGGGGCTGACCTCCAGGATGGCCCGGGAATCTTCGACAAAGCCCTGCCGATAGAAATGCCAGTCATCCTCGCAGTGGAAGATGTAGGGCGTCTTGACGTGGCTATAAGCCAGGTCGATCGACGGCAGCTGGCCCAGTTTTGGCCGGTTGACGAACACCGTGCAGTGCGGTTTCCAGTGCTCCGGCACTGCCCCATGCACGGCCTCGTCACCTGAATCTTCGGTGATGAAGACTTCGCGAATGGGCGCGGTGTTGTAGCGATCGAAACTCTCAAGGGTATCTTTGAGCAGATCGAACCGCCCACAACTTGTCACGACCAGCGTGACGTCACTCTCATTTGAAAAGCGCACCGGACTCCCTCCGCATTGCGACAATCGACTTCCAGCGCCCGCTCCGTAGGCACGAAAGCTCTTTTTAAATACCCAGCTTCAGGCGTAGCCGCTGCCAGGCAGACAACGGCGGATGAGGCCTGAGCGCAGGGCGCATGTGGTCGACGATGCTACGTCCAACTTCACCGAAACTGAAACGGGAAACCGCCAGATGGCGGCCATTTTCTGCAATCCGCTGTGCCAGCGCAGGGTCGGCCCGCAAACGGCCAAGCTTTTCCTGGAGGGTCGGAATGCTGTCGTAGAACACCACGTTGTGCATGTCTTGCAGGCCCAGGGCGCGGTTTTCTTCCGCGCCCTGGTCGAACGCCAGCAACACACAGCCACAGGCCATGGCTTCGAAGTTCTTGATCATGTACTCGCCCATGCCGACGTCGGCACTGACGAAGTAACGAATACGGTTGAGCGTGTTGCAGTAGTCCTCGCCCGACTTGGTACGGGTCACTACCAGGTTCTCGACCCGCCCCAGCTCGTCCAGCAGCGCCTTGCGCCCACTGTAGGCAACGCTGTTGGTGCTGCCCACGAACGCCAGTTCGATGTCGCGCTCACGCCCTTGGTCGGTCAGCAGGTGCTCATCGTAGCCTTTGGGCACGAATACCGCGTCGAAGCCTTCCTGGCGCAGGCGCTCACTGACCATGTAGCCCGAACTGATCACCCGCGCCCACGGCAGCTTGCGGTAATGCGCGCTGAACTTGCCGGTGTACTTGCAGGGGATGTAGTTCTGGTAGGCGTCGTGCTCGAGGATGACCAGGTTAGGCACCGTCTGGATGAACGCCACTTGGCGGATCTCCTGCTTGAAGCGCAGGAAGAACACGATGCGGTCATAACGCTCCACCTGCACTTCACGTTTGAAGTAGCGGCGCAGGTTACGCTGGTCTTCACTGGTCAGCCAGCGCAGGTCACATTCGCAGTTGGCCGCGACGCCATCGTACAGGCGGTCGAGGATCGCCCGCTGTTCCTTCTGCACCAGAAATAAGACTTTCATTGCGTTCCTTGGGCGCTCAGCGCCATCGCGGTCAACCAGGGGGCGCGCCTACAGCTCACGCCGCCAGAACAGTTCATGTCGGCGCACGGCCTTGCGGAAGAATTCGTTCTCGCCGTAGGGCGACGGCCGGCGCCCGGCCAGCCAGCGTTGCAACAGGCGGCGCAGGCGGCGCTTGAACGGCGCTGGGGGCTGCAGGTCGTGCATCATGCCCAGGGCCATGGCCTTGTCGTGTTGGGTCGGCAGGCCCAGCACCAGCGCGCACGGCGCCCACGGCTGGTCGGCACTCAGTTGCGGCGGCAAGGCCACACCGTCGCCACTGTCACCCATCGGCCAGCGGTCGTTGTCATGCAGGTGGTTGGCGTAGCACAGCAGCGTTTGCGGCTGCCACTCCAGGCCCTGCAAGGCTTCCAGCACGGCCGCCTGGGCACAGATATGGTCAGGGTGCGGGTCGAGTTGCGGGTGCGGCATGACCAGCACTTCGGGCTTGGCCATGGCCAGCAACGCGCGCAGGTCGGCCAGCAGGTTGTGCCAGGTCGGCGCACCATCACTGTCGGCGGGCAGCGCGAAGGGGTTGAACTGGCGGAACGGGCGGATATCGGCCATGTCGGCTTCGCGTGAAGCGGCCGGCACATCCGGCGCGGCCTGCATGGCCGGCAGTTGCAGGCAGAAGTAGCCCAACTGCACACAGCGCGATTCCGGCACGCCCGCCCAGCGCGGCACGGCAATGCTGTCCCAGGCACGCAAACGGCCTTTGAGGCGCGCCGCCTCGGCTTTGCCCAAGCCCATCTGTTGATAGTGCTCGGCTTCGATTTCGCCGGCAGTCAGGGTGACCACCCAGGTTTCGTCGGCTTGGCTGTACAGGCCATAAGCTGCCAGCTCAGCGTCATCGGCATGGGGCGCAATGACCATCACGCGACGGCGCTGCAACTCGACGCTGGGGGTTATCCACAGGCGCGGTTCGCCCTGCAGCCGGCAATGGCGGCCATGCATACGCAGCGTACCGGCCTGGAGCGGCGCGGCCAGGCCGGTCAGGTTGAGGAAGCGAACCCCGTCGACACCGCGCTCGAACGCCTGCCGGTCCGTCAGCTCATCCGCCAACAGCTCCACCCGCGGGTCGAGAAACCGCCCCAACCAGGTGCTCTTTACCCGCAGCTCCAGGACCAGGGTTTCGTCGCCTTGCAGCGCTGCGTCGGCCTTCAACAGGCCGTTTTGCAGGCTGGCCGAGGCTGCGCGGGCCTGCTCACCGAAGTTGTAGGCATAGTCCTCGGTGGGCGCGTAGAACAGGTGGTCCGCGAACCAGGCCTCGTGGGCGGCCCACACCAGCGGCAGCAACAACAGCGGCAGCCACCACCAGCTGAATACACCCAGCCCGATCAGCACGAGCAGGCCTGCAAGCAGGCCCAGGCGCTTGTTGCGCCGGTGGCGCTTGAGCAACTGCTGCTTGCGGCTCACGCCTGAAACACCGGCACGGGATTGCACCAGCGGTCCTTGTACTCGCGGTCGGCGCGACCGAACGAGAACCGCAGGGGTTTGTTACGCGCCCGGGCGTCTTCCCAGGCCGCCTGGGTATTCAGGAAGCTCAGCACGCTCCCGGGGCTGAACGCCTTGGTTTCCGGGTCGACACCGCCATTGACGTACTCGACGCTGATCCACTCGGGCGCCTCGACGCGATACACCAACTGAATCGCGATGGGCTTGTCGTCGAGCAACAGCACCGAACCAATCAACAACTCGCGCAAACGCTCGAGCACCTCGTCAATGCGCTCGGCACCGGTGGCCGGGAAGCCCCAGCGACGCTGGAACAGGTCACGGTACATGGCGGCAATCTGGCCGGCGTCAAAGTCACTGATCGGCCGCACCACCCCGCCCGCCTCTTCCAGCAAACGCAACTCGCGGCGCTGGTTGTAGCGAAACTTTTTCGACAGGTCCTCGTGGGCACGGGCCATGGCCAACTGCTCGGTCTGCGCCTTGAGCCCGGTGAAGCGGCCCTGGTTCAGCTCGGACAGGTAACGCGCGGCATGGCGCAGTGGCGCGCCAGCATCGGCGGCGGCCGGCAGGATGATCTCGGCGTTGCCGAGGTCGAACAGGCCTTTCTTGCCCGCACGCTTGAGCACGTCCTTGGACAGCGCCAGGTGGCGCCCCCACGTCGGGATCGCTGCCTTCAGCTCGCCGCCTTGCAGCCAACCCAAGTAGCGCACGGGAATTTGCGCCAGCTCGGCCAACTGCTCGACCACCAGCGGGTGCGTGGCCACGCTGCCGCCAAATCGTGCCCAGGCTTCGGCATACGCGTTGGCGTCGATGACTTGCCAGCCGCGTTCGCGGAAGGCTTGGATATGATTGAGCATCACGCCTGCGCCACCAGGGCACGCACCTGCGGCAACTGCCAGAAGGCCTCGCGCACCGCCGGGTCAGAAAAGCGCTGGCGCAGGCGTTGCAGCATGTGCTCGGCGCACGCTTCGCGCTGCTGCTCATCCAGCGTGGCCATGTGCTTCAGGCCTTGGGCCAGCTGCCCAGCGTCACCGAGCGGGAACAGCACACCCACACCTTCGACCACTTCGCGGGCACCGCCGCAGGCCGTGGCCAGCACCGGTACGCCCGCCACCATGGCTTCAAGCAGGACCATGCCGAACGGCTCGTGGTCCGAACTCAAAGCGAACACATCGAACGCGGTGAAATAACGGCGGGCATCCGGCACCTGGCCGAGGAAGTCCACTTGCGCGGCGATACCCAGCTCGGCAGCCAGTGCCTTGAGCTCGGCTTCCAGGCGGCCTTTGCCCAGTATCGCCAGGCGCGCGCCAGCAGGCAGCCCCGGCAGCGCTTGGGCAAAACCGCGCAACAGCGTGGCCTGGTCTTTGTCCGGGTGCAGGCGGCCGACGTTGCCGACGATCCACGCCTGAGGGTCGAGGCCAAGTGCCTCGCGCGCTGCGTCCCGAGGCACCAATGCAGCCTGCAGGGCCTCGATGTCGATACGGTTGTACAGGGTCTGGATACGTTCAGCCGGCCATGCGGGCAGGCAGCGGCGCATGTCGTCCCGCACCGCATCGGAAACGCCGAGCAGGCTCAGGCGCTTGCTGAACAGGTTGGCAAACAGCCGCCGCCCTTTGCGCTGATAGTCGCCAAAGGCGTGGTGCACACCGATCACCGGCAGGCCAGTGCCCAACAAGGCGACATAGATCGGCTTGAACCGGTGGGCGATGCAGAAACTGAAATGGCGCTCAGCCGCAATCCGCCGCAAAGCACGGATGGCGCCAAGCTTCAGCCCACGCACGGCCTTGGAGCTGAACTCCAGGAACAGCACCTCGTCCGACGCGCAGCCGGCCGCGACCTGCGGGTCGGCGGCGCCGGTGAGAAACACCGTGGTGACCTGGTAGCCACGCCCCTGAAACAGGCTAGCGTACTGACGGGCACAGTCCAGAAACGGCCCGTCATAGCCATGGCAGAACTGCAGGATGCGCGGTTCAGAGCGGCTGGTCATACGCGGCCGCGCCGTCCTTCACTACCAGGATGTCTTCCATGATCAGGTACTGCAGGTCCGAGCCGAAGAACATGTTCAGGGCATCGGTCGGCGAGCAGATCATCGGTTCACCCCGGCGGTTCAGCGAGGTGTTCAGCGACACGCCGTTGCCGGTCAGGTTTTCCAGCGCCTTCATCATGTCGTAGTAACGCGGGTTGTATTCGCGCTTGAGCACCTGGGCACGCGAAGTGCCGTCCTCGTGGACCACCTCCGGTACGCGGGTTTTCCACTCTTCAGCCACTTCGAAGGTGAAGGTCATGAACGGCGCCGGGTGATCGACCTTGATCATCTGCGGGGCGACGGTGTCGAGCATCGACGGGCAGAAAGGTCTCCAGCGCTCGCGGAACTTGATCTGGTGGTTGATGCGGTCAGCCACGCCTTCTACGCTCGGGCAGCCGATGATCGAACGACCACCCAGGGCGCGCGGGCCGAATTCCATGCGGCCCTGGAACCAGGCCACCGGGTTGCCGTCGACCATGATCTTGGCGATCTGCTCGGGCATGTTGTCGAGCTTGCGCCACTTCGGCTGGTCCGGGTGACGGGCACAGGCGGCGATCACGTCCTCGTTGGAGTACGACGGGCCGAGGTAGACGTGTTCCATCTTCTCGACCGGCACGCCGCGGGCATGGGACACATAGGCCGCGGCACCCACCGCAGTACCGGCATCACCGGAAGCAGGCTGAACGAACAGCTCCTTCACATCCGGGCGAGCGATGATCTTCTGGTTGAGCTTGACGTTCAGCGCGCAGCCGCCGGCGAAGGCCAGCTTGCCGGTCTGCTTCAAGGTATCGCCCAGGTAATGGTCGATCATCTGCAGGGCCAGCTTCTCGAACAGCGCCTGCATGCTGGCGGCGTAGTGGATGTACGGCTCGTCGGCGATGTCGCCTTCGCGCTTAGGGCCCAGCCACTCGATCAGCTTCGGCGAGAAGTAGAAACCCTTGCCCTTCTCTTTATAGCGGCGCAGGCCGATGACGTTGGCGTATTCGGTGTTGATCACCAGTTCGCCGTTCTCGAAGCTGGCCAGGCGCGAGAAGTCATATTTGCTGGCATCGCCGTACGGCGCCATGCCCATGACCTTGAACTCGCCGTCGAGCATTTCGAAACCGAGGAACTCGGTGATCGCTCCATACAGGCCGCCCAGGGAGTCCGGGTCGAAGAATTCCTTGATCTTGTGGATCTTGCCGTTTTCGCCATAGCCGAAGAAGGTCGTGGCGTACTCGCCCTTACCGTCAATACCCAGGATCGCGGTCTTTTCCTTGAAACCCGAGCAGTGGTAGGCGCTGGAGGCGTGAGCCAGGTGGTGCTCGACCGGTTCGATCTTGACCTTTTTCGGGTCGAAGCCCAGTTGCTCCAGGCACCAGACGATCTTCTTGCGGTAGCGCTTGTAGCGACGGTTGCCCATCAGGATCGCGTCGAGGGCGCGGTCCGGGGCATACCAGTAGCGCTTGGCATAGTGCCAGCGGGCCTTGCCGAACAGGCTGATCGGGGCGAACGGAATGGCTACCACGTCGACGTCGGATGGCTTGATGCCTGCCTGCTCCAGGCAGAACTTCGCCGACTCGTAGGGCATGCGGTTCTTCGCATGCTTGTCACGCACGAAGCGCTCTTCTTCGGCGGCGGCAATCAGCTTGCCGTCAATGTACAGGGCCGCGGAAGGGTCATGGCTAAGGGCGCCGGACAGGCCAAGAATCGTCAATGCCAAGGGATTAGCCTCTTCTTTCGGTAGAGATGCGCCAACGGCCTCGTGGGCGGATGGCGGCTAAAGGGCGAGATTATAACGCAAACAATTCCAACTGGCCCTATCGC